>ONPI01000221.1 GCA_900319685.1 uncultured Bacteroidales bacterium
CTTGAAGAGGGCCAGGAACGGATGCTCGGCACGGTAGGTGTCCCATAGGCTGAAGACGGTGTAGTTCGTGAATCCTTCAGCCTTGTGGATTTCGTGGTCGAGGCCCCTGTAGGAACCGTCCACGTCCATATAGACCGAAGGGTTGATCATAGTGTGGTAGAGGGAGGTGTAGAACATCTTCTTCTGGGATTCGCTGCCCTCGACCTCGATCTGGGAAAGTTCTTTCTCCCAGGCTGCGCGGGCTTCGCTGCGGACCTGCTCGAAGGATTTGCCAGCGGCTTCGGCTTCCAGGTTCTTCAGGGCTCCGGTCGTACCCGTTGAGGAAAGCGCCACTTTCACGGTGAGTTCCGGATTCCTGGCGGTGTCGAACCTGAACCAGGCGACGAGTTTCCTCCCGGCCATGGCCGCGAAGTTGTGGTATTGGTCGAATTTGCTCCAGCCGCCCTTGTAGTTGACCTTCTCCCGGTCGATGTAGCCATATTCGATGATAGGCTGGGAGAATGAAATGGCGAAATAGGTATAGTTGGTGCGGGCCCATCCGTCGGTTATGCGGTAGCCCGTGACCAGATGGTCGTTCTGCACCTGGACTTCCGCCCAAAGGGTCTTGCCGTCATAGTCGTAGATGGCGTGGATCAGGTCCAGGATGATCTGGCTCTGAGACTCCCGGTCGGAGCCGGGAGTGACGGCAGGGAAGGTATATTGATGGACTCCGACCCTCTGGGTGGCGGTGAGCCTGGCCTTGATGCCGTAATCCTTCAATGTAACTTCGTAGTATCCCGTTTCAGCCTTTTCGCTGTCGTGGGAGAAGCGGCTGCGGAATCCGCTGTCAGGATTGTCCGCGGTGCCCGGATTCAATTTCAGAGGGCCTGTGGTCGGCATGATGAGGATGTCTCCCAGGTCGGAGTGGCCTGTACCGCTGAAGTGGGTGTGGCTGAATCCGACGATGGTCGGGTCTGAATACCGGTACCCGGCGCAGGTCTCATATACCATCGGCTGGTATTTGCCATTGATATTGTGAGGGATCGTGTCCGTGTCAGGACTGAGTTGCATACCACCGAAAGGCACGCATGCTCCCGGGAAGGTATGTCCCATCCCGTCGGTTCCGATGAAAGGATCTACATATGAAGTAATTGCCGGTCCCTGGGCATGGACCATCGCGCATATGAGCAGGGCGAAACCTGCAGCTGGAAGATAGTGTTTCATGTTTTCAAAGATAGAAAATCTATTGTTATTTGTGAAAAATGGTTAAATTTGTCTCTAAGTACCATATAACTTTAATACTATGCCAGTAAAAAGAATTGTACTGTCACTAATCTTCGTGCTTGTTACTCTGTCGGCTATGGCGCAGACCAAGACTGTTAAGGGTATCATTTATGAAGAAGAGACAGGAGAGCCGATGCCTGGCGCCACAGTTTCGATTGTCGGCTCATCAAAAGGTGTGATGACTGACCTTGACGGTAGTTTCGAGCTCACTGGAGTTAAGCCTACCGATAAACTGAAATTCGAATGCCTTGGAAAGCAAGAACAGATTCTTACTATCGGTAGTCAGACCAGTTTTGAAGTAAGGCTCAAGAACTCTGCGAATGAACTTGACGAGGTGACCATTGTCGCCTTCGGTAAACAACGCAAGGAAAGTGTCATCGGCTCCATATCTACCGTAGACGTAAAGACTTTGAAAGTTCCTTCCAGTAACCTTACGACAGCCCTCGCAGGAAATGTTGCCGGAGTCATCGCGTATCAGAGGTCAGGTGAGCCAGGTCAGGACAACGCCGATTTTTTCGTCCGTGGTATTACGACATTCGGCGCCAATACTCATCCCCTGATTTTGATTGACAATATCGAGTTGACCTCCACTGACCTTGCCCGCTTGCAGCCTGACGACATCGAGAGCTTCTCGATCATGAAAGATGCTACAGCAACTGCATTGTATGGTGCCCGAGGAGCTAATGGTGTGATATTCGTAACCACAAAGCGCGGACAAGAGGGACCGGCGAAGATATTCGCCCGTGTTGAGACTTCCCTTTCCTCTCCTACTGATGTGGTCGAACTCGCAGATCCTGTTACTTACATGAAGTCATTCAACGAGGCGATAACAACACGCGACCCTCTTGGTGAACTTAAGTATTCTTATGATAAGATTGAGCAGACAGGAAAACCTGGAGCAAACCGCATTATTTATCCTGCCAACGACTGGTATGATATG
>ONPI01000220.1 GCA_900319685.1 uncultured Bacteroidales bacterium
TCAGGCTCTTGTTGGTGACAAGACTTTGATTTTCAGGCTGATGGACAAGGAAATGTACTATTCCATGAATATGGAGTCGAGCAATCCTGTCGTGGACAGGGGGATGGCTCTCATCAAACTGATACGCCTCGTCACCATCGGCACCGCCGGAGACGGTTATCTCAATTTCATGGGCAATGAGTTCGGGCACCCTGAGTGGATCGATTTCCCGAGGGAAGGGAACGGATGGAGCTATGCGTATGCCCGCCGTCAGTGGTCCCTGGCAGACGCTGACTACCTGCGTTATCATTGCCTCCAGGACTTCGACAGGGAGATGATACATCTTATAAAACGATATGGCGCTCTTGCAGCCTCCCCTGAGCTGCTAAGGGCTGACGAGGAAAAGAAAATCTTGATTTTCAAGCGCAAAAGCCTTATCTTTGCGCTGAATTTCAACCCGGTCGATTCGTTCGCCGACTATGCCTTCCCGGCCCCGGACGGAGACTACGTCAAGGTGCTCGATTCCGATGAGAAGAGATTCAACGGTTTCTCCCGGTTGGACGACGACGGGGAACATTTTACCGTGGATGGGAACCTTATCCTCTATCTGCCGAGCCGATGTGCATTGGTCCTGACAGACAGAACTAACCGAAAATAATTGTTTTACTGACGAATATGGCTTTTTTGAAATTCAACAAGTCAGAACTGGTCAACCTTTCATATTCTTTGAAGAGGGAGATCATCAACGCCAACAAGACGGGGGCTTACTGCAACACTTCGATAGTCACTTGCAACACCCGCCGTTACCACGGCCTCCTGGCCGTTCCGGTTGACGCTTTCGGAGGAAGCATGCATCTGCTTCTTTCTTCAATCGATGAAAGCCTCGTGCTCAACGGCAAGCAGTTCAACCTTGGCATCCATTGCTACGGAGACATCTATGAGCCGCGCGGCCACAAGTACATCATCGATTTCGAGGCCGATCCGGTACCCAAGATCACTTACAAGGTCGGTGAGATCATATTCACCAAGATTCCGGATACCGATCAGGTGATGATCCGGTACGAACTCCTGAACGCTCCTTCGAAAGTCAGGCTCCTGCTTACTCCTTTCCTGGCGTTCAGGGACATCCATCTCCTTACCAGCGAGAATCCTACTGCGAGGACTGAGGGCTGGGAGATCCCTAACGGAATGGCCTGGTGCCTGTATGACGGATTCCCGGACCTGAATATCCAGTTCAATACCAAGGAGGTGGGCTTCAAGGCCACTCCTTGCTGGTACAAAGGGGTGACATATTCCGACGAATACCGCCGCGGATTCGACTGTCGCGAGGACCTTTACGTCCCGGGGCATTTCGAGGCCGACATGAAGCCGGGCGAAGCGATAGTGCTTTCGGCAGGCGTAAACCAGGTGGCTGCTACGCAGCTTAAGAGGAAGTTCGAAACGCTGGTTTCCAAGATTCCGGAGATCACCAGCTTTCACGACCATCTGGTGCACTGCGCCGACCTTCTCATCCGCGACCGCAACGGCCGCAAGAAGATTACCGCAGGCTTCTCCTGGATGTTCACCGGTCTTCTCAGGGAGACCCTGGTGTCGCTTCCGGGACTGACCCTGTATGCCAATGGCGACAAGGCTTCCTTCGAAGAGATCCTCGACAACCTGATAGCGGACAATCAGGAGAGGTTGTTCCACAGGACCACCCAGGTGGAGGCTCCTCTACGTTTGGCCGGTGTCTTGAAGAAGTATATTGAATACGGGGCTGATGCCAAGGCTGTGTGGAAGAAATACGGTGCGACGGTCAAGCACATCCTCGAAAGCTACCTGCCGGGAAGAAGGAGCGAGGTCGCGATGCAGCCGAACGGGCTTCTCTGGGCCCAGCTCGACCATGTCGCCCTTTCCTGGATGAACGCCTACGTCAATGGGAATCCGGTCACCGAGAGGGCGGGATACCAGGTGGAAACCAACTCGCTATGGTATCATATGATCAAGTTCGCCATCGAGATGGAGAAGGCATACGGTCCGAAAGGCAGCGAGTTCGTCAAGGAATGGACCAGGATCGCCGGCATGGTGAAGGATAACTTCCAGCCTGTGTTCTGGAACCCAGGAGCCGGTTACCTCGCGGACTATGTGGACAATGAAGGACAGCATATGGAAGTCCGTCCGAACATGTTGTTCGCCTTGGTAGGAGACGACATGCTCGTGGAGCCGGAGGTCGCTTCTTCAGTCCTCCACGTAATCGACAACGAACT
>ONPI01000218.1 GCA_900319685.1 uncultured Bacteroidales bacterium
CGCGGCGCTCCAGCCTCTCATCGTGTGGCCCGAAGGGTATGAGCCCTCTCCGGCTATTCCTTCTTCCTCCCAGGTGGTGAGCATATGCTCGTGGAAGCGTACGAACGGGCGCTCGCGGTGGTAATAAGCCTTTGGTTGGATCCTGATCAGCTCTATGGTCGCTATTCCATTGAGCAGGGCAGTATATATCTGCGGAGTCTTTTTCGCGGTTATCTCCATCCCAAAAGGTTCGCTGAATATCGCGATTACGGAATCAAGCTGCCAGAGGGCATCCCTGAAGACGGTTTCCGCCTTGGCTGGATCAAGTCTCTGTTCCTTTCCCCATTCGTAACGGAGGCTGTCGTAAACGAAGCCGTCGCTGCCTGGCACCGGGGGAGAGGGAAGGCATTTCAACAAGTCCGGCATCTCCTCCATAGCGAAGTATACGGGGGCGTTTGCTCCGGGTTTCATGGTAGCCTGTCCGGCTACGCTGCAGGAGACTGCCGCTACCAGAGGCAGTGCGAGGATGATGGCGAAGAATATCCTTTTCATATTATTCCTGTTTGATAATGCAAAAGTATAACATTGCTGGTATATTTGGTAATTTTGTGTAGATAATTAAACGCTCTGTTTTCCAACCTTTCCATCCATTCTTGCGTCTAATACATAAAAAGCACTATTATGGACATCCTTACACCAATTTTCATCTGTGTCGTAATGCCGGTAGCTATTGTTTGGCTGGTAATGAGGACAAAGCAGAACGAAACCAACAAGACGGCTGAGATTATTATCAAGGCTATTGAATCCGGCAATCCGATTGACCAGGATTTCTTTAAAACACAACCGCTTAGGAAGGGAACCAAAGAAAGATTGCTTGGGATACTGTGGGTCTTCTCTTGATCGGCATCATTATCATTCTGGCTTTGGGCTATACATTTAAAACAGCACCTTCCGCTTATATATTATTGACATTTGCAGGAGGAATCCTGTCCGTCGTCGGCGCGTCACTTATCGCGGTATACTTCATAATGAGAAAAGTCCTCGCTAAAGAGATAGCTGCAGAAGAAAAAGCAATCGGCGAGCGAAAGAGACAATGACCGAGGAGCGTTTCATCGACCTTGTCAGAATTGAGCAGGTGCCGCTCAGGCGGTTCCTGCTTGCTTTGTGCTCAGGAGATTCAGCGACTGCCGATGATATAGCTCAAGACTCTTTGGTCCGGGCATACGTAGCTTCCGGGTCATTCAAGGGATTGTCCAGTTTCCGCACCTGGCTGTTCAGGATTGCCTATAATTGCTATATAGACCATTGCAGGAAGACCCAGCCGCAGAGACTACCGATTGACGGACGCGAAGCGTTGAATAAGACTGCAGATGATGATCCGGACCATTTGTTTCGCTTCCAAAACCTTTATCAAGCCATTGACAGGCTGCCGGAGAAAGAGAAAGCGGCCGTTATCTTGTTCTACTTCGAAGACCGTAGCATCAAGGAGATTGCGGCTATCCTTGGAATTCCTTCCGGAACGATCAAGTATCATCTCTCATCTGGGAGATCCCATCTTAAAGAATTAATAAGTTTATGACAGATAAAGAATTAGAGGGCCTCCTCAAGGAAAGCAAGCCTATGGTCAAGGACGATTACGGCTTTATGCTGGAAGTAATTCGAAGGACGAGTGCCATCAAGGGTGTCAAGAGTGAAGTGGACCGTCAACGGAAGCGATGGCATAAGGTTCTGTGGATCACCTTCTTCATCGGGATTGCAGCAGGAATCCTTATCTACGACACCTTTGCATTCCTGAATCCTCGGGTATGTTATACTGTCGCAGTCATTGCTATCACCATCACTCTGGTAATTGTCACAACACTGGATATCAAAAAACAGTCTGTCATCAGAAACGTGGCCAAAACTAGTGAATAATGACAGATTTGGCCAGGAATTGTAACACTTTACCTGTGAATTCTAAATCAGAAATTCAGCGCCAGACCGACGCCGTTCCTCGTGGGACCTACGGAGACTGAGGCCGCATAAGGCTTCGGGCCGAAACGCTCAGCATAGTCGTCCAGCATCCAGTCAAGTTCCCTGCGACCCTTTACCCATAAAGGGATACCGGCTCCGAGGCTTCCGGCCAGGGCAGCTCCTCCGACTACGGCAGGGAAAACCACTCCTTCGTCAATTCCATAGACTAGCAGCACTCCGCTGGCGGGTGCAACTACGCAGGAAAGGAATATTCCCCATCCCTTCGATGCCTTGGCCTTACGGTACCGGCTGCCGTAAACCGAATAGCCCACGACATCGTCGAACGGCACCCAGTTGTAAGTATTCCTGTCAATCGTTATATCCTGGCCGTTGGGATCTACGGTTATCCTCTCCCTATCCTGAC
>ONPI01000217.1 GCA_900319685.1 uncultured Bacteroidales bacterium
GATATGATAATACCCTTTTTCATCCCTTTCTATAACTCCTTCTTCACAAATACTTGCCCCTGTATTATCTTGTATTTGCCAGTTTGTCAAGCATTGTTGTTCTTTGCAGTCTTGGACCAATGGGTCGACTGGATCACGTGGTCGGAATAATAACGCTCTTCCTCATCCAGGTTGTCCAGGTCCAGATACCACGGCAGATGCCTCATCATATATGGTGCACCGGTACGGCACATGAACTTGTAAGGGCTGGATGCGCCCTTGGTATATGGCCTGTAAAGCGCGAAAGTCGTATCCGAAACGGCATCGAACACCCCCGGTTCCACCTCTTTCTCCCAGAACTCCGCCTCGTTCCTGAGCACGGCAGCCTTATGGGCATAATGGTCCGGCAGGTCGTCGATGCAGACTCCGTCGCTGTCGTAGTTCCGGATTGCCAAATTGCAAGGAATCCATAATTCTTCGGGAGGCGTATGACCTCGTGGGGGCAGGTTTCGTAATAAGACAACAAAGGCGGATACGTGCTGTTGTTGTCGAGGATTACGATATTGTCGTAACCTCTCGATTCAAGGGATGCAATGAGCCTCTTCAGGTCGGAGACGCGGTTGTAGTTGTTGATGATGACCGGGATTCTCTTCGGATCATCGACTTTCTTCCCGGCAATGGCATAGCGCAACCTGGCGAATGTCAGGACACAATTGTAGTAAACCCTGCAGCAGAACGCCCAGAGACGTTCCGGAAACATTTTTCTCAAAAGTGTTTTGATATCTGCCATCACAAGTTTTTCCAATATGCCTTGAGGCCGTGGTTGGACACCCTTTTCTCTTCCGGCGGCAATTGCATGTAATCCCCGTAAAGCATCGTAAGGATTCTATCATATTCGACCGGGGCCAGGAACCTTCCGTCCTCGAAAGGGATCGGTTCCACATTGCGGAAAAGGTCCTTGTCAAAAATCAACGGACGGCGGGCATCGCACAGGTCCATACAGAGCGGGCAACCGTCGTAGTCATAACTCTTCATCACCTTGTCCTCCGCAAGCAGGACCTTGTTCAATGAGACGAAAGGATGTATGACCTTGCCCAGTACAATGCTGACATTCTTGGCGAACCCGGCATCCTTCGCCGGTTTGAACTTATAAGTGAACCGCTGGTTGGCAACCAGCCGGCGGATTGCACGGACTTTCTTGACAAGTTTGACTCCCCTATCGTGGTCAGGGACTCCATCAAGCGGAAAAATATCCACAAAAACTCCCCACTTGCCGTCTCCCCCATCTTCCTCGACTATCGTCCGGGAATCATGAAGCTTTGCAAAATCCAGCGGATAGTCCTCATTACGTGAGGAGCACAGCACTTCGTACTTTTCATCCCGGAATTCATCGACGAACCTGTCATAATCCGGGCGAGTCATCCATACGTCGATGTCATCATCCCAAGGGATAAAGCCATTATGCCTTACAGCACCGAGCAGGGTACCCCATGCCAGACAATAACGCAGCCCCTTATCCGAGCAGAACGTATCAATCGCCCGCAGAACATCGACCATAAGGCACCTAGCCTCTTTCGGGTGAATATATGTCATATTAAGAATACAGAAACCCAGCTACCCTCTCGCATTTCGGGGACTTCATCATATATGCCAACCCCAGGACGCAGGCCGAGGTGATGGCGAACAGGGCGAAACCCTTCTGCATACCGCAGATGGTCAGTACGCCGGCAAACAGCATATGCGAAAGATAGATGACTACACTTGACTGCCGTAATGTGCGGCTCAGGGATTCACTCACGACACCGAGGTCCTTGATGGAAGCCGCAAACAGGAACAGCGCAACGGCGGCAGGAAGAACCAGCCAGGCCGCCAGCTTTGTGCCGGTAAGCAGGACGGCGAACACCGCCAGCCAGACGAACGGACTTATGCGGCACAGGTCCACTCCTGCAAGCGCTCCGCCGGCGACCATGAACGGGAATCCTACGAAAATGCCGTTGCGGGTCGTCTTGAATACCGAATGGTA
>ONPI01000216.1 GCA_900319685.1 uncultured Bacteroidales bacterium
TACCGGCTTAAAAGACTATGTCACCCTGACACAGGAGGGTCGTTTCGATGGCAATGCTCCTATATACCAGTTCGGAAGGAAGGATCCTCTCCAATTCCAGAAGAACTTGTATGAGGGTAGAGCCAAGGATAAGACTTTCTATGATATCAATGGTAACCCAGTTACGATGAAAAAGGTAGAGTACTCTAGGGATTCAGCAGTAATCCAGAAATGCATAAAGAATCCCGATACGTTCTGCACGAACAGCATCATGGACAACACCTACTATAACCTGTGGGCTGCAAGACTTACCAGGATTGGAAGATACGATGCATTTAGGGCAGACAAGACCAAGACAATCTACGATCCTTGCCCTGCAGGATACCGTGTGCCGGCATTGGCTGATGTGGCCGCATGGGCCGGAAACAACATCGATCCGAATCGTGGAAAAGTCAATCTTAACAACAGTGTAGCTAATTATGTTGTCCTTACCATAGAACCAAATGGTGTCTATGTCCCGGCCATAGCAGGAAAATTGCTTAGCACCGGCAACTATGGTTCATGGAAATACAGTACATGGGACAATCCGAATCTGGCTGACTGGGCGCTCTGGGAAACAGCTTCATGGGTATCCACGCCTGTTTCCTTCTCTATCGTTGCTACGAAATTCACAGAGAATGGTATAACCTACACATCTTATGATAAACAAAGGCGTCGCTATACAGAAACCTTCTACTATTCTCATATTGAGCATTGCCTCCCACGGTGGTCGACTGCCGCAAGAGAGAACTATCAAGTTCGCTTCCACTACGCAAATTGCTGGATGAATGAGGTTGGCGCTAGCCGTGCCAATGCAGTGAGTACCTTCATGGTCAAGGAAAGGGATACTGATACAGCAATTCCTGTCGAGTAATCGAAATAACAGTATGATATAACGTAGAAGCCGGGAAGCGCAGCGAAAGCTGACTTCCCGGCTTTTTGTTATACACTCATCAAATTCTTCCGGTTTCCTTCCCTTCATGCACGACCTCAACCTTGTCATGCCCGACCTTCTTTCGTCATGCCCGACCTGATCGGGCATCTTGGATTGCCGGTCGAGCCGGCAATGACGTAATAACTACCCGGCAATGACGATCAATCGTCATGATCCCTGCAGAAGAGTCGTAAACACAAAGACAACAGGCATACCTGGATATGCTTGTTGTCTTTAAAAAATGTAGGTTCTTTATTCTTTAATGTCTTTCAAAGCCTTTGCGATGATTTCCTCCGCCACACCCTGCTCTTTCAATGCCTTGATAATCTTGGCTCTCTCCTCTTCTCGTCCTTTCTCGATACCTTTCTCAAATCCTTCTTCGCGACCTTTGTCCATCGCGAAGTCGATCTGGTTCTGTATGTCCCGCTCGGTTGTCATGTCGTTCTGGTATTTGATTTTGTCCTCTTCAGCAAAATTATGCAAATCCGCCGAAGAAAACAACAGGTCGAAGATTTCTTCGTCGAAGCCTTCCGGCCTGCCCTCAAGTTCCGGCAGGTGATAAAGCGCATATCCAACCCTCTCTATCAGAGATGCTTTCGCATCAGGACGGCACTTCTCCACTTCCAGGAAGATGTAGTGCAGGTCGTCGGTCATCAGTTCCCCGCTCTCATCCTCCGTCACCGAATAACGGAACAGGCATCGCTCGGATTCAGGATGAAGTGAGAACCGCCGTACTTCCTCGAACCTTCCCGCAGCTGTCTCTGTATCGAGAATGTTGAATTGAATACAGCCCGGTCATAGAAGTCGTGCTGCTCGGATCGCTGGACCTCTACAAGGAACCGCTCCCCGTTCTCATCGGTGCACTCCACGTCAACCCGGATGTTCTTCCCTCCTGGATTCTGGTTGGTACTCTCTTCCGGAGCATAGGTCAGGCTGGCGATCCTCCGTTCCGGGATCAGGGCCTGCAGGAACAGGAGCATCAGGCGCTTGGCGTTGCCGTATTCCTTGAATGATCGTTTGAACCAGTTGTCCAGGAGGATGTCGGCATAGCGTCCCGGACCTGGGCCATTGAGAATTCTGTTATCCATTGTTTGTTTAGGTTTGCGGCTGTCGGGAGTGGCCGGGCGCAAATCTCTCCCACCAGCCGGGTTT
>ONPI01000213.1 GCA_900319685.1 uncultured Bacteroidales bacterium
CTTGTCAAGCGATACGGACGAGACGGTATTAGAAACAGGACGGACAGGAAAACCATAGCAGCGAAGGCTGTGACTGCCGATAACATTACCGGAATAGAAATCGGCAACACACGCGAAGCTCGGGTAACTTGAATAGAGAGACGAAGACCAGAAGAAGCCTTTGGAACCTTTATTAGTGAAATTATTACCGTCCCGGCCACCGGCGGCGGGGAGGAAGATGCTGTTTCCGTTCACTTTACTCGTAACCATGCACCCATTCGCTCCATTCTCCGTAGTCCAAGTCCAGGTGCAGTTGTTTATTAATTCTTTCCACTCGGCATCAGTTGGCATTCTCCAGTTGTCGCCCCAGTTTACATGTGCGGCATCATCTTCCGCTTCGAGGTCTGTTCTGTTATCAAAAGTACCGAATGAACTATTAGTGTTATATTTGGAAAACGGTCCAGTTGCACTAGTGCCGAATTTATACGTTTCCCAACAGTAATCAACCTTGGATTCTGTTTCCCCCCATGCGAAGTAGTCGCCATATTCCTCGGGATGGCACGCCCCAATATTATAGGTGGCCCACTTCAGACCAGAAGGTAAACCGAGATCAACCGCCTCTTCAATAGTCTCCATGACAGTTACTATGCAACTGGCTGTATACCCACCATCCTGTGTGGTCACTTTAATTCTTGCCGAGCCAATATTATGCGCAGTTACCAATCCATCCTGATCCACAGACGCAACAGCTGGATTGCTAGAAGACCATACAACCGACTTGTTAATAGCTGTAGACGGCGATACAGTAGCGACTAGCTTCATCGTCTTCCCCTGCAATGTTCCCCATGAAGTCTTGCTAAGGGATACCGCCGTAACCGAGTACGGATCATCGAATAATCCAGTACCAGATATATGACAGCCGATTCCCTTTCTATGGATGTAGACACCTCTACCGAGGCATCATTCGAGTTGTCGAATTCGGAATTGACCTGCCATGCGGACTCGGAAGAATCACAGGTCCACTCTTTCAGAAAACTGGTGGAAAGCTGCGTTCCGTCAGATTTCTGGAGGCCGCCAAATGTATAGGTGACAAAAATACCATTCGCCGTCCCGGTTATTGTCGTGCCCGAGCCTGGAGAGAATCCCTGGTACACCACGTCCGTCAGAGACTTCGTAACAAGGTTGAATGTTCCCTCGATGTACAGATTCGACTGCGCAGCGCTGCTCACGTTGTCAAATGTAAGCCTGATTCGCGTTCCATTTCCGACGCCAGGGACAGTAACCGTCAGGTTGCATGAATACGTGTACGTCTGCTCAACGGAAATCACGTTCGCAATACTGTTCAACTGGCTTTGGAGGCTGCTGATATTCGTTATCTCATATGAACCCCTATTGCAGAGTCTACGTAACTTATCTTCATATCCGCTTATGTCAACAACATCATCCCCCCTTATCCCAATGTTATAAAAACCAACCTTAACCCCATGGTCATTCGCCACATAGATGCCGGCCCCTTGAATTCCCCCCGCCAAGAATGAGATGTATTCATCCTCAGAAGAGAATGGGTGCCGGCTCCACATAATCGACCCTTGATCAAGAAAATCAGAAAAAGTCACAACATTAGCATAATATAGATCAACCGGATAAGCTGGAGCATCCTTGCTAAGTCGTTCAAGGACAGACTCCAATGTATAATAAAGAAGCGAGCCTTTTTGAACCGGCATGTTATCAACAAAGGAACAGATGGCATCCACATTATCTTGGGTTAACCGGCATGCCGGATAATAATACAGCCCCTGGTTGAAGGCTAAGACTCCGAGATACAGACCGCTCTGCGTGAAGGACGTCTGTCCTTGGGAAGGCTCCGGAAGTTCGAAGACCGTAACGTGGCAGGACGCCCAGTATTCACCATCAACCGTTTCAACAGAAATGTATGTATCCCCAGTGGAAACGCCGGTGACGACTCCGTTCGTATCGACGGAGGCCACGCCGGGATTTCCTGACGACCATCTGACAGCCCTGTTGGTCGCCGTGGCCGGATAGACCATCGCTGAGAGTTTGGTCGTATGGCCCTTCTCTATGGAGGTCTCCGACGGCCTCATCTGGACAGATTGCACTCTTGTCTCAATGTAGGAATCGTCATATAGTTTCTGAATAAAACTCTTGACTTTACTTTTCATTGTTCCGAACTCGCTGCCCAAAGATGAGGAGCAGTCTAGGACGAGGTAAACGATGTTCGATTTCCGACTGACTCTAACTGCGATATCTGTGTCCTCGGCGCTGTCGAACTCGGAATTCTTCTGCCATGTGCTGCTGCCGGGTGCAGATTGCCATTGCTGAACATTGTCTGACAGAAGCTCCCGCCCGTCGTCCCTACGGACTTTCTGGAAATGGAACCTGACGAAGATATTGTTCCGAGCACCCACCACAGTCGAGCCGGCCTTAGATGTCAGGCCTTCGTATGACACATTGGTCAGCATTTTTGAGTTTAGGTTGAAGGTCCCTTCTATATATAGATTCGAAGACGAGGCGTTGCTGACACCGTCGAAAGTGAAGCGGACCCTCGTTCCGTCCGGCAGGCCTGGAATGGTCAGGGTTATGTCGTGGCTGTATTCCACGGAAACCGCGGCGGTCTC
>ONPI01000209.1 GCA_900319685.1 uncultured Bacteroidales bacterium
AGCAGGGCGCTCACAACCCCCATCAGAGCACCGCCGGCGATGAATCCGGAAGCGATCAGCGTACCCTTGTTCAACCTGGCCTCGTTCACCTCCTTCTCCTTGCTGCGGCTGCCGACATACCATGAGATGGCCCCACCGACTAACAGCGGGAGGTTGAGGTCTATAGGGATGAACATTCCCAGGGCGAACGGAAGGGCAGGGATCTTCAGGAGGGTCAGGATTATGGCGATGGCTGCACCGATTCCGTACAGCAGCCATGGAGCTCCGCCACCGTTCATCATAGGCTGGATGACAGCCGCCATCGCATTCGCCTGAGGAGCTACAAGAGCCTGGTCACCCACGAAGCCATAAGTCTTGTTGAGTACCAGCATCACTCCGCATACGGTAGCTGCGGCCACAGCCACTCCCACGAACTTCCAACTCTCCTGCTTCTTCGGCGTGGAACCGATCCAGTAACCGATCTTCAGGTCGGTGATGAAGGAACCCGCTACGGACAGAGCCGTGCAGACGACTCCACCGATGAGCATCGCGGCCGCCATTCCGGCGTTTCCTTTCAACCCTACTGCCACCAGGATGAGCGAAGCGATGATCAAGGTCATCAGGGTCATTCCGCTCACCGGGTTGGTACCCACGATAGCGATGGCGTTAGCCGCCACCGTCGTGAACAGGAACGAGATTACCGCCACGATCAGCAAGCCCACGAGAGCCTGCCAGATATTGCTGACCACGCCGCCGAAGGCGAAGAAAGCGAAGATGGCAAGCAGGGCGATGACGATCCCGAACACTATGTTCTTCATAGGGATATCCTCCTGCGTGCGTTCCGCAACTTCTGCGGCCCCGCCCTTCTTCCTGAATTCATTGGTTGCAAGCCCTACTGCAGACTTTATCACCCCGAAGGACTTTATTATACCGATGATGCCGGCAGTGGCGATGCCGCCGATGCCGATATGGCGGGCGTAATCCTTGAATATCTGCTCCGGGGCCATATCCTTTATCATCGTGGTGACTCCCGTGTTCATCAAGTCGATAACCTGGCCTCCCCAGATGAGGTTCATCAGCGGGATTATCACAAGCCATACCAGCAAGCTTCCGCAGCAGATTATGAAGGCATATTTCAAACCTATTATATATCCCAGACCGAGGACGGCCGCGCTGGTATTGATCTTCAGGACGACCTTCGCCTTGTCGGCTATCGTCTGGCCGATTCCCAAGACAGTGGTGCTTATGGTGTCCGCCCAGGTCCCGAACGTGCTGACCACGAAATCGTACAAGCCTCCCACCAGGCCGCTCACTAGCAGGGTACCGACACCCTTGCCGCCTTCTCCGCTGACCAGGATCTGCGTGGTAGCCGTCGCCTCAGGGAACGGATACTTCCCGTGCATCTCCTTGACGAAGTACTTCCTGAACGGAATCAGGAACAGGATGCCCAGGATGCCTCCCAGCAGGGAAGACAGGAACATCTGCATGAAACTTACTTCCACTCCGAGGATGTAGATGGCAGGAAGGGTGAATATCGCTCCGGCGACAACCGCCCCGGAGCAGCCTCCGATGGACTGGATGATTACGTTCTGCCCCAGTCCTTCCTTCTTCCCCAAGGCACTGGTGAGCCCCACGGCTATGATCGCTATCGGGATTGCAGCTTCGAAAACCTGTCCGACCCTCAGTCCCAGGTAGGCCGCCGCGGCGGAAAACAGGATCACCATCAGGATACCCATTATCACTGAATATGGCGTCACCTCCGCCCATTTCCTGTCCGCTCTCATCAGCGGTTCGTACTCCTCACCCGGCTTCAGCTCCCTCTGAGCATTATCCGGCAATGCATTTTTGATTTCTTCCATGTTGGATTCGGTTTCACTACAAATATAGGGATAAAAAAAAAATCAAAAAAAGATTTGCTGGAATCAAAAAAGTCCGTATATTTGCAGCCCGTTTCGAAAAAACGGACAGTTCATTGACAATACTGAGAGATTACAACGAGGTAAGTGAAAAAAAGATTAGCTTAAGAAAATTAAGGTAATGCAATTTCATTAGACGAAAGATTCATTAGAGAAAGAGAAGCAGGGCGTACGGAGGATGCCTTGGCTTCGGCAGGCGAAGAAGGACGTGGTAAGCTGCGAA
>ONPI01000208.1 GCA_900319685.1 uncultured Bacteroidales bacterium
ATCCTGCCGGCGATCAGCAAGGCCTACGGGGTGACCATCCAGGAAATATATGAATGCAACCAGGACTTGAACCTGAGGACCGAGGGATTGAAGGCCGGGCAGGTCCTCCTCATCCCCGCAAAGGAACAGCCATTCAAGTTCGAGCCTGTCAAGAGCAGCACGGCCAAGGCAGCTGCAGCCAAGCAGTCAGCCGGTTCGGCCCAGCAGGGAGATGAGTATTTCATCCACAAGGTCAAGTGGTTCGAAGACCTTGGCTCGATTGCCAAGAAATACGGAGTTTCTGAAGAGTCGATCATCAACATCAACGGGATGACCTCCGACAAACTGAAGCGGAAGCAGGAACTCAAGATTCCTATCCATCCTGAAAAATGGGAAGGCGCCAACGCCCAGGTAGTGGAGCCTCAGCCGACAGACCCGGCAATCGAGGAAGAGGAGAAGAGGGATACCCTTCCGGAGTCAAGGAAAACCATAGATGACATTTCCGATGACGTGATCGTCAAGGAAGGCGTCCATGCTGTCGTCCAGACGCTCCTGCTTCCGTTCAACGACGCGGAACCGAGCGGGAACAAGACTTCCTGCATGGACTTCTACAGCGGAGTCCTTCTCGCAGCCAAGGATTTGGGAGAAGCCGGCACGGACATCGACTTGAACGTATATGACGCATCCCTGGGAGCCATCCCTGTGGCAACCGAGAGCATCGCGAAGAGCCATTTCGCCATCGGGCCTATCAAGAGGGACGGACTCAGGAAGGCCGTGTCCGTATGCGACGGCAACACTTGGGTCGTATCCCCTCTGGACCTCAACGTCGAATCTCTTACGGACTCCATTGCAGGCCTGATCCAGGCCCCTACCCCAACGGCATACCAGATCAAGGACATGGTCCGTTGGATAAAGTCGGACATGAAGTCCAGCGACAAGGTTATCGTGATAATACCGCAAGGATCCAACACCGCATACGCCGCTCAGGTTGAAAACGAGATGGAAGCCATCGGACTAAAGCATGTGACCACCACCTATGGGAATGTTTCCGCCAATATGACCACAACCGGGACAAACCGCATCGTGCTGGCCTGCAGCTACAACAGGTCCGACAGGTCTTTCCTGAGCACTACAGTACGCAATCTCTATGCGATGCTCGGCAAGAAGGCCGACATCGTCCTGTACGGCACAGCAAGGCTCAGGACATACGACGAGATCGATGTGGAGAATCTCCATAAGCTGAAACTGCATCTGTGCGTCCAGTATTACACCGAGAACAACTCCGCTGCGGTGGAACGGTTCAACACAGCATACCGTTCCCTATTCAACGGAGAACCGAGCCGCTCATCATATTCAGGATATGACTTGATGAAGTATTTCACCATGCTGGCGGCGAAATACGGCGACAACTGGCCGAAGGGCATGGAAAAAGTCCGGTTCTCCGGCTTGCAGTCGGACTTCGACTTGCACAGGACTGAGTCCGGAAGCTACGTCAACCACGCCGTCAGAAGGGTGCTCTACATGACGAACTTCACGACCAAGCTGGTCAAATAGGGATTATCTTTCGGAAAGCAACGCCTTGGCGTTTTCGATAGCGGCGGCCGTAACCTGGCTGCCGCTCAGCATTCGTGCGATTTCCATGATCCTCTCTTCGCCTTGCAGCGGCCTGACAGAGGAAGTAGGCCTGGAACCAAGGACATCATACTCCTTCTCAACCAGATAATGGGCCTTGCCCTTTGCCGCCACCTGAGGAAGATGCGTGATGGCGAACACCTGCATGTCCTCGCCCATCGAGCAGATCATCCCACCCATCTTGTCTGCGGTGCTGCCGGAAACTCCGGAATCGATTTCATCGAATATGAGTGTAGGCATATTCACGAACCTGGCCATCATTGCCTTCAGGCACAGCATCAGTCTCGACAATTCTCCGCCCGAGGCGCACTTGGCGACATCTACGGGGTTCATGCCGGACGCAGAGAAAAGGAACCGGACGGAATCTGAACCAGACGGAGATACCTGACCTTGAATCACTTCCGTCGCGAATACAGCCCTTTCAAGCTCGAGAGACCTGACCATGCTTTCCACCGCCTTGGAGAACGGTTCCGCAGCCTTGACCCGGCCGGCATGCAGACGATCGCATATTCCTTGAAGGACTTCCCT
>ONPI01000207.1 GCA_900319685.1 uncultured Bacteroidales bacterium
TCTTTCTTAATCGGCATGTAGAGTCCACCTGCCGGGCCTCCCATTGCACCGTGTACGTCGATTGAATTGGCAGAGAGGAGGATGTTGTCTTCCGGAATTACACCGTCGATGAGATCCTGGACCGGCAGGACGAAGTCCCCATGGACATGGCGTGACTCGCGGATTCCCATTACGGAGCCTGTTCCCATCAGTGTCGCCTTTTCGCAGCCAGGGACATATTTCCGGAAGAAATGCATCAATTCCTGCACCTGCCGGCGGCCTTCCTCCTCGGCCGCGGAGAGGTTTTCGGCATCAGTGGCATCGACACCGTGGATCCTGGTGCAGTTGACCACCCACTGGTCTTTCTCTACGGACCGCCAGATATTCACCGACTTCCTGGCGAGGTCCCATTCTCCGGCAGCTTCGGCCTCCGCGACACGCCAGTGCAGGCAACGGTAGCTGACTCCGTTCACGCGGCGGAATTCCGGAAGATGAGGCTCGACTTCGGCGATAAGGCGGTCTGTGTCGATATTGTTCATGCGGAAGAACAGCGAAGAAGGCTGGACACGTCCGGACTCCGGATCTCCGAATACACAAGGAGCACCCGCGCGGAACGCGACTGTTCCGTCTCCGGTTGCATCGATGACCATCTTCGCCTCGGCTGCCTCCAGGCCGGAAGGTGTCAGCAGGACGGCGCCGCGTATGGCGTCACCCTTCATCACAGGATGGGCGAAAACGCTGTTGTACAGGACTTTCACACCGGCTTCCTTGCACATGTGGTCATATACCACCTTGAGGAGTTCGGGATCGAACGGGGTGACATGGTCGTGTCCCTCGCTGATCCAGGCCGTGAATTCGGTCTTCTGCCGGATACCGCTCGGATGGAGGGCTCCTCCTATGGCCACGAGCCGGTCCACCACTTCCTCGAAAAGCCCCCGGATGATCATTTCCTCGCCCTTGGCGTCATAGCAGGTCATGAAAGGACCCACGAGGCCCTTGGTACCCATGCCTCCCAGGCAGTTGCCGGAATCGACCAGCATGACTTTCGCTCCCAGGCGGGCGGCGGAAATGGCGGCGCACACCCCGGAAGGGCCTCCGCCGACGACCAGGATATCGCATCTGTAGGACTCTTTCACCGCAGTCTTCGCTCCGGCAAGGAAAGGATCCCCGTCTTCCCGGCATGAAGACAGAAGCGGGGCGGCTACCCCGGTGGCCGCCAGAATGCTCGATGTCTCGAAAAATTTCCTTCTGTCCATCCTATTTCGATTTATATTCTTTCGATATCTTTTTAACCGTCATCTTCCTGTCGGAGTCTGAGACAGTATATACCTTGTAAACCGCCCCTCCCTTATATACCCTCACGACGATATGGCCGTTGAACCCCTTGATCTGGGAGAAGTTCCCATAGGTTTTGGTATCGTCGCAGATGTTCGTCACATATATGTCCATCGCCGGATAAAGGGCTGTCACTCCGTCGAAAGTGACCTCCCTCGGATGTCCGTCAGTCCAGCTGTTGACGATCCAGCAAGTCGGTTGGAGGTACTTCATGGCTTCAGCCTTCATCCCCGTCACCTTAGAGATATATCCATATCCGTTGGTGTTGTTGACCCCATGGTGGTCGGCCTTCATCACATCGACCGGCCCGGTGACCAGTCCGACAGGCGTTTCCATGTCCTTCCACGGGAATGTGGACATTCCGTCATACTGTGCGTCGCCGCCCTCGAAGAAGTCGAAGGCACCGTAACTGACTTTCAGCACGCAGGTGCAATGGTTCTCTTCCGGGCAGTTGTCATCGTTGCCGACATCCTTCGTGTCGGCTACACGTATTTCCGCCAGCGGAGGGAATGTCGCAGTAGCGGTCGTAGTGCTGCCGCCGTCCCATATTTCCCCGTTGACCGCGATGTTCTGGACGATGAAACCGGGATAATCCGACGGCTTGCGTTTCAGTACTATCTGGTCACGTGAACCTGCCTTGAACCGTTCTGCGACTAGGCCCCTGTTGTCAATATGCCATTTGACGGCCTTGACGTAATTGGAGACAGCCCCGGAATTCGAGGCTTTGGTCTGCATGTCGAACGGATAAGCGTAATCCGGCCATCCCCTGTCCATCAACTTCACTGAAGGAACGAGATCCAGGACTTCCGGGAGGCTTTGCTTGCGGTAGGTGCTTGACAGGTCGGAAAGC
>ONPI01000206.1 GCA_900319685.1 uncultured Bacteroidales bacterium
CATAAACCAGCAGTACGGCTTGAGCGCTCAGTATACCTTTGGGCAGGGCAGCTGGTTTTCTTTCGGAGCCCAGATGAGCGGGGTGCTCAATGAAACCTTTTCGAAGAGTTTCGGAATATCCCAGACTACGGGAGAGGACGAATGGAACTGGTTCCTCACACCGACTCTGAGATTCCAGCATATGAAGGGCGACGACAGGATATTCCTGGGTGCTTCCGGATATACCCAGAGACCTTCTTCGAGCCGTATGCTTCCTGTCCTGAACATCACCGACCCTTCCAGCCTGGTCGTTGGCAATGTTTATCTCAGGCCGTTCTCGATAACATATTTAAGCGCTAACTGGAACAGGAACAACAAGAAGAAGTTCTCAAACCTTATGGTATATCTGTCCGGGCAGGTTTCTTCCAACCCCATTACCTATGCCCGCTGGTACGATCCTGACGGTATCCTCTACACAGTGCCCGTCAATGCCAGGAAGCCGTCGTTGAATTCCAATCTTTACGCATCGTACACAACCCCGCTGGATGAAAAGAAAGTTTGGTCCCTGACCTTGTCCGGCAGCACGTCATACGTAGCCACAACCAGCTATCAGACCCAATCGGTAATCTCCGGTCTGGATAAGGATACATTCGACTACTCTGCATTCATGTCCCGTTTCTGGGGTGACGAATCTGGCGACAGGTTCTTTTCCGGGGAGAGCGGATTCGGAGAAAGCAACACGGCATTTGTTTCTCCGAACCTTTCTTTCCGTGTAAAATACAATCGCGAGAGCTTGTCTATGGTGGCCGTGGCGAATTCTACGGGGAATATATCACGATACTCCTTGAACCCGGACTTCAACAGGAACACCCTGGACACCAGGTTGACGTATGATGTCACTTACACTTCCAAGAAAGGGTTCGAGCTTTCCAGTGACATCTCCTATGTCTTCTACAGGGGATATCCGGTCGGATACGGGCAGAGCGAGTGGCAGTGGAACGCAGCTGTCTCCAAGAACGTCGGGGCGTTCAACCTCAGCCTGACAGTGCACGATATCCTTGACCAGACGAGGAACCTGACGCATGCTGTCTCAGCTAATTACATCGAGGATTCCTACCGTCTCGTAATGGGTCGGTACATCCTCTTCGGAATAAAGTGGAATTTCGGCAAGATGAACGCAGCCCACAGCGCACGAGCCCAGGATGCCGCTTGGAACATGGTATGGTAAGAGAATGGATATTAAATATTTACATATATGAAGAAAACAATCTTAGCTTTGGGAGCAATCGTGATGATGGCAGCCTGTACACAGAACAAGAACCCGTTCCTGCAGGAATGGGACACTCCTTACGGCATCCCGCCGTTCGACAAGATCCAGCTTTCCGACTATATCCCTGCGGTCAAGGAGGGAATCAAGCAGCAGAAAGCGGAACTTGACGCTATCCTCAACAACCAGGAGGCACCTACCTTCGAGAACACTATCGCCGCATACGAGCTTTCCGGCGACATCCTGGACAAAGTTTCGAACGTCCTGTTCAACCTCCAGGAGACCGAAGGCAGCGACGAGATGAACAAGATCGTCGAAGAGGCCACCGAACTGATCACCGCGCACAGCGACAACATCTCGATGGACAAGAAGTTCTTCGAGAGGGTGAAGGCCGTCTATGACGCCGACCAGAGCGGGTTGACCCGTGAGCAGCAGATGGTCCTCAAGAATCTGTACCAGAGCTTCACCCGCAACGGTGTGGACCTGGACGAAGAGTCCCAGGCCCGGATGAAGGAGATCAACCAGAAGATAGCCGCGGCCCAGCAGAAGTTCGGAACCAACCTGCTGGCCGAGAACAACGCCTTCAAGGAGAAGTTCGGAATCCCGGTGTCCTCCTACACCTCCGAGATGACCACCTGCGAGGACAGGGCCCGCCGCGAGGAAATGTTCAAGGCATATTCTTCAAGGGGCAACAACGGCAACGAATATGACAACAAAGCCCTCTGCCTGGAGATACTGAAACTCCGTGCCGAGAAGGCCAGGATGCTCGGATTCGACACCTTCGCCGCCTACCAGCTGGACAACAAGATGGCCCGAGACCCGCAGACCGTCGAGGATTTCCTCGACCGCATCCAGAAGGCGGCCAACGCCAAGGCCCTGGAGGAAGTGGCAGAGATGCAGAAGATCCTGGATGAGGATA
>ONPI01000205.1 GCA_900319685.1 uncultured Bacteroidales bacterium
GCGTTCAGGAACTTCCCTCCGGAAAAGCCCATCGGCTTGGTTTCTATGAGCCTTGAAAGGGCTGAATAATGCACACCGAAAGCCTCGTCCATCAGGCGGAGGGCTTCCATTATGTTCCTTTCCCTGTCGCCGATGTTGCTACCAAGTGAAAAATATATGTTCACAAAGGCCATTATCGCAGAATAATCATTCCAATGTACGGAAAAAACCGGAAATATTTGATAATTTTGAGGAAAGAACTTTTGAGAATATGGATATCAGGAAAAGCTTTACCGTCTTGATGACGCTTCTGCTGGCGGCAGGACTCTGCCTTGGCGCAAATCCGAAGAGTTATTCACTGTCTTCACCTAACGGAAGGATCACCGTAAAGATAAACACGGGAAGCAAGATCAACTATTCCGTCCTGTACAACAACGGCGTGGTCATCTCCCCTTCCGAAATCGGGATGACGCTTGAGGACGGTACGGTTTATGGCGGCTCCGCCCAGCCGGTCGGATTCAACAAGAGGGTTGTCAACAAGACGATAGACGCCGTCGCCTACAAGAGGGCGAAAGTCAAGGACCACTTCAACGAGCTGACAATCAAGTTCAAGGAATTCAACCTGATATTCAGGGCATATGACAAGGGCGTGGCCTACCGGTTCACGACGAACACGAAGAGGCTGTTTACCGTGAAGGAAGAGACCGCGGAATTCACCTTCCCGGCCGACTGGAACTCATATGTCGGATATTCCGGTTCAAAAGGAGAAACCATTGAAAGCCAATACGTCAACGATTTCGAAAGCCTGTACAATCACGTACCGGTATCCGGATGGGAACGCAACAAGCTGGCCTATCTTCCGGCTTTGTTTGAGGCCCCGTCAGGTGTGAAGGTGCTTATCACCGAGGCCGACCTGAGAAATTATCCGGGAATGTTCCTTCACGGAGACGGTTCCACAACGGTCAGGGGTAATTTCGCTCCTTATCCTATCAGGGAAGCCCAGGGCGGGCATAATATGCTGGAAGGAATAGTCAAGGAAAGAGGAAATTATATCGCGAGCGGGACCCCTGGCCAGAAATTCCCCTGGAGGGTGATCGCAGTGGTTCCCGAGGCCGCCCAGCTGGCGAATCTGGATCTGGTATATTGCCTTGCGGAGCCTGCCGCTGACACGGACTGGAGCTGGGTTAAACCAGGAAAGGCCGCCTGGGAATGGTGGAACAGCTGGAACATCTACGGTGTTGATTTCGAATCCGGAATAAACACGGAGACTTACAAGTATTACATCGACTTCGCCGCCAAGTTCGGCCTTGAATACATCCTGATCGATGAGGGTTGGACTGAAAAAGGCGAAGCGGACCTGTTCAAGGTAGTGCCGGAGCTCGACCTCAAGGAAGTCATCGACTATGCCGCAAAGAAGAACGTGGGCATCTTCCTGTGGACCGGATACTGGGCGTTCAACAAAGACATGAACGAGGCCTGCAGGCATTATTCCAAGTTGGGAATCAAGGGCTTCAAGATAGATTTCATGAACCGCGACGACCAGCCGATGATCGAATTCCAGCAGAAAGCCGCCGCAATGGGAGCCAAATATCACTTGCTCATCGATTTCCACGGCACCTCGAAGCCGGCTGGTCTGCAGAGGACATATCCGAACGTCCTTAATTACGAGGGCGTGAGGGGGCTGGAGCATCTTAAGTGGGGTACTGCCGACCAGGTCGTGTACGAATGCACGATTCCATTCATCAGGATGGCTGCGGGTCCTTTGGACTATACTCCGGGAGCGATGCGCAACGCCACCCAGAAGAACTTCCGCCCTGTATCTTCAGAAGCGATGAGCCAGGGAACCAGATGCCGCCAGCTGGCTGAATACATCGTGCTGGACGCCCCTCTGGCCATGCTTTGCGACTCCCCTTCCAATTATTATTCTGAAGAGGAATGCACTGAGTTCATTGCGTCCGTCCCGACATCATGGGACGAAACGGTGATGGTCAGCGGAGAGATCGGGGAATATGTTGCCATCGCTCGCCGCAAGGGTGAAAAATGGTATGTAGGGGCCATTACGAACTGGACGCCTCGGGAAATGGACCTGGAGCTCGGATTCATTACTTCCGCAAGCGTGATGACCGTGTTCCACGACGGAGCCAATGCGGACAAGGTCGCTCGTGACTACATGAAGGAAGAAGAAGACTTCCCGGAGAACGGTCGGGT
>ONPI01000204.1 GCA_900319685.1 uncultured Bacteroidales bacterium
ACCTTGACAAGGTCTATTCCCCGAAGGAACTGAAGAAGCAGAACTACAAGATCAAGGGTGGATCCGATGCCGAGCTCCCGGTCTTCATTTTCAAGAACGGAGTCACCGTCGTCCCGGTTTACGGGGCAGGACTCTGGGGACCGGTCTGGGGTTACATCGCCTTCGAACCTTCATCCGACACCATCAAGGGTGCATATTTCGACCACGAGAGCGAAACCGCCGGCCTCGGCGCCAAGATCAAGGACGACCCTGCTTTCCAGGGTGAGTTCCAGGGTGAGAAGGCCGACTTCGCCGATGCGAACGTATTCGACATCGTGAAGGGCGGAGCTCCTAAGGATGCTGACGGCAAGTCCGTCATCGACAACAAGATCGATGCGATCACAGGTGCCACGATGACCTCCAACGGTCTCGACGCCGCTATCGACACCTGGCTCGGAGCATACGCAGCCTACTTCAAAGGTGCAACCACCAAAACTGAGGAGGAATAACCATGGATGCTAAACTGAAAGAAACAATTCTCAACCCGATATTCAAGGGCAATCCTATCACCGTCCTTGTCCTCGGTATATGCTCCTCGCTGGCCGTAACGGTCACTATGAAGGGAGCTCTTGTGATGGCCCTTTCGGTCATCGTGGTCTGCGGTGTTTCCAGCCTCATCCTCTCGCTGCTCAGGAACACTATCCCGAGCCGCGTACGCATCATCGTCCAGCTGGTCGTTGTCGCGATGATGGTGATCCTGGTGGACCAGATCCTGAAATCCTTCGAGGCTACCTACGCCATCGACAAGCAGCTCTCGGTGTACATCGGCCTGATCATCACCAACTGTATCGTGATGGGCCGAATCGAGGCTTTCGCCCTCGGCAACAAGCCTTGGCCGTCTTTCCTCGACGGAGTCGCCAACGGAGCCGGCTACGGTCTGATCCTTCTGATCGTCGCATTCTTCCGTGAACTCCTGGGCAGCGGCACCCTCTTCGGGGTGGATGTCCTGGGATGGCTCGGTTACACACCTAACAATCTGGTTATCCTTCCTCCGTTCGCCCTCATCCTCCTGGGATGCATCGTATGGGTACAGAGGAGCATCCAGAATGACTTGCAGGAGAAATAAACAAACATCAAGGTTATGGAATATCTCAGCTTATTCGTAAAGTCAATATTCGTTGACAACATGATCTTCGCATACTTCCTGGGTATGTGCTCATACCTGGCGGTATCGAAGAATGTGAAGACGGCTGCCGGCCTTGGTGTCGCTGTCATCTTCGTGCTTCTCGTCACGCTCCCAATCAACTATCTGCTCAACAAGTACGTCCTGGCGCCTGACGCCCTGATCAAAGGTGTTGACCTGAGTTTCCTCAGCTTCATCATCTTCATCGCCGTCATCGCAGCTATCGTGCAGATAGTCGAGATGGTAGTCGAGAAATTCAGTCCGTCGCTCTATTCCGCATTGGGAATATTCCTTCCGCTGATCGCCGTCAACTGCGCGATCCTTGGAGGTTCCCTGTTCATGCAGCAGAAAGATTTCGCCAACATCGGAGAGAGCGCCGTCTATGCCCTTGGTTCCGGAATCGGCTGGTTCCTCGCAATCGTATCTCTCGCAGCAATCCGCGAGAAGATGTCCTACTGCAACGTCCCGGCTCCGCTGAAGGGCCTCGGAATCACTTTCATCACCGTCGGCCTCATGGCCATCGCGATGATGACTTTCATGGGTATTTCACTTTAAGGAAGGAGGTCTAGGATATGTTCAATACAATCATCGGAGCTATCGCGACAATAGTTGTCGTAACGCTCATCCTCGTCGCCCTCCTTCTCTTCATCAAGGCGAAACTCACCCCTTCAGGATCTGTCAGCATCGACATCAACGGTGGGAAGAAGACGCTTGAAGCCCCTCTCGGCGGAGACCTGATGCACACCCTTGCGGACCAGGGAATATTCCTTCCTTCGGCTTGCGGCGGAAAGGCCAACTGCGGCCAGTGCAAGGTACAGGTCCTCGAAGGCGGCGGATCCATCCTTCCTACCGAAACCGGTTTCTTCAACAGGAAGCAGATCAAGGACGGATTCCGTCTCGGCTGCCAGGTGAAGGTCAAGGACAACATCAAGATCCAGGTGCCTGACTCCACCTTGAGCGTGAAGAAGCTCGAATGCGAAGTTATCTCG
The DNA here is from genome assembly GCA_900319685.1 of uncultured Bacteroidales bacterium. Classification (GTDB taxonomy): domain Bacteria; phylum Bacteroidota; class Bacteroidia; order Bacteroidales; family UBA932; genus Cryptobacteroides. Next base: position 2,152 of record ONPI01000204.1, read on the forward strand.
AACAAGAACGTGGCCACCTTCATCAAGGAATTCACAGTAAGGCTTCCTGAAGGCGAGCATCTCGATTTCAAGTCCGGAGAGTACAT
>ONPI01000203.1 GCA_900319685.1 uncultured Bacteroidales bacterium
ACACTGCAGCACAGCCATGGGAGGGGTGGTGAGGATTCGGTTGTCGATGAATTCGACCGCCATCTTGTCCTTTTCGGGATCCTCGTGATAGGGCAGGATCTTCTGTGTGAGCTTGACCAGAAGCGGAGGAATCTTCGGGCTGTTTTGGATTGCTGTTTTTTGGCGAAGATGTATTATGAGACGGCTCCGATTGAAGTGGTCATGGAAGTCTATAAGCGGTATGCTGAGGCGAAATCGATTGGGGATGTTCTGACGGAACAGGAATTTGTTACGGTGGCAAGGGAAGGCGCAGGGGAAATCTATTGCGTTCTGGAGCACGATGGAAAGGTTTATGTTGCGGATACATTTGTCGAAGATGAATGGGATCCCGATCAGCCGGAGGAGTCGATTTTCTTTAGTGGCTTGGAGAATATCAGTTCTCAGGATAATGCGTTTTACATTCCGTCTGCGGATGAAGTGTTTGAATTTATAAGGTATGGCTGGTGGCCGAGCCGCGAAGCCTGGCATAGGGCATTTGAGTGGTTCAAGGAATACTACATATACAAGCAGGTGCTGGACGGGATGGCCTCCGAGATGTTTGAGCAGCTGGAAGATGAAGAGGATGAAGATTTTGGCAAGGGCGCAAAGGGCGGCTGCAACATGGATGACGTGGAAAGGGATGTGAATGATAAGTTGTCTTTTGCGGCATGGATGATGATGAACGGTAATGATGTGTTTGAACAGTTGGGGGAGATTACTGCAGACCTGGAACAGGAAGATAGGGACAGCCTGATCTCAATATTGGAGGAGTGCAGCGCGCAGACGAACAAGCCGATGTATCTCGGGCATTGGGGATAAGGTACCTTAGAGGTCGAGGGGAGGTACCCCGAGGTCGAAGGTACCCTGGAGGTCGGAGGTACCCTAGAGGTCGGAGGTACCCTAGAGGTCGGAGGTACCCCCTACAGTTTGGCACGACGGATGTGAGTGTACTTGAAGATATGGCCTTCAATGATATTTTGGCACCCCTTAGTTACAAAGCCCTGCCTCTTTTCTGGATTAATGGGTTCTACAATCCCAGTTCCGGCAAGCGGGACATAGTGTTTATTCTTGATACATCGGTGGTCCTTCACAAAGCTATGGCCATACATTCCGACGGGAATCCGTATCTTCATCTTGTAAAGAGTTCATCCCCGTACAGGATTTACCGGCTGAACTGTTTATTTGGTGTGCCGATGTTCGCTTATTATGGGACAGATATGTATAAAGAAATCTACCGGCATGAGGATAACTTTAAAGGATTTCATATCTATGAGGGAACGGAGAAAGATTCCCGCGACTGGAGAAAACTGCCGGATCTTGTGCCATTCAGCATGACGGCTAAACCGACAGAAGAGATGCTGCAAAACGAGAAAATGTACAGGAGAGCTGTTGACGCCGGCATTATTCGCAGTCGTGACAACGGGGCGTGGGAATTGGCGGTGTACGAAGAACCGGAGGACCTGGAGCACTTTGCGGAAGAAGCGTTCAACAGGCATGACAGCAGAGCTGCATATGAGATTCGGGGTCGAACAGAACATTACTTGCATAGCAGGATGCCCGTTCGAACTATGCTCATACCAAATGATGGTGCCGGCTTTGAAGATACAGTCAGATTAGACTGCGTCATGAGTTCACCCGCATTACTCAAAGAGATTAAGAGGCAGCTCGATATTTTGGACAAGATCAGCAGCATTAAGTATGAGTATAGTGCTGAATATGGTACTGCAACCTATAACATTTCTGAGGATGGATCCGAAGGAACAGTGTTTACGGTATATAGTAGCTATTATTTCGACAACAAGAAATGGCAGGAAGGAGATAATCAGATTGCTGTAGGCGATGAAGTAATCATTTGTGGTAAGATTGTCAACTACAATGGTAATACCCCGGAGTTTGCTTCCAAACAGAACTATCTGGTGTCTTTGAATGGTAATACTGCTACAGGAATCCAGAACATAAGGTTCGCTGAGATGGAGGGCGTGGTTTATAACCTTACCGGTCAGCGTGTAGGAAAGCCGACGCAGAAGGGTATCTATCTGATCAATGGAAAGAAAGTGCTGGTAAAATAGCCAGCACACCTTATTATAATAATGCGCGCACGCGCGAAACATTAAAAAATAAAGCCTATGGAGAAAAAAGGAGGAATGATTAAAATGAGTGGAAACGAGGTAGATGACTCGGGGCAATAATTGTGTGCACCTCTCAAAATGCGCGTAAATGCTGATGTTTTGCAGGAAATGCGCTCATAAT
>ONPI01000200.1 GCA_900319685.1 uncultured Bacteroidales bacterium
GCCCGTCTCGAACTGGACGGATGGCTCGATCCTTCGTATGACGACAGCGGATGGGCGCAGGCAGTCCTCCAGGATGCCCCATACGGCAAGCTCACCGCCCAGCCTAATCCGAACATAGAGATCCAGGACATCGTCAAGCCAGTGTCCGTCAGCCCACTTCCGGATGGAAGATACATCCTCGACATGGGCCAGAACATGGTCGGATGGCTCCAGGTGAAGGTGAAGATGCACGAGGGCGACACCCTCCTGATGCGATTCGCAGAGACTTTGCAGGAAGACGGCGAACTCTACACGGACAATCTCCGTTCCGCCAAGGCGAGGGATATCTATGTCGCCAGGGACGGAAAGCCGGTGGTCTGGCGTCCTACCTTCGTCTATCACGGGTTCCGTTTCGTGGAGATCAGCGGCCTCGGCCAGGCTCCTTCGCTGGATGATTTCGAAGGGCAGGTGATATACGACAAGATGGCCACAACGGGGCATTTCTCCTGCTCGGACCCGGTGATCAACCAGGTTTACAAGAATGCGTTCTGGGGAATACGCGGGAACTACCGGGGAATGCCGACCGACTGTCCGCAGCGTGACGAAAGGATGGGCTGGCTCGGAGACCGTGCGACCGGTTGCTACGGCGAGAGCTGGATATTCGACAACCACGCCCTGTACGCCAAATGGCTCGACGACATCGCCACCGAGCAGAACGAGGAAGGACAGATTCCGGACGTGGCGCCGAATTACTGGACCATCCGTAGTGACAACATGACCTGGCCGGGGCTGTTCGTAGATGCCACAAGGATGCTTTACCTGCGCTTCGGAGATGACGCCGTCGTAGTGAAGAATTATCCTGCTATGAAGAAGTGGCTTGTCTACATGAAAGACAAGTATATGGTTGACGGGATAATGACGAAGGATGTCTACGGAGACTGGTGCATGCCGCCGGAATCCCTTGAGCTGATCCATTCCAAGGACCCTTCCCGCATAACGGCTCCGGCAGTGATCGCAACCCCATACTATATCCACTACTGCAAGTTGATGAAGGAATTCGCCCCTATCGCCGGCCATCCGGAAGACGTGGCTTATTTCGAGGCCGAGGAGAAGTCCAGCACAGAGGCATTCAACAAGGAATACTACAACTCCGAGGGAGGATATTACGACAACAATACCGTGACTGCCAACCTGATTGCACTCTGGTACGGACTTGTTCCGGAAGAGGAGCAGCAGAGGGTGTTCTCGTCCCTGGTGGAAAAGACTGAGAACGAGTTCGGCGGCCACGTCAGTTCAGGAGTCATCGGAATCCAGGTACTGATGCGCACGCTCACCGAATATGGCCGCCCGGACCTGGCCTTCAAGATCGCATCGGATGACACATATCCTTCCTGGGGATACATGGCGGCGAACGGGGCCACCACCATCTGGGAGCTGTGGAACGGCAATACGGCCGATCCGGCGATGAACTCCGGCAACCACGTGATGCTGCTCGGGGACCTCATCATCTGGGAATATGAATACCTGGCGGGAATCCGTCCGCTGAAACCGGGATTCGCAGAAATCGAGCTGCGGCCATATCCGGTCGAAGGGCTCGATTACGTGGATTGCAGCTACAAGTCTGTCCGCGGCAGGATCTCGAGTTCCTGGAAGAAGGAAAACGGTGTCTTCAAGTGGGACGTCTCCGTCCCGAAGGGAATCCGCACCGAAGTGTATCTCCCGGGCGCCACGACCCCGGAAATCATCACCGGCGGCAAACACCATTACGAGGTAAGGATGTAGGCATGTCTATGAATCTCCTTCAATATCGATTAGGGGCGGGAGTGGAGGCCTTCACAGCGAGGAGGGACTCCGTGCTCCCCTATCCGGTGATACAAGGCCACCAGGTACACGGCACCGAGGTCGCCATCATTGACCGGCCTGGCCTGACCCGCGAGGATCTGGAGGGCTACGATGCGTTCATTACCGATATTCCCGGAATAGCGATTGGAGTCCGTACGGCGGATTGTACGCCCGTCCTGTTATTTGACCCGGTGCACCGAGTCATCGCGGCGGTCCACTCCGGCTGGAGAGGGACGGTATCTAAGATATCCCAGAAGACCATATGCCTTATGGGAGAGGCTTTCGGCACGTGTCCAGCCGATCTCTGCAGTGTAATTGGACCTTCTATCGGGCCGGACAGTTTCCAGGTGGGGGAAGAGGTCGTGGAACGGTTCAGGGATGCTGGCTTCCCAATGTCTGGAATATGGACGGATCAAGGCCCTGGAAACGGCTCCCCGATGTCCGGCGGTCACCACATAGACCTCTTCAAGGCCAACAGATGGATCTTGGAAGGATGCGGCTTGAAGCCTGGAAACATCCAGAT
>ONPI01000199.1 GCA_900319685.1 uncultured Bacteroidales bacterium
CACCTTCCACTACGACCGTCATTGCTCCGAGTTCAAGCTTCGGGCCCTTGAAGCTGCCGCTCTTGCGAAGGGTCTCGGTAACGATCGGACTCATTCCCTTCGATGGTTTCCAGCAGAAATCGCTCAGGAGTACAGTCGCCCCGTTGCGGACAGCTTCCATCTCGTGAGGGGTCGGGAATATCGAAGACTGGTTCTCATGCCCGGTGGCCTTGAGGACTTCGCAGACATTCTTCGTGGTCATCCCGTACCACATGCTGGAGACTCCCGTATTGCCTCCGATACCTTCCAGTCTGTCAAGTATTTCCTTAGGCTCGATAGTATCTCTTCCCTTCGGTTTGTCCATGCTGAAGAATATCAGGCAGTCGGATATCTTCCTCAGCTTCCTGGCTACCTCATAGTCGGAAGTGAAGACCCTTCATAGATGTCGCAGTGGAGGATCGGCTTGATGCCGCACTCCTTGCACTCCAAGAGCATTTCCTCGAACGTTGGAATCTGTTCGCGGTATTCCTCCTCTGAGCTTTGAAGCCTGTACTTGTCCCTCAGAGTCTTGAAATCCGTATCGCTGACCCGGACCTTGCCTTCGATCGGCTTCTGACCGTCTTTCAGGCGCATAGTGCGGTTGATGGTGCCGTCGTGCATACACACCAGGACGCTGTCCTTGGTCCACCTGACGTCACATTCTATGGATGGATAGCCGAACCTGACCGCCATACGGACCCCGGAAAGGCTGTTCTCGGGAACCAGGAACGATTCCCTGCTGATAGTCTGGCTGTCTTCGGAAAGCCAGCAGCCCCTGTGGGCGAATACGGTAGGATAGTCGGAAAAGCGTGTGGTGGCGCAGGAGCACATTGCAAGGGCGGCCACGATGAATATTGTCAATCTCTTGATCATAACCGGGATGTTTGTAATACAAATATAACATTTATTCTCGTCTGTTCGGGCGGCCTGGTACGGAAATAATTGAATACTAACTGGTTGATATATCAGATGGTGCCGATTTCAGTACCATCTGATCTCATATCTTATTGACAATAAACAGTTTCCATACCAGGCAAAAATGCCTATATTTGCAAAGAAACAGATTTCCGGAATGATTCTGAACACAAACGTCAAGTTGAATCTCGGGCTGAACGTCCTGCGGAAGCGTCCTGATGGCTACCACGACATCGAGACGCTGTTCGTGCCTTATCTGGAAATGGGTGACATCCTGGAGGTGATCACCGGGGATGATTACAGTCGTACTTCCGCCGCCTTGTTCGGAAAATACGGAGAATCTGTGGTGCAGGGAATATCCGGGGACGGGAAGCTGATGGTCACCATAGCTTCCGAAGATGCCATCGGCTGGGATCCGATGGAAGATCTTTGCGCCAAGGCATATCAGGCCTTGGGTAAAGATTTCGACCTGCCGCCGGTCAAGGTATTCCTGGAAAAGAAGGTTCCGGTCGGGGCCGGGCTGGGAGGCGGTTCGGCCGATGCCGCATTCACCCTGAAGGCCTTGAACGAAGTCTGCAGACTGGGGCTTACAAAGGAAAGGCTCGCCGCCTATGCATCATCCCTTGGGAGCGACTGCGCCTTCTTCATCTGGAACCGTCCGATGTTCGGCTCCGGGCGCGGAGAGGTGCTGGAACCTTTCGACATCGACCTTTCCGGATATGACATCCAGGTGCTGGTCCCGGGCGGGATATCGGTGTCCACGAAGGAAGCTTACGGGGGCATAATTCCGAAGGAACCGTCAGCGGGAATGGATTTGAAAGATCTCCTCAAGCGTCCGGTCGAAGACTGGAAAGACTTGGTTGTCAACGACTTCGAAGAAACCGTATTCAAGAAGCATCCGGAATTGGCGGCTATCAAGCAATCATTGTATGACTCCGGAGCCGCCTATGCCTCGATGTCCGGATCGGGCTCAGCGATGTTTGCCCTTTACAGGAAATAATCAGCCGTGCCGCTCGGAGAATTCGCAGCCGCAATAGGTCTGGTTGTATATCCCGCAAGACTGTATAAGTTGGTTCCGGCGTTCCTGGAGGCCTCCTTTCCGCCAGTTCTGGTTCCACCATTTCACCTTCCCTTTTCCGCCTCCTACGGATGAGCAGGCATACTTGCCGGCTATGTCCACCTGGGCAAGGTCTTTCCAGCGGGAAGAAGCCAGAGTCGTAGTCAGGATGGTATATCCGTTTTCTTCGGCGTATGCTGCCGCCCGAACCAGCCGGAAGCGGAAACATTCCAAACAGCGCGGTCCCCTTTCCGGGATTCCTGCCAGTCCTGCAGGGTCGGTGCCAAGGTTGCCGCAGAGAGTCTCCAGCCAGGCAGGATGATTGTATTCATCATCAATGACTTCCAGTCCGAAGGACTTGCAATAACGCTCAAGCTCACTCCGGCGGAGCTCATATTCCTCGATAGGAACGATGTTGGAATTGCTGAAGAATACGGCCGGCCTGAGACCCTGGCTGACCATCCATTCGATAATGGCCGTGGAGCATGGGGCGCAGCAGCAATGCAGCAGGATGCGCTCCCCCCTCAGGTCGCAACCCTCCGGCAGCTGCGGAGTGAAAGTGCAGTTTTCAAACGGAATCACACGGAAAGTTACGGATATTGTAAGAGAAAAGCAAGCCTTGCCTGCCGTCGG
>ONPI01000181.1 GCA_900319685.1 uncultured Bacteroidales bacterium
CGATATCTTTATTATTATTTCTGTTGCGTCATATCCTTGATGAACCGGACCTCGTCTTCGCTGTAAGGTGTGAGATCCGGGCGGAACAGGTCGTGGAACCATAAGGCAGGTTCTTCCGTGAAAGGAACGGGCTCACCGTCGACTATCTGGTTCCATGGATACTGGCACTGCTGCTTGCCGTTCACGAGGCCATAGCTGAAGGATCCTATCTTCTTCTCCTTGAAGAATGGGAGGATCGATGGATAATCCGATCCGCGCGTACGGGCCATCCACTCCGAGCACAGGATAGGCCTGCCGAACTGACTGCAGTAATCATAGAACCTGATGCAGTCGTAGAGAGCGTTGTAGCAGTGGAAAGAGATGATGTCGCTGTTGGTGAGCACGAAATCGGAGATATCCTTGTTGTAGGATCTCCAGGTCGGCAGCGCAATCATAGGCGAATGTCAGGGGCTGGGAAGGGTCCACTTCCCTCGCCCAGCGGAAGACCTCCTTCAGGAAAGGCAGAGTATCGAAACCCTTGGTATTCTCCGGCTCATTATAAAGGCACCAGGCGAATATCCGAGGATCCTTCCTGTAACGCTTCATCACCTGCTTGAGATAACGTTCAATCACAGGCCATCTCGACGGATCGTTGACAACATCCTTGCCTGGTGATGACATCCACACGGAATTGTGTATTCCCGGCACCGGCTGCGGCTGAGGGCCGAGATACGGGTTCTTGATGGTGCCACCGTTCGTGAAGAAGGTCATCAGGATACGCAGTCCATGACTGTCCGCAAGCTGCACGGTTTGTTCGAGCCTGTCCATGAAGCCTTTCGGATCATCCTGCCAGACAATGTCGCAGAGGAAAAGCCTGATGACATTGAATCCGAGGCCTTCCGCAAGCGCCAGTTCACGGTCCACCACATCCGGGCGGAAGTATTCCTTGCCCCAGATTTCCACCGGAGTGCCGCCATAGGACGGCATGAATACACATCCTACCGGCCACGGCTGGGCGGCATACCATTCATTGGCTTTCTCTTCACTCCACCGTTCCGCAGGCGCGGCACTGCAACCTGCCAGCAAGAGCGCAAGAGAAATGCTGATCCACAGTAATTTCCTCATATTCGTAAATATAGTCATTTTTCTTATCAATGGATCCGTTAACTCTTCGGAACTACGGGAATGTCAATCCGGGAATCATTCCATACCCGTATGCGGCAAGTCTGGTAGTCTGATGCCGGAACGAGATACGGGTTCTCCTGGAAGAACTGCGGGGATACGGCCATCACGGGATACCAGCTCGACTGGACCTGGACGACTATGCGGTGACCGGCCTGGAAGATATGGGCGATGTCGTTGAGCGTGAAGTCGATGGTCGTCCGTTCTCCCGGTGTCACAGGCTCCGGGCAAACGAAGCTGCTGCGGTAGCGTGCGCGGAAGGCATCGCCCCTGACCAGCATCTGGTAGCCGTCAGGCCGTTCATCGATGATCTTGACGATGAAATCAGCATCGGTCGTGGACAAGGAAACCACCAGATGGACCTGAACCGGCCCCTCGGCAAGCATATCGGTCAGCAGAGGTTCCCCACGATAGGTCAGGACATCCTTCCTCTTTTCAGCGAAGCGCTGGTCCGCAGCCATGTAGTCCTTGCTGCGGCCATCGGTCAGCTTGTCCATGTACGGAATGGGATTCGACGGATCGGAGACATAGGAACGGGACTTCAGAGCACCGCCCGGAGCCTTTTCCGACAGTTTCCGCCGGTTCAGATACAGGCTGACTTCCCTCCTCTGCCCTACAGGCCATTCGGAATATGTTTTCAAATCCTTGGCGGTATCATACCTTGAATCGACGCTCATGGCCCTGGAAGGAAGCACATGCACTGCCACCGGCTTCTCTCCCTTCCCCTCCAGGTAATAGGCGAAGAATGGATATTCGATCTCCTCCATGAAAAAGTCAGACGATCCTTCTCCGAAGTAAGACCTCCCCAACCTGTTGTATTTCGAGTCCCGCCAGCCGCCATGGGACCATGGGCCATAGACGAAATATGCCGGAGTCTGTGGAGACTGGCGCCGGAGGGCGGCATAGGTCTCGATTGCACCATAACAGTCTTCTGCGTCGTAGCTTCCGCCAACGACCATAACCGCGGGCTTGACATCATACAGACGGCGCGCAACGTTCCTTTCCTGCCACCAGTCGTCGTAATCCGGATGCCGGAGCATCTCCTCCCAGAACGGGATCCGTTCCCCTAAATTAGCCGTCAGTGACTGGAAATCAGGGAATTGCCTGTAATAGCTGTAGATATCGCGGTCTATATGGATCAAGGACTCCTGTCCCTTCTCCGACAACTTCCTGCGCTCCCGGAAGAAAGACGCCGCAAAAGAATATACATCCAGCATCCAGACGCCGTTATGATGGACATCGTCCCCCATCCACCAGTCTGTCACTGGCGCCTGGGGCGACACGGCTTTTATGGCAGGATGCCCGCAGAGTCCCGCAAGCATCGCATAGAAGCCGGGATAAGACACGCCTTTCACACCGATAGCTCCGTTCGTCCGGGTATTCTTAAGCAGCCATTCGACAGTATCATAGGCGTCAGTCGCCTCGTCCGTTTCCAGCCAGGAGGCGTCTCCAGGCTTCAGAGGACGGATGTTCTCATACGTTCCCTCGCTCAGGTTAGTACCCCTTACACTCTGAAAAACAATGATATAGCCATTCAAGGTAAACATCCGCATCCACGACCGGAGGCTGCCCGGAAACTTATCCCCATAAGGTTCCAACCCATAGCATGTACGCAGCAGGATGACCGGGTGCGGAAGACTGTCCTTGGGCTCATACACGGCCGTATGCAACCGGACCCCGTCCCGCATCGGAACATATACCTCCTGCTTGCCATAATGTGCCCGAAGCCAAGCCTCGGAAAGATGCGGCACGGCCTGCGCCGCCACCGTCACCAGCAGGATGATACCTGTCGAAATGATTTTCCTAAGCATGACCAAAAATAATAAGAATAATGCTATTTTTGTTGAGAATAGCTGACAATATCTGCATAATGGTCATTCTGATTACTGGAGCGAGCAGCGGAATCGGATATGAGGCAGCCAAGATGCTGGCCGCCAAGGGGCACAAGGTATATGCGGCTGCAAGGCGTAC
>ONPI01000084.1 GCA_900319685.1 uncultured Bacteroidales bacterium
TACCATCCCTCAATAGACGCCACTTCTTGCGGGTCATATTCCCCCCAAAGGCCTCCTGAGCCCCTGAATGTGGCAAGCCCACTCTCAGCGCTGACCCCGGCTCCGGTCAAGACAGCTATTTTCTTCTTAGGCATATCAGTTATTCTTGAAATAGGTATTTTTAAGCCAATACTCAAAAAGAGGATCGAAGATAACCGGACGTTCGTCATCCCCCACGAAGGTCAGGATCTCTTTCTTCATCAACGCGTCTTTAAGTCTCCGGACATTCGCTGAGGAGTTAAGGGAATACTTCCTGATCACCTCAGCCGTGCTGAACTTCGTGTACCCGTCAATGATTGCCTTGAGAAGGCTGACCTGGAAAGTGGTAAGGTCGCTGACCATCGAGACGAAGCGGCCGCGGTTGATGGCCAGTATGGTCTCGAGGGCCTCCAGCAGTACGGGCTCCATTATATATCCCTTGGAAAGAGCATCACAGATCGAAGTGAAATGATTGATATAGAACAGATTGCACTTGAACAAGCGGCACGCTCCGCTGATCAGGTCCCTGTCTATGACCTTTCCGCTCGCCAGGAATCCCTTGATGATGTGTTCGACGATTATCCTTTCATCCACCTTGCTGAGTTTCAGGTGCTCGACCCTCCTGTAGAAGAAATGGCGCCTTACGAATATGTCCGCCATCGCATTGACCATGGACCCGAGGAATATGTAGGAGAAGTTGCGGACTCCCGCTGCGCGCATCTCGTCCATCACCTGCTCCATCATCTTGAATATCTTTTCTCCATCTTCGGTCATGTCGAGGTTCTGGAACTCCTCGATGATGATGAACATCTTGTCGGGACGGCCGCTGGCGAGCCTGTAAGGGAGCCTGAGAACTGCCCTGAGGTCCTCGTCGTCCAGGTCCCAGTTCGTCGAGAGGATGGTATCGGTGTCCGCGAAGGCCTTCCTGTCGAAGACGAAATGGGTGCCGGCGAGATAAGTGGTTACGACCTGCTCATATTCGTTAGGTGTCGAGGCGACCTGGCGGATAACCGCGGCTCCGAGCCTTCTGACGAAAGCTTCGTTGGAACGGATGTCCAGGGCGGTTATGTCCGCGGTAGTGAATTTCAGGCCCGAAACCCTGAGTTTAGTCATCACCTGGTGCACGATGGATTTCTTTCCGGCCCCGTACGGTTCCCAGATAGCGACATTTTCGCTCTGGCTCAAGAGGTTGCCAAGTATGGTACAGTCTTCTTTTCGGCCGATGAAGTGCTGGCCGGTGACGTATTTATTGTACAAAAACGGGCCGTCCATAGAAATAACATTTTTGTTTTGACAAAATTAAGAAATTTTTCATATCTTTGCACCCGCTTAAGAAAAAGGAGGTGGTATTTTAGTATGATCATAGTTCCAATCAAAGAAGGCGAGAACATCGAGCGCGCCCTGAAGAAATTCAAGAGGAAGTTCGAGAAGACCGGTGCTATCCGTGAGCTTCGCGCCCGCAAGAACTTCGAGAAGCCTTCCGTGAAGAAGAGAGCTGCGAAGATGAAGGCGATCTATGTACAGCACCTCAGAACGATGGAAGAGCAGTAATCCTGCTGCCGGACCCCGGCAATTCCATCTTCAATTTGGCAGTTTGATATATTAATACTATATTAGCAGTCCAAACGAGGGCTTAGCTCAGTTGGTTTAGAGCGCTTGCTTGACAGGCAAGAGGTCGGCAGTTCAAATCTGCCAGTCCTCACTCCAGAAAAGACACCTGCAGAAATGCGGGTGTCTTTTGTTATACGTCGGCCCATAATTGTTGTCATACCCGGCTCGACCGGGGATCCACACCGGCTGCTCGCCATCCCCTGCGGTGCGGGTAACGTCCCACGAATTGGTCCGCTACCACTTGTCGTAATGGATATTCTCCGGCTTCCATTTGTCCTTCGGCTTATCATCACCGGCCGGATGGCCGACGGGAACGATGCAGTATGGCTTGACGTTGTCCGGAAGGGCAAGAGCCTCGATAGCAGGCGTCATCCGGTCTTCATATGGATAACATGCAGTCCACACTGCACCAAGGCCAAGGGCCTCGGCAGACAGGAGCAGATTCTCCGTAGCGGCAGCGCAATCTGCTGTCCAGTTGTTATTCGGCTCCCCTCCATCATTGGTGACCTGCCCGCAAACGACTATGGCAACCGGGGCCTTGGCAATCATCTTGTTGAAGCCGACGGCAAGCTTCTCCTTAACGGCCTGCTCCCTTACCACGACGAAGCGCCAGGCCTGCAGATTCCTGCCGGAAGGAGCTGCCATGGCTGCTTTCAATAGGGTCTCCACCTGCTCAGGAGAAACAGGTTCGTCAGTGTAAGAGCGGACGCTCTTACGGGAGAAGATAGTCTTCAGGACGACCTGGCTGTCATCCTGCTGCTTCGGGGCACATCCAACGATACCAACCATGGTCAACAGTGTTAGGATCAATATTTTCAACTTGTTCATACCATGGCAAATATAATACTATAATTGCATTTCTTCATGATTCCCGAAATAATCGTTATATTCGTATCATAATCGCAGATAAGTCATGAAGAAGGTCAGGATTACGGCTCTGCGCCAGACTGTTTACAAGGATCTCATGGAACGTTATGAGAATCCTATCGAGCATACCTGCGATGTAAAGGAAGGGCAGGTGTGGATATCGGTCGACGGAAAGCGTCCCGAGGGCCTGTGTCCTTCTGCATGGGGTTCTATGAAGGAATTCGTGGAATCCCTGTCGCGCGGAGAAGGCAACTTCTACGACGGCTGGATGAAGGATCCGATGAGCGCGATGATAAGCTGCAATGACGGATTCCGCCCCTTCAGTTTCTATATCGAAGTGATTGAATAGTGAATATGATAAACCTTTATTTATTATGAAAAAAAGACTCTTCCTATTTTTGCTTCTCGCAGTGGCCTGCGCCGTTTCATCCTGCAAAGGAGAAGATAGCCTCGATCCGGCTAATACATTCGTCGGGGCATATTCATACGAAGATAGTTATCAACTTTCATGGGGGCCGTCAAGCGGTTCGTACACCGACAACGGAGCCTTCGCCATAAACAAGGTTTCCCCCAACAAGGTAGACTTCTCCAATCCTTGGAAGACGACTGCTACCGTCACCGGCAACCAGTTGACTATCGACCCTGTAAAAGAAAGCAGCAGTGACGGTTACGTGAATTACACATTCGGCACGGCCACTTTCGAGGCCGAAGTCCTGACATTTACTTACCAGGGAACGGGTTCCATGAAACATATAGACGGACGCACCTACCCGTTCAGCATCCAGGGAAGCATCGTCGCCAGGAGAACGAGGAAGGAATAATCCGTTGGTCAGGCTATCTCCCAATGGCCTCCTGGGCCGAAGAGATGGTTTTCCAGCTCATCCTGGATTCCAAGGCGGCGGATGATATCGGCGTTTGTAAAACGGCTGCGCATATACGGTATCCGCCTGAAAGTGTCACGCAACCGCTCTCGGCTGATTCCAATCAGTTCTGGCTCATCCGGAGCCCCTACCCGCTTCAGATAATCATAGACAGTATCGAAAGAATATATCTGCAAGCGGACTTTTTCTCTCAGCTCAGGCCAGACACGGATGAACGTCTCCAGCTGCGTCCTGAGCACATCCTTCCCTACATATTTATCCCGGGTTTCTTTAAGGGCCCTGGCCAGATGCGCAGGCTTCCCGTCAAAGAGCATGCGGATCCGTCTTTCCATACTGTCCCAATCCGGCCAGGTTGAAACGGCTCGTTCAATATCTATTGTATTGACCGGATAGTCGATCAGGAATTCCAGGCTGGCCGTCGAAACGAGGGTCCCGATTCCAACCTTGAATCCGTGGGATACGTGCTTGCCGTTAATACAAAGACCGTCCATATCCCAGAAATGCGAGTATTGGTGTTCAGCGCCGGAAGCAGGGCGCGAAGACTGCAGGGCCTGCATAGCGAAACCACTCATAATCAAGCCTTCAGCAAGCGCTTCAGTAGCCTGGACATCACCGGCCTTGACTTTGTCGGGAGCTGACAGGGCGTTACGTAGATTCCGCTGGACCAGATCCCAGGTGAAAGGATCGATAGGCTCAACACCTATGCTTTCTGCAATCATCCAGTCTGCTCCTGCAGGAATCTTCGCTATCAGGTCCGCATATCCAGAGGCCGCAAGTTCCTTCGGCGCGCGGGCAGATATTACCGGATCCAGGATCATACCTTTCGGAGCCGGGCAGTCAAGCGTCTGCTTGTTCCCGTCTATACTGATAGATGCCCCATACGCTGTATATCCGTCCATGGAAGCCGCTGTACCGACAATCATATACCTCCGGCCAAGTGTATAGGAGACATATTTGGTCAAGTCATTGATCACCCCGGAACCGACCGCGACAGCTATCGCATCGATTCCGGAGAGATAATCTTTCAACCTACAGGCGAATCCCCACTCCGCAAAGAGATCGGGATCATCGAATATGAAAGGTTCGGCTGCCTTCAGGCCGGACTCTTCCAGAATCGAATCCACTTGCTCTCCCGCCACACGGAAGGTGTTAGTATCTGCCACGACTACACCTTTCTTTCCAGGAAACAGTTCCCTGAACATCTGGGCAGTCTTGACGATGACTCCAGGACCCAGGAACAATGCTTTCGTGTCCGTGGTCCTCTGTAATGCCTTTTCTATGATAGTCATTCCTTGCCTCCTTTTACTTGACCGTAGTATGCTCCCGGTCCGTGTTTCCTCGAGAAGTGCTTGTCTTCGAGTTCTTTCTGGAATACGGCATCAGGATTAAGGTCGAGGGTAAGCCTTGCCATCAGTGCAACCTCTTCCAATACTCGGGCATTATAGACCGCCTCGGCAGCATCCCTGCCCCAGCAGAATGGACCGTGGCTCTTGACCAATACAGCCGGAGTTTCCATTGGGTCCAAGTGCCGGAAAGTCCTGGCTATCAAGCGCCCTGTGGCAGCCTCATAATCCCCGGCAATCTCTTCCGGAGCAAGGTTGCCGGTACAAGGGACCGGTCCGTGGAAATAATCAGCATGGGTTGTCCCCAGCGCCGGAATATCCCTTCCGGCCTGGGCCCAGGCAACTGCTTGCGTGGAATGGGTGTGGACAACCCCGCCGATAAAAGGAAAGGCCTTATAAAGTTCGATATGCGTGGAAGTGTCTGACGAAGGGCGCAGATGCCCTTCAACCGTCCGGCCGTCCAGGTCGACGACGACAAGACTGTCCGCCGTCAAATCCTCATAACGGACACCGCTCGGCTTTATGACAACGAGCCCCTTCTCCCGGTCTATCCCGGAAACATTGCCCCAAGTGTAGAGGACAAGTCCTTGACGGACCAACTCCAGATTGGCCTCCAAAACGGCTTTTCTCAGATCTTCCAGCATAGTTGAAACCTTATTCTAATAACCTATCTCATCATAAAAATCGGTAGTCATCCACGTGAACCCGAGATCCTCGCCGATTTTCTTCATATACTTACTGTTGACCATCCACAGGAAGGTATCGATGCCGAGTTCCTGGAATTCGCGGATCCAGTCCGGATGGTTCAGGATCACGTTGGAATTGTAGGAAACACCGGCGAACCCGTGTTCCTTTACCTCCTGCGGCGGCATTGAACCATGAAGGCTGGACGAATTGAGCCCGACTCGCATACGCGGTTCCTGGCGCAGTACTTCATCAAGAGTCTCGCTCTTGAAAGAGAGGATATAGACCTGGTCCATCATATCCAGTTCTTTTATGATAGCCAAGGCCCGACGTATCAGTTCCCTCTCCTTGTCGTTGTCCTGGGCTTTGATTTCCAGGAACTGCATCATTCCCGGGGTCTTCTTCGCCTGCTCCAGCCATTCCCGGAGCGTCGGAATCTGGTGCCCGAAAGGAAGGACATACGCACGGATCTCTTCGAACGGACTCCTGGTGCAGTAAAGCTCCCCTTTTACGATCTCGTCATCGTGCTTGATCACCAGCTGGCTGTCGACAGTGATGAAGACGTCGAATTCTACTCCCTCGCACCCTTTTTCCTGAGCGCGGATCAATGCGTCCAGCGTGTTCTCATCGGTCGTGAATTCCGTCCCTGTGCTGCAAAGGCCCCTATGAGCCAACACTTTAGGCCTCTGCCCACTCTGCGGCGAGCAGGAAATCAAGGCAATGAATACGAGAAAAGGCAATATCTTTTTCATATCCAGTATACGATTCATTGTAAAACTACGAAATAATACCGATAATACGTTACCGTAAAAGGAATAAATGAAGGTCTCTACTGAATTGCTGCCTGATCCGCTTCTGTCGGCCAGTAAGGGTTCTGGTAAATCGTAGAAGAGGAAATGTCGTTGTTCTCAGAGGTTATCAGCATATCCTGGATTGCAACAGGCGTCAGGTAATGAGCCAGATGCCAGGTATATCCGTTAAGGGCAGGACTTGTGCCGACAATCTCGTAAGGCCTGAAGTAGAGGCTCCTGTCCTTAGGAGAGACATAAGCCTTAGGGTTGTCCAGTCCGGAAATCAAGGTCGATTTTCCGCTTGCATCGTCATACCAATGCTGCATAGGTCCCCAGATCTTGAATCCTTCGATGTGGTAACCCTGGGTCTTCATCTGGTCGAGGGAACGCCAACGCTGGAGATCCATCCATCTGAGGGATTCTGCCATCAGTTCGCAGCGACGCTCACGACGGATATTATAGAGGGTAGCATCGGTGAGCAAATGACCTCCCGAATATGCTCCCCAGTCATTTTCTGCTTCCTTGGAAATAACTGTGGCAGAAATAGTTGCCTGAAGATCAGTGGAAACCTTGGCTCTCGACCTGATAGCCTGCCAGTACTGAGTCGCTGTACCATCCAGAGCCCCGTTCTTTTCGTAGCACGCCTCAATGTAATTGAGAAGCGCCTCAGTAACTCTGAACACCAGGCAACCGGTCCAGTTCTTTCCGTTGTTGACATATTTCTGATGCCAATTACCACCCTTACGGAGAGAATAACCCGTCCGGTACGCCGCACTGTTGGTTATCTGCGGATAAGGCTCGGTTGGGACAGCCTTGTCTCCCGTAGCATCCGGATAGAGGTAGTTGGTCTGCCCCGGGACCTTCAGGAAGAGCTGGAGCCTGTTATCCCTGCCATCGACGACATCACTGATGTAATCATCACCTTTGTAGCCGCTTCCGGCAGCATAGATAGGAAGGCCGTTTGCCATAAGGAATCCGTCCACCAGACCTCTGGTGACGCTGTTCTGGTAGCTGCTGGTATGGATTGTCTCCTGCACGTCGTGATAGATACCGAGAGTCTGGCTGTATTCCCTCCAGAGAAGGACCTCGCTGTACTTCGTCATATTTTCGTCACCGAACATATCGAAGTATGGATTAGCGGCGTCTGCAGTACTCTGCTGAAGCACACCGGTATTGGCAGTGAGAGGGACAGCATCGGCAAGAGTCTTAGCAGCACTCATACTCTGGCCTAGGAACCAGTCTATTTCAGCGTCGATACTTCCGGAAGGGAACTGATATCCCTTGTTGTAGTCTTTCTCAGCACCTGGCCAGCCAGCTCCGTTCGGTACGAAAGCCGTTCCCTTGAAATATTTAAGGAACGTTCCCTCATAAAG
>ONPI01000037.1:0-2647 GCA_900319685.1 uncultured Bacteroidales bacterium
GACTTACACTCTTCGCTCCAATGTCGATATCAACGTTACATCTTCTACGAAGCTTGCTGTCAGGCTTACTGGTAACTTCACTGATTATCAGGGTCCTCTCCAGGGTGGTTCAGACGTTTATAAGTCGGTAGTTCACTCCGATCCCGTGCTTTTCCCTGCTTATTATCCTATGGATGATGAACACATCGGTATCCAGCATATCATGTTTGGAAACTATGAAGATGGCTCATACATAAACCCTTACGCCAATCTTGTGAGAGGTTACAGGGACTATCAGCGTTCACAAATGATTGCTGCTATCGAGCTAAATCAAAATCTCAATTTTATCACAAAGGGGCTGAGCTTCATGACGCTGTTCAATCTCACCAGGCTTTCTGAGTATTCTGTAAATCGTTCTTTCCATCCTTTCTGGTACACTCTCGATAGGTATGACTCATACACTGGTGAGTATCATATCCGCCGTATCAACGACGATGGTACTGACTATCTTACATACGGAGAGGGGGACAAGATCATCAAGAATTCGATGTATTCGGAAAGTCGCTTGAATTACAACCGCGAATTCGGAAACCATGCCGTGACAGGGCTTCTGGTCCTTGTAGCCAGCGAGTCTCTCACTGCAAATGCCGGGAGTCTTCAACTTTCCCTGCCATCCAGAAATGCAGGTCTTTCTGGGCGTTTCACATATGGTTATGGCAAGAGGTATTTTCTTGAATATAATTTCGGATACAACGGTTCCGAGCGTTTCCATAAGTCTCATCGCTGGGGATTCTTCCCTTCTGCTGGCGCCGCATGGCTGATCTCAAACGAAAATTGGTTCAAGCCGTTGAACAAGACCATAAGTAATCTTAAACTCCGCTATTCTTATGGACTTGTAGGAAACGATAACATCGGATCCAGTAGCAATCGTTTCTACTATCTTTCCGAGATGAATATGACCAGTTCTGCTAGGAAAGCATACTTTGGTGAGAACAGGGGTATATCATACAATGGAATAGACGTTCTTCGTTATGCCAATGAGGCTATCACTTGGGAAAAATCTTACAAGAGCAATATAGCTTTGGAACTTGGCTTGTTCAAGAAACTGGACATTATTGCAGAATACTTCACAGAACACCGTACCGATATTTTCATGAAGAGGGCTGATATCCCTAACACTATGGGGCTTCAGGCTGAAGTCTATGGAAATATAGGAGAGGCTAAGGCCCGTGGTGTAGACATCCAGGCTGATTACAAGCAAGCCTGGTCGAATGGTTTCTGGGCATCGGCACGTGCCAATTTTACCTATTCTACAAGTCAATATTTAGTCTATGAGGAGCCTACATACCCTGAAGAATACCGTCAGCACAAAGGATACTCGATCAAGCAGACATGGGGGTATATAGCTGAAAGGCTCTTCGTTGATGATGAAGATGCTGCTAACAACCCTTCGCAGGCAGGTTTCGGAAGCCAGTACGGTGGTGGCGACATCAAGTACACTGATGTAAATGGAGATGGAGTAATCACAACTGCGGACAGGGTGCCTATCGGTTATCCTACTTCCCCAGAGATTATTTACGGCTTCGGTTTCTCATTTGGTCACAAGGGACTCGATTTTAGTGTTTTCTTCCAGGGTATGGCGAGGGAATCTTTCTGGATTGATGCGACTAGCGAATGGACTTCTACCAAGTGCGGTACGGGTCCTTTTGTGAGGAATACTCAATTACTCAAGGCATATTCTGATAGTCATTGGAGTGAGGACAACCGTGATATTTATGCTCTGTATCCTAGGTTCAGCGCATATCAGAATTACAACAACACGCAAGTTTCAACGTGGTGGATGCGGGATGGATCATTTCTTAGGCTCAAGCAACTGGAACTCGGTTATTCACTTCCTCAGAAACTTACCAATAAGGTCCATATCGATAACCTGCGCTTTTATTTGCAGGGTAACAACCTCTTCTGTTGGAGCAAATTCAAGCTTTGGGATCCGGAGTTGGCTGGAGAGGGCCTGAATTACCCGATTCAACGTACTCTTAACATCGGACTTAACGTAACTTTCAAATAATGTATGATTATGCGTAAGTTGTTCATATACATTCTGATTTCTCTTGCTATTCTGACATCTTTGTTTGGATTTCAGTCTTGCAACACGTTTCTGGATGTCGTGCCCGATGACGGACTTCCTTCTGTCGAGACCGCTTTCAATCTTCGTTCTTCTGCCATTCGTTATCTGGGAACCTGTTATTCATACATGACGAACGAAGGAGCACCTGGATCCGATGCAGGAATGCTTAGCGGAGATGAACTATGGGATCTTTATGGGCGAGTCGTCACCAATACCAGCGCTCGAGTGCCTTTTACCATATCTAATATAGCCAGGGGGTACATGAGTGCAACATCAGTCTATGGGAACGATTGGGCTTCGATGTACGAAGGAATACGTTGTTGCGACATTTTCGTGGAGAATATTGACAAGGTCCCTGATATGCCGGAGCAAGAAAAAGCTCAGTGGATTGCTGAAGTCACATTCCTAAAGGCATATTACCATTTCAATCTGGTCCGTAAGTGGGGACCGATTCCGATCATACACGAAAGTCTGCCTATCGACTCTTCAGTCGAAGACGTTCGACTGCACAGGAATACTATTGATGAGTGCTTTGATTTC
>ONPI01000037.1:2652-26792 GCA_900319685.1 uncultured Bacteroidales bacterium
GGGTTATTGGACAAGGCCGAACCGGACCTGCCTGTAGTACCAGCTTCAGTCGATGAATATGGCAGGATTACTAAAGCTATTTGTGCTTCATTCAAGGCAAAGGTTGCTGTTTTTGCCGCTAGTCCTCTTTTCAACGGAAACGAGGAGGAAGCCGGGCTTCTGGATACTGACGGAACCACACGGTTATTCCCTTCCAAGACAGACGACGAAAAACTCCAGAGGTGGACATATGCAATGAATGCATGCAAAGAAGCTATTGATATATGCGCAGATGCAAATATCTCCTTATATGATGGCTCAGATATCCTCTATCGGCTTTCTGATTCGCTGAAGACGACGCTGACCCTTCGCAATGCGTTCAACCAAAAATGGAATTGCGAGCTCATATGGGGTAATACTCAGACACCATCATCTTCGATGACGATATTCCAGAGATTGTGTCAGCCTATCATGAATGGTTATACGGACATGCTGGGAGGCTATCGTTTTATCGGAGTCCCTCTTAAAATAGCCGAGCAATTCTATACTGTGAATGGTCTTCCGATCGCGAATGATGCCGCATGGGCAAATATCAATCCGATGGACCTTAGGATTGGTGATGCACAGCATGCATATTACATTTACGAAGGATATACTACAATTAAACTGAATTTTGACCGCGAACCTCGTTTCTATGCATCACTTGGATTCGACGGAGGATGTTGGCTTGGTCAGCAGACCAATTACAATGACATCCAGCCTGAGAAAATGCGTTATATTTCATGCCGTATGGGCGGGGAACAAGCCAAGTCGGGCAAAGAGACCGGTCCTGTTACGGGCTATTTCCCTAAAAAGATGTTTCCTATCCAGTGTACCTGGTCCGGAAACAATTCTCCTGTTACATACTGGTTCCCATGGCCAATGTTAAGGCATGCCGATTTATACCTCCTTTAAGCAGAGGCAATCAATGAGGCGGAAGGTCCTAACGGTCCTCATAGCGCGGAGTTGTTCCAGTATATCGATGCTATTCGTGAAAGGGCTAGGATTCCTGATGTGAAGACATCATGGGATGTTTATAGCAATGCTCCTGGATATTACAGCACCAAGGTTGGAATGAGAGACATCATCCATAGAGAGCGTCTTAATGAGCTGGCTTTTGAGAGTCAAAGATTCTGGGATATCCGTCGCTGGAAAGAAGCGCCTGTAGAGTATCAGAAGGGCATATATGGATTCGATGTCATTTGTGCTGCTCCAGAAGACTATTATACCAGGAAGTTTATTTATGAGCAGAAGTTTGGACTTAAGGATTATTTCTGGCCAATTCCTATTTCATATATTGAGATTAATCCTAATCTTGTCCAAAATATCGGTTGGTAATCAGTTTTAATACGAGCGAAATGAAAATAAGATTATCGATAATATTATCAATCCTTTTTGCTGCCATTCTGGTTTCTTGTAACGACAAGACCAATGAATTTGGCAGAATTGACCAGCTGGATGATGGATTGGCCGCACCATCTCCTGTTACTGTTACTGACGTAAGGAGTATTTCAGGAGGGTGCATCATAAAAGTGCGGATTCCGGATGACAAGAACATAAAAGGTGTTGTTGCGACATACATCCGAAATGGAGAGGAAGTTAACTCCAAGATTTCTCGTTATGTCGACACACTCAGGGTTGAAGGATTCGCTGACACTGAAGAGCACACCGTTGAGGTTTGTTCATTCAATGTCAATGAAGACAAGTCCGAGCCTGTGATAGTACAATTCAAACCTAATATACCTGCTATCAGGACGGTGAAACCTACGATATTTGCTTCTGCAGGAGGCGTTAAAATCAGGATAGAAGGGAATACAGATAAGTCAGATCTTGCAGTATGCCTTCTCCGTGATGCAGACATGAGCGATGTTGATAAATCTGTTTCTGATACTAAATGGGTGGAAGTCACCACTTTGTTCACAGCCAGTGACAGTATAGTCCTTACTCGTCGTGGTATAGAACCTGTGCAGGCCATTTTCGGAGTTTATGTAAGGGATCGTTGGGGAAATGTTTCAGATACAACGAAGGCGGTCTTAACTCCTCTTCAGGAGATACAGATTCCTAAGAAAGGTTTCAAATATTATGATCCTGGTGATGACAATTGCTTCTCAATTACAAGTGAGGCATCAATTTATCCTGTTACAGGACTTTGGGATGGGTCAGGAACATCCACGACATATTGCTTCCTTGCAATTGGAAAGTGTCCGATTCCTTGCTGGTTGACAATCGACCTTGGCGTGACTGTGGAACTGAGCAGAATAGCAACTCTGCCTCGCATCGGTTACAACATTTGGTCGGATGCACATCCTCGTGACTTTGAATTCTGGGGGAGCATGAATCCTTCCGGACAGAAAGGGTCTGGAGAGCATGGATTTGATGACACGTGGTTCTGTCTTGGGAAATTCCGTCAATTCAAGCCGTCGGGATACAACGAAGATGGTTCCGTAGGAACAATAACCGTTGAGGACAGAGACTATTTCAACCACGGGAACGACTTTGAACTGAACAACGAAGAGTATCCTCATGCTTTCGACCATCTACGCTACTTGAGGATTGTATTTGTAGATACTTTTTCTACTTTTGAAATGCCAGATGCCACTGAGGCTGCTGGAGTGCAGTTTGGAGAAATTACTCCATGGGGTCAGGTTATCAATAAATAAACTTCCTAATCTAAGCATATATGAACAAGATAATCAAGTATTTCCTGATTGTATCCGTTGTTGTTTCTACAGCAATGGCGTGTACTTCGCAGGATGACATTTATCAGAAATATGTCAAGAAGGGAGGATATGACTATCCTGCAAAGGCAATTAATCTTTCTTCAGAGAGGGGGTTCCAGAATGTTACAGTAATATGGGAAAAGCCTATGGATCCTGCCGTGAAGAGGGCAATGTTGTTCTGGGACAATTATGCTGATTCTGTTGCCGTTGACTACAATGATTACGCTGATGGAAAGGTAGCTATTAAAGTCGGCAATCTTGAAGACAGGTCCTATACTTTTGATATTGTCAATTATGATGAGGTTGGTAACAGGTCTTTGCCTGCTGAGATAACCATCTCCCCGTATGGAGATGGTTGGCTGGTCTCCCGTTCTGAGCGCTCGGTTACATCGGCCAGGATGGAGGGGAACGACGCCGTGGTCAAGATGACCAAGGCTACTGATGAGATGTACTATACAAAATTCCGTTACAGGAATCGCGGCGGAGAATGGGTTGAATGCGAGAAAGTGCTTAAACCTGGAGAGAATGAAGTTGTTTTCCGTGATGCTATGCGTGGGAAAAGATTTCAATATTCATCAGCTTTCTGTCCAGCTGCCGGTAGGGATACTGTGTGGAGGAGTTGGATGACTTCAGCTGATGGTATTTCATACCAACTTGACGGAAAGAGATGGTCTGTTCAAGCTACAAGCGGCCAAGTATTTTCCGAGAATACCCCGGAGAAGATATTCGATGGAAAGAATCTTTCAGGTTGCCGTTGGCACAGTTCTAAGTCTGAAGCAACAAAATTGGTATTTCCTAAGATTCTCGCTATTGATACACAGGTGTCTGCCGGGAATGAATTTGCTTTCACTGAATTCAGATTCTTTGAAAGTCCGGAATCTCCTTCGCTTCGATATATCAAGAGTTTCACGATGTATATAGGTAATAACTCGTATAATCCCAATGATGCGCGGTATGCTGAGAATTTCGGAATCCCGTTCCTTAGTTCTGTTTTCAACACTTCATCTGCAGAGCAGGTCGTAAGTGTGTCTCGTGGCGCTACAGGCCGTTACCTATCTATCGTTTTCATAGATTCATGGAATGCGGCTGATGGCTATATCGACCTTTGGGAACTGGTGCCTTATGGATATGTTCCTTCTCAGGCGGATTAATGATTTTAAATCTATATATAATGACTGGAAAAACGATGCATATTCCTTCGATAATCCTTGCGCTGCTCCTGTTCTTCTCCTGCGGCGGGTATGATGATTCTGCCCTCAGCAAGAGAGTATCAGATCTGGAAAGCAGGCTTACCGCCCTTGAGACGAAGGTCAACACCAATACTTCTTCCCTTCAGGCACTGGCCGATGCGGTTAAGAACGGTGATTCCATTACCGGTTTCAAGGAGCTCTCTGACAAGAGCGGCTATGTCATCTCTTTCAAATCCGGCGGAACCATAACCATCCTGCACGGAACCGACGGCAAGACTCCGGTCATCGGAGTCAAGGCCGATTCCGACGGAACGTATTACTGGACCGTGGATGGAGAATGGCTTCTTGCCGGCGGTAAGAAAGTCAAGGCTGAAGGAAAGGACGCAGTCACTCCTACATTCAAGATCGATAACAAGGACTGGTATGTTTCCTATGACGGCGGACAGTCATGGACCAAGCTCGGGAAGGCTACCGGCGACGAGATGTTCAAGAGCGTAACCGTCGAAGACGGCTGCCTGAAGGTGGTTCTCGCGGACGGTTCAGCACTGTCCATCCCACTTTCCAACGGGGGACCGATCGCCAATATCCAGAGTTTTGTCTATGTTCCTGGATATCAGGATGGAATGGCCAGGATATTCAAGAAGGGCGGGGTTTCTACGGCCGTGCTTAAATTCGAAGTCCTGCCGGAGGACGCCCTTCATGAGTTGTATGGCAACAAGTCCACCTCCTGGGCATCCAAGGCCGCATATACCCGTACCAGGGCTACTGCCGGAGACATCGTCGATCTTCCGGTCACTTCCATAGATGTCACAGGTTGCTACCTGACGGTAGTGGTGGACTGCAGCTCCCTTGACAAGGGATTCTTCTCCGGAGACCTGGGCGCTTCGGTCTCCGTTCACGTAACCAACGGCATAGGGACCCTCGTGTCCCAATACATTCCGCTCGTTTATGGTGGGGAGATCGTCAAGTCGAACGTTTTCGACCCTTCTAACATCGTATTTTCTGCCGGTGTCGTAAGTGACGTCCACATCAACAACGGTGCAGCGCAGACCAACAAGTGGAAGAACGCCCTGACGCAGCTTCGGGACAAGGCTGCCGAGCAGGATCCGCACGGACTTGCAAGTGTCCTGATAGCAGGCGACCTGATTGACAACCCCAATACTTCCTATCTGGAGACTCTCAAGTCGACCTACGAGTCCGTATTCGATCCTACCAAGGTTCCTATGATCTACACCGTGGGCAACCACGACGTGAACAACTACAGGTGGACCTCATCGATGGTCAGCCAGGCTGCTTATATGCGCAGCACCCTGGGAGACAATTATTTCCTCTTCGACCTGGACAAGGAGATGGGTGTCAGCCACGAATGCAGGCATTGCAAGGTGGGGGACTACCACGTCCTGGCCATCACTCCTAACGGGACGGCCCCTGTCGTCTATGACACCGAGGCTATAAAATGGCTCGACGAAACGCTTGCCGCCATCACCACTGCCGAACCGGACAAGTACGTCTTCGTAATCACCCATCCTATGATCTACAACACCGTATACGGCAGCCTCCTCGGCGAGGCCGACGGTATCTGGCATGTCAGTTCCATGGGATATTGGGCAACCAGGGTCCTTACCGACGTGTTGAAGAAATATCCTCAGGTGCTGATTTTCGGAGGCCATCTCCATTTCCCTCTGCAGGATCCCCGCTCTATATGGCAGGGTGACTTCACTGCGCTGGGATGCGCTTCTGTGCGCTATATGGCCATAGAAGCCGCCGGATATGAGGACATGTCCAGTGCGACCGTGATGAAGGACTGCAACGAATTCTCCCAGGGCAACCTGGTGCAGTTCGACAGGAACGGCAACATGAGGATACTCAGGATGGATTTCTACAACAATGCCGTGATCGGGGAAGCCCTTACTGCGCAATATCCTGACAGGGAGACAAAGGCCAATCTGGTTCCTTACAACCATACCACCCGCAGCCTCGCCAACTCTGCTCCGAAGCTTTCCGACCTGATAGTTTCGCTTGAAGATGGCATCGTTACGGCTAAGTGGGCGGCAGGAACGGACGATGAATTCGTACACGATTATACCGTCACCCTCAAGCAGGGTGGTAACGTGATAGCCACCAAGAAGATCCTTGCCGATTTCTACAAGTATCCGCAGACTTCCTCGATGAAGAAGGAATATTCCCTGGCCCTCGGCGCCGTTTCTGCCTCTTCTCCATTCGAAGTGACTCTCGTAGCCGCTGATTCCTGGGGCGCGACCGCAACCCTGTCCAAAACCATCGATCCTACCCAGAATGAAGCGTTCTGGACCGGAGACGAAGCCGGGAGCAAGGTGGTTTCCGGAGGCGAGGGAAGCGTATCTTCAGGCTGGCTTTCATATTCCGCCGGCAAGCTTTCCTGGACAGCCAACACCACAGGTTCGGTCAGGACCGCCCAGATCATCCTTCCGAACGGGGCGACATATTCCGTCACCCAGATCGGCGTGAATGATTTCAAGGGAGACTGGACTTTTGTGGCAAAGGTATTCGGCGGAGCCGGTGCGCTCACTCCGACCGCCGACCCGAAGACTTTCAACGTTTCGATTGCTGGACCTCGCGCAGGCGGCTCGTTTACTGATGCAGGCGGAGTAAAGCATACCAACAACATCGGTATCACCGGTCTGTTCGGCACAGCCGTCCTGGACGGATGCGTCGAGATCGATTACGAAGCCAAGACCGCCAAGGTGGGCTTGTTCCTGGATACCAGGGACGGGGCCGGACAGGTGGTCAACGGCAAGTATCTGACATTCTTCCCTGGACTGTGCACCCTCTCCAGTTCTACTTGGGGCCAGCCTTGGATTTTCTACGAGACGGAACAGGGAGATCCTGACTATTCCTGGCTGTGGTTTACCGTGTCGGATGATTTCAACACATTCATCTACAAGAACAGGACGACCGCTGACATCCAGCTCCAGACTTTGACCCAGTATTCATCCAGCACGATGAATGCGATTTGCGGTTTCGGAGTCGTTCTGTCCGGCACCAATGTGTTCAATCGCCAAACGGTTTCCTCCTACGCGAACTTCTTCCAGTTGAACCCTAAGGGCTACACCGGAGAATTCTTCGAAAGGAAGTGATTTGTCCGCACTAAGCATAAGCAGGCACCGGATCCAACTATGACGTGATTTACCAAGCCAATTACAACAGCGACAATTCTGCCGGATTATATTTCGTCAAGCAATAAATGACACTCATAATTATCCTTAATTTTTATGTAATATGAAGTTACATGCACTAACAAAACTAACAGCCGCCGCTTTGGTACTGATTACCTTGGTTTCCTGCGGCGAAAAAGAACCCAAGTACGGGGATCCTGCGGTCAGGGTTAATCCGGGAACGCTCGTATTCGACGTGAACGGAGGCGGCCAGACTGTCGATCTTACTGCTACAGTCGCGTGGTCAGCCACCACCGATGCGTCAGCCTGGATAACCGTTGCTCCTGTAACAGGAACGCCTTCTAAGGAAGTGCAGAAAGTTTCAATCAACGTCGCAGCCAATCCTGGTCTGGAGCGTATCGGAACAGTTATCTTCTCACAGTCTGACGGAAAGGGGACTCTTTCTGCTACCTTGACCATCAGCCAGTCTGCCTTTATCCCTGAGATTAAAGAGACGACGGTGAGATATCTTAATGATTCTTACAAGTATCAGAGGTTCCAGCTTTCAGGTGTTGTCAAGAACCTCAAGCCGGACGGAACATTCGATCTTGTAGATGCTACAGGAACCGTCGTGGTTTCAGGACTTAGTGCCGCAGAGGTTGCTTATGGTACTAATGGAGGTAAACTTAACAACGTTAATGAACGAGACACTGTTACCATTGTCGGTTATGTCGAAATGGAAAACGGCAAGCCTGTCATAAAGT
Source organism: uncultured Bacteroidales bacterium (assembly GCA_900319685.1). Classification (GTDB taxonomy): domain Bacteria; phylum Bacteroidota; class Bacteroidia; order Bacteroidales; family UBA932; genus Cryptobacteroides. The sequence continues at coordinate 10,479 of ONPI01000037.1, forward strand.
ATGCTTACTTGGTAAAGGTAGACAATTACTCGGAACCTTCTTTGGATGATGCCGAGACAGTTACTTATCCATGGTCTGCAGACTTTAGAAGCGGTGTGAACAAATTCTTTGCACGCAACGAAGTTTTCCCATATGCTTTCGATGCAATCTGGACCAACTCTGCTTCTGAAGGATGGGTTGCCCAGGCTTATAACGCTGCTGCCAAGTATACTACTGAAAGCTGGCTGGTTTCCCCTTTCGTTGACATGGCTTCTGCGAAGAAACCTATCCTTGTCTTCAATCACGTTGTCCAGTATTTCAAGGACATTGACATGGCTAGAGACCAAACGTCCGTATGGGTTAGGGAAAAAGGCGGGAATTGGAAGCAGTTGTCGCTGTCATTCTCATATCCTGATGAACAAAGCAGTGCCGCTATGACTTCCCAGGAAATAAATCTTTCCGAGTATATCGGCAAGACCGTCCAGTTTGCTTTCAAGTATGTCTCTGATGAGACGAATGATGCAGGAAAGTGGCAGATTCTTGATTTCACTCTCAAGGAGAACGAAGAGAAACCTCAGGATAATAACACTGGCGGAACTGAAGACTATAACAACCCTGGTTGGAATTGGTAACCTATTAATATGTATTTGAATATGAAAAAGTTATACATATTCTTGGCTGCAGCCGTAATGATTATCGGCTCAGCTTGTACCAAGGAAGAATTGGACGGAGACAAGGTTCCTGTCAAGAAAGAGGTTAGAACCTTCGTTGTCTCATTTGACGGCTCTGAAGATACTAGGACCGATATCACAAAGCAAGGTAAAACTGTATGGGCTGAAGGAGACAAGATTTGGGTCTCCAACGGAACAGAAAGCGATACTCTTACTGTAGGTGCTCAATATGACGGCCAGAGGTATTGTGAGTTCAATACCGAACTTCAGGGTACTATCTATGTGGTTTACCCAATGTCAGCGGCAAAGGGCGTTGATGAGAATGGAAAGTTCCAAATCCAGATTCCGAGGATTCAGGACGGAACATTCGGAAGTGCTAACATCGCATGTGCTGTAGCTGCTGACAGATACGTCAAGATGAAGAATGTCACGTCAGTCCTGAAATTCAGGATTCCTGCTGACGCAAAAGCCATCAAGGTTGTATCTGTGAATGCGGTAAATAATCCTGTTGCAGGTGATTGCTCTGTTGACCTTTCAAGCGGTACGCCTGTAGTGACGGCTTCAGAGACCAGCTCTGACGTAATTGTCAAAGTTGATGGTCTTGCAGGGAACTTTTATGCCTCTGTTCTTCCAGGAACTTACAATGCAGGTTTCACTATGACAGCCGTGGCACTTGATCTTGCCAATGCAGTTGAGACAAGGGCAACATCGGAGACTAAAGAAATGAAGGTCAACGATCTTTATGACCTTGGCAGGATTGGTGAGGACTTGAAGCCTCTTGGAGGAAGTGGTAGTGAAGGCGATCCTTATCAGGTTTCCAGTTTGCCTGAATTCCTTGCAATTACCTACTTCATCAACGATGGAAACAAGATGGAAGGGAAAGCTATCAAGCTTACGGGAGATATTAACGGAGTGACTACCCCAATTGGTATTTATGACGAAACTGATAGCAAGAATGTCGTAGATCTCCCGTTCCTGGGTACGTTTGACGGTGGTGGCCATACTGTTACGTTGAACATGGAACAGAAGGGCGCTTCCGCAGTCGGCCTTTTCGGCAATGTCGGTCATGGTGCCAAGATTTCCAATGTGAATGTTGCTGGTACTGTCAGCTCCAATTATTCTTACGTAGGTGGCCTCGCAGGTTATGTTGTAGACACCCTTGCCAAGGAAGGAGTAGCAGGCATTACTATCAAGGACTGCAAGTCTTCAGCCAGCGTTTCTGGAAAGCGCTATGTGGGAGGTCTTTTCGGTATGGTCAGCAGCTACTACATCACCAGAAACGGAGACAAGGTCTCCTATACTTACATTGAGACCATCCCGATGGAGAATTGCTCCAATTCGGGAAGTGTTACAGGCGAAGGTGATTGCGTCGGTGGTGTTTCCGGAGATGTCGATGGTGTTTCGTTGAAGAATTGTTCCAACAGCGGAGCAGTTGGAGGAACATACAATGTCGGAGGTGTCGCTGGATATTGCTATATGGGTTCAATGACAGACTGCTCCAACAGCGGGTCTGTTACATCTACAGCCGACGCTGGATACTTCTTTGCTGTTGTCAGCAGTAAGTGGCGGTATACTTACAGGGGAGGTTCTGGAGGAGTTGCTGGTTATTCCCAGAACGTTGTTTTCAATCGTTGCTCCAATTCCGGTACTATTATGGGTTACAGCAAGACAGGTGGTATCGCAGGTACCATGTATATCGGAACCGCCAAGTATTGCGAAAATACAGGTAGTATTACGACTGAGAAAGAGGCAGTCGGAGGAATTATCGGATGGAACTGTGTTCAGGGTAGAATTTATCAGTGCGTGAATAAGGGCGAGATAAAAGCCGAGAACACTAAGGCAGGAGGAATTGTCGGTTATGTTGATCCTGTCCACACTGCAAACGCAACCTGGGCTTACATGATATACCAGAGATGTACCAACGAAGGTAAGGTCAGCACAGACGTCAACACCGCGGGTGGTATTGTTGGATATGCTTGGGTCATGAACAATGTTAGCAAACTTACTATTGATGGTTGCAACAACAAGGGTGAAGTAATCGGTCCGAAGTGGATCGGTGGTGTAATGGGTTCTGAAGGAAGGTATTCCAACTGGAGCCGCGTCGATATCTACAATTGCGAGAATCACGGTAAGATTACAGGAACCAATACTGGCAATGATGTTTTCGTTGGTGGTATTTTCGGCGGCCCGGTCAATTATACCAAGAGCCAGGGACAGATGATATCCAACTGCTATAATACTGGAGAAATCCTCTATGGTGGTGCTGAAGCTACTTCTCCTAAGGCGGGAGGTATCGCAGGGCATCTGTATCATGGAGCAGGTTTTGTCAAGAATTCTTATAATTCCGGAAGAGTAGGTCCAGTTGAAGGCAATCCTGTCGAAGGTGCAGTTATCGGTGCAATCATCGGATTCAATCAGTCTGTAGGAGCCAATACCAATAACTATTACCTTGAGGGATCTTGCCCGACCGCTTTCGGTGCTAAGTCTGGTGGTACCCTTGATGCTACTGCCGTCGATGCCAACGGCAACCTGGCGACATCGGTAACAATTAACGGAAAGAACTGTGCTTCTGTTGTCGATGCTCTCAACGCTTGGAGAAACGGCAACCTGACATACTTTGGTTGGGTAGCCGGTCCTGCTTTCTCTTATCCTAGTTTCTCTGAGCCAGTCGATGGCGGTTACGACATTGGAAATGGTGGTGAGATTTAATTTATGGAGGACATCACAATGAAAAAAAGTATAATCTCTATTATTATTGTCGCAGCGGCTCTTGTCGGCTGCGCAAAGGAAGTCGCCCCTAATGCCGTGCCGGAGAATGAGGGCCAGAAGCTTGTGATTACTGCAACTCTTGGAGAACCTCAGACTAGACTTGCATATGAAGAGAACGCTGACAAGGGATATACGGCAACTTTTGCCGGGAACGAGCGTATCCAGCTCTCCTTCGTCGGAGCTGACAATGCAGTCCTTGGTACCAAGGTTCTTGGAATTGATTCATATTCAGTTTCAGATGATAAGAGGACGGCAAGATTCCAGACAACTGACGTCGTGATCCCTGAAGGTGCTTCAAAGATTGATGCATATCTTGACTTCAGCGCCTCCAAGGTTACCTTCGCCGATGGGAAAGCTACTTCAGATCTGTCTCTTCAGACAGATGTCAAGGATGCACATGCTCATCATATCCTTTTTGGATCTACGAATGTATCTGATGTCAAGACTGATGAGAATGGAGTCGCTGTTGCAAAGATTAAGTTCGGATACAAAACGGCCTTGCTCAGGTTCAAGCTTACGTTCCCTGATGTAAAGCCTATCGTCGGAAGCAATACTGTCATCAAACTCTCCAATGCTGGGAATACGATCCACAATAAGATCTCTCTTGCCGGATGTGCTCTTGATGAGACAAGTTCCTTTGGTGAGATTGTATTCTATCCGGAATCAGTCGACACGACTACCAAGACCGCTACAGCTGTAGCATGCGTATGGGCAGAGGACAATTTCAAGGATAGCAAGATCGATGTAGAACTTATGGAAGAAGGTTATACGATAGATCTTGCACTCAAGAAGGAGACACTCGAGGCAGGTAAGGTCTATGATGTTACCAGGACGCTGAAAGTGAAACCTAAGAAGGTTGTTATCTGGGTGAACGATGAGGCTGGCTCAATCGATTTCACAAAGAACGAAGGTGAGAATAAGACAGCTGACTGGCTGTCTGTCAATGGTAATACTGCTTCATGGTCAGCCAATACGACAGGTAAACCTCGTACTGCAGTTCTTGAATTTACCAATGGTTCCGTCCTTTCAGTGACACAGATTGGTGTTGCAGACTTCAAGGGTAGTTGGGATTTCGTTACGAAGGTGTTTGCGGGCACAGGTGCTGTTACGCCTGCCGCTGATCCGAAGACTTTCACTGTAACGATTGGTGAGCCTCGCGTAGCCGAGCCTTTGACAGATGCAACAGGAGACAGCCACACGAACAACATAGGTATCACAGGTCTGTTTGGCGAAGCTGTCTTGGATGGATGCGTGGAGATTGATTACGAAGCGATGACTGCCAAGGTCGGCTTGTTCCTCGACACAAGGGACGGTGCCGGTCAGGAGGTCTCTGGCAAATATGTCGCTTTCTTCCCTGGTTTATGCACAATGACTGATACTGCCTGGGGCAAACCATGGATTTACACTGAGACAGAACAGGGTAATCCGGACTATTCATGGATGTGGTTCACAGTTGATGAAGAACTGAATTCTTTCACTTACAAGAACAGGACTTCAGCGGATATCATGTTCCAGATCCTTAATCAGTATTCATCCCAGACAATGAATGCAATCTGTGGCTTTGGAACCGTTCTGTCCAATACAAACGTGTTCACACACGAGACAGTTACTGCCTACGCGAACTTCTTCCAGTGCAACCCTAAGGGCTACACCGGAGAATTCTTCGAAAGGAAGTGATTCCTGTCTTGAATATTGATCATTATTCCGGGCGACCTCGTGCAGGCCGCCCGGATTTTTTATATATTTGTTTTTATTAAAGCAATGGATATGAAATTCATAAGTTGGAATGTGAACGGCCTGAGGGCCTGCGCCGGTAAGGGCGAGTTCGACAAGGCTTTCAGTGCTCTGGATGCGGATTTCTTCTGCCTCCAGGAGACCAAGCTGCAGCCGGGGCAGCTGGACCTGGAGTATCTGGGATATACCTCCTACTGGAATTCCGCGGAGAAGAAAGGTTATTCCGGGACGGCGATATATTCAAAGCATGAGCCGCTCTCCGTCACCTACGGGATCGGGGCGGAGGAACATGACCACGAGGGGAGGGTGATCACCCTGGAGATGAAGGAGTTCTTCCTGGTGTGCGTCTATGTCCCGAATTCCCAGGATGGCCTCAGGAGGCTGGATTACAGGATGACTTGGGAGGATGCCTTCCGGGAATATGTGAACGGACTGGCGGCGAAGAAGGGCGTGGTGATATGCGGCGACCTGAACGTCGCACACAAGGAGATCGACATAAAGAACCCGGCCGCCAACCGCCGCAACGCCGGATTCACCGACGAGGAGCGCGGCAAGTTCACCACCTTGCTCGAATCGGGCTTCGTGGACACCTGGAGGATGATGCATCCGGAGGAGGTGAAATATTCCTGGTGGTCGTACCGGTTCCATGCCCGCGAGAACAACGCCGGCTGGCGTATCGACTACTTCCTGGTCTCCGAAAACCTGCGCGGCAAGGTCGTCGCGACGGACATCCACAACGAAATATTCGGCTCCGACCACTGCCCGGTGGAACTCGAATTGAGCCTTTGAGATTTGAAGATTTCGTCGTATATTTACAAACTGCATGATATGCATGGACTTAAGGCAATTAAACAAATACTAAGACAAAATGAAACTCGAAAAACTGTTTGTTTCCATCCTTGCTGCAGCCGCGTTGTTCGTGGGCTGCAAGGAGACCGGAGAGGATTCAGAACTTCCTTCACTTTCTGTCAATCCTACTGAGATTTCCGTTGACAAGGCGGGCGGCTCGCAGACTTTCACCGTCAAGTCCAACCGTGACTGGACCGTGAAGGCTGACGCAGACTGGCTTGCTGTCAACCCTACTTATGGCAGTGCATCCAAGAAGGACGCTACCGTAACGGTGACTGCGCTCCAGAATACGGGTTTTAACCGTACCGGAACCGTCACTGTAAGCACCGACTTCGACTACAAGACCATCACTGTCACCCAGCCGGGCGACAAGGGCGAGGACACCACCAACAAACCGACCGGAAGCGGCACACAGGCCGATCCTTACAACCCGGCCGGCGTAGTGGCCTATGTCAAGACCCTCGCGGCCGACGAGGAGAGTCCTTCCGTGGTCTGGATCAAGGGTATCGTAAGCGAGGTCAAGATGACTTTCGAGGCCAGCGGTACATATGGCAACGCTAACTTCTACATTACCGGAGACGGCAGCAACGACCTTGATAACAGGTTCTATTGCTTCCAGACCCTTTATCTCGGTAACAAGAAGTGGACTTCCGGCAATCCTGACGTGAAGGTTGGCGACGAAGTGATCGTCTGCGGAAAGGTGGTCAACTATAAGGGCGACACTCCTGAGACGGTAAAGAGCGGTGCCAGCTACATCTATTCCCTCAACGGCCAGACCGAGGGCCAGAGCGGTGGAGATGACTACCAGAACGCAGAGGCCAAGACCGTGGCACAGTTCATCGCAGCGGCCGAAGGCAGCAAGTATTACAAGCTCACCGGTAAGGTCAGTTCCTTCAATGCCAGCTACTGCAGCTTCGACCTGACCGATGACAGCGGAACCATCTATGTCTACAGCGTAGCCAACAAGGACGAATGGTCCAGCAAGATCAAGAACGGCGGTACCGTGACCCTCGCAGGCAAGTATCTCTATTATGAGAAGACTCAGAAGCACGAGGTCGTGGATGCCTATATCCTGTCCTTCGAGGAAGGCCAGGGCGGTGGAGATGACTACCAGAACGCCGAGGCCAAGACCGTGGCGGAGTTCATAGCCGCAGCAGACAAGAATACTTATTACAAGCTCACCGGTAAGGTCAGTTCCTTCAACAGTAACCCTTGCCGGCAAGTATGACTACTATGCTTCCAAGGAACAGCACGAGGTGGTGAACGCATATATCCTCTCCTTCGAGGGAGGCTCGGGCGGAACTGTACAGGAGGTCAGCGTCGCTGGTGCGATCGCTGCCGAGAAGGACACTGAGCTCAAGGTCGGTCCTGCTCTCGTGGTAGCCGCCGCTTCCGCCGGATTCCTTATCGAGCAGGACGGAGCAAGGCTCTATGTCTACGGCAGCAATACCGTGGCTGTAGGTGACAATGTCACCGTGACCGCGACCCGCGGAGAATATGGCGGAGTCGCCCAGCTTACCAACGTGACGGATGTCACTGTCAATTCCAAGGGCAACACCGTTTCCTATCCTACTGCCAAGGACATCACGTCCTCCTTCGACAGCTACAAGTCCGACACCCGTGAGTATGTGACCTTCAAGGGTACCCTGAATATCTCAGGCAACTACTTCAACCTCAATGTGGAAGGTGCCACTGCAGTCACCGGAGCCCTTGTCAAGCCTAACGAGGACCTTTCTTCCCTCAACGGCAAGGTCGTGACCGTGACCGGATACTTCCTCTATTTCGCTTCCAACGGCAAGTACCTCTATGTGATAGCTACCGAGATCAAGGGCGAAGGCGGTGAAACGCCTCCGGGCCCTGGCGGAGATGAGGACTTCTCCAGCAACGTGACGTGGACAAACGGTGCCAATGCATACGATGACGGAGTCGCTACAGTGAACGGCGTAGCCAACGTCAAGGTTTACAAGCTCGGTACGAGTTCGAAGGTAGGAACGGCTACCGTTGTCATTCCTAAGGGAACCAAGTCCGTATCCTTCTACGGAGTTTCCTGGAAGGGCAAGCCGGCTTCCGTCCAGGTACTGTTGGGCGAGACTCCGTTATATACCCAGGCTCTTGCCGCCAACGAAGGTGCTGCAAACAGTTCTCCTTACACGATTACCGTAACGGACAGCGACCATTACACCATGGCCCTTCCTGAGACCCTCACGGAAGATGTAACCGTGACGGTCACCACAACCGGCACCAACACCAGGGTCATCCTGTTCGGAATCAAAGCTGAGAAGTAATTGATACTCAGGAGATACATAGCCAATTGCCTTGCACTGGCAGCGTTGCTTTCGCTGCCAGTGCTGGCAGTTTCCTGTGGGGATTCCGGCAAGGAGATCCATACGGCTCCTCCGACGATCACCATAAGGACCAATCCGGCTGACCACCAGGGCGGCAGCCAGTTCATCGAGGTCGTTTCGGTGGGAGACTGGAGTATCGTCTCAAGCGAAAGCTGGCTTTCCGTGACTCCGTCTTCCGGATCGTCCAGCTCGAATACGATAGTCCTTGCCTGGACCGAGAACACCGGCGAGGAAGACCGCAGCGCAACCATTACGGTTACCAATCAGGGAGGTTCGGCTTCCGTCAAGTTCACCCAGAACAAGAAGCCGGTAATCCCGAGCGGCGGAGACGGAAGGGGATACGGAGATGCCGCCGCCAAGGTCCGCTGGCTGGAGCTCCCTGAGACATCCGCTACCGACCCTTACGAGTTCTTCACCCACGACATGGAAGTCCTTTCGGTCAAGACGAGGAACTATTCATTCTACTGGGACTACGACAACCTCGTGGCGAAATGGGTGGCTTATCCGCTCTGCGGCTGGAACATCGGCAGCTCGGTCAAGAGGACCGATGCCTGGAACCTGGATCCGCTGCTTCCTGTGGACAAGCAGCCGGTCCTTTACAGTACTTACGGTGACGGAAACACCGGGTGGCGCGCACGCGGACACCAGATAGCTTCTGCCGACAGGCTGACGTCCTATGCCTCGAACTCAATGACCTTCTATTTCACGAATATGACCCCGCAGATCAACGACACGTTCAATTCGTCGGTCTGGGCCACGCTCGAAGGAATGGTAAGGAACTGGGCCTACAAGTCCGACACCCTGTATGTGGTGACAGGATGCGTCCCGGAGGGAAGCACCCAGTATTGTACGGACAACCTCGGCAAGAAGGTAACCGTACCTGTCGGTTATTTCAAGGCAGTCCTCCGCTACCAGAAATCTTCCACCATCGGATATTCAGGCTACATGGGCTGTGCCTTCTACATGGAGCACAAGAACTACAGCGGTTCCGCCGTGTCCAAGTCCATGTCGATGTCCATATCCGACCTGGAGAAGAAATTGGGCTACGGCCTGTTCGTGAACCTCACCGACAAGGTCGATGCCGTTACGGCGAAGAAGATCAAAGATGAAAACCCATCCACCGTTTCCTGGTGGTGGTAATAACACGATAAACTGATGAAAAGGTTATTCTGCATATTCACTGCCCTTCTGCTTCTGGTGCCTTTCGTTGGTGCCCAGAAAGTGCAGAGGAGCCATGTCATAGGGTTCTACAATCTGGAGAACCTCTTCGACACCTATCACGACGAAGGGAAGAACGACTACGAGTATCTTCCTGACGGAGCCAACCAGTGGACTGAGGTGAAGTACCAGAAGAAGCTTCACAACATGGCTACGGTCATCCGTGCGATGAAGGACGACAACAAGGTCTATCACACCATCCTCGGCGTGAGTGAAATCGAGAACCGCCACGTCCTCGAGGACCTGGTGGCCCAGCCTGAGATCGCAGACGCGAACTTCCAGATCGTCCATTACGACGGACCGGACAGGCGAGGTGTCGATTGCGCCCTCCTCTACCGGCCGGACCAGTTCACCCTGCTGGAAAGCCGTTCGATACCGTTCACCTTCGAAGACACGGAGATCGAGTTCAACATCGATTCCCTGCGCCAGATCGATTTCCGCACCAGGGATATCCTGTTCGTCCGCGGAACCATCGGTGACGAGATGTTTGCGTTCTACGTGGCCCATCTTCCTTCCAGGATCGGCGGCAAGAGCGGAGACCTCCGCAGCCGCGGCGCCGAAATCATCTACCGCGACGCTGTGCGCATCATGGAGGACTACCCGGGGATCAAGATTGCCGTGATGGGGGACATGAACGACAACCCTACCGACATCAGCATGTGCGAATACCTGCACGGCAGGGAGAGGATTGCCGAAGTCGGGGACTTGGATTTCTTCAATCCGTTCCTGTCCATGATCAAGGCTGGATACGGATCCCTCGCATACCAGGGGGTATGGAGCATATTCGATATCATCCTGGTCAACAAGGCCATGGTTTCGGCTCCTGAAGGTACTTTCACCATAAAGCCTTTCGTCAAGAAGAAATTCTACGGCAGGGTATTCCAGGTGCCGTTCATGACCGAACAGGAAGGACAGTACAAGGGCCAGCCGAAGAGGACCATGAGCAACGGAGCCTTCATAAACGGCTTCAGCGACCATTATCCTACATACATCGTCATCTCGAACAAATAATCTGATATATGATAAAGAAATTCATTACGGCTGCGGCTGCACTGCTGGCAGGCATCATGCTCTTCGCGCAGGAACCTACCGGTGGCGTGAAGGGTACGGTGATAAACAGGTCCGACAGGTCTCCCGTCGCCGGTGCTACCCTGAAACTTATGTCAGGAGCCACGGAAATCGGGACCGTTACCTCGGATGCCAAGGGCGACTTCCTGATCGGCGAGCTGGCGGACGGTATGTATGACCTCCAGATCGATGCCCCTGGCTTCCTGCAGACCACGGTAAACGTGACCGTCATCGACGGTTATGTCAAGAATATGTTCAACCTCAGCCTTTCGCCGTCCATCGCTACGGTTGATGTCGATGATTCTTCATTCGGAGATTTCGACCTCGACGGAATGGGATATGAGGATACGCCGACCATCCTTTACGACCAGAACGACGTGTTCAACAACATCGCAAGCTTCAATTTCAGTTCGGTGCGCTTCAAGGTACGCGGCTACGCCAGCGAATCCCAGGACGTCTATCTGGCGGGAATCAGGATGAACGACGCCCTGACGGGATATTCACCATATTCCCTCTGGACCGGCCTCAACGAGGTGATGCGCAGCAAGTCCACCGTCGTCGGTTCCGAGATTTCCGAATATGGTATCGGTAGCTACAACGGATTGACCAACATCTATGCGACCCCTTCCAAGGTGCGTCCCGGCAGCCGGTTCAGCATCCTGACCAACAGCGCCCTCTACAGGCTCCGCCTGATGGGAACCTATGCGGTCCCTGAGAATGACAAGGGCTGGTCCTATGCTGTAAGCGCATCCGCACGTCTTGGTGGAAATGACTGGATACAAGGAGTTTACTATCGTTCCTTCGCGTATTATGCCGGTATCGAGAAGAACTGGAACGACATCCATCGCCTGGCATTGGTCACCTTCGCGACTCCGGGAACCCGCGGCGCCCAGAACGCTTCCACGCAGGAAGTGTACGACCTGATGGGGGACAACATGTACAACTCCAACTGGGGTTACCAGAACGGCAAGGTGCGCAACGCACGCAACAGGATAACGTTCGAGCCAATCACTTTCCTGAAGTACGACTTCACTCCGTCGAGGGAGCTGAATGTCTCCGCAACCCTCCTCTGGAGGACCGGCAAGAACGGCTACACCGCCCTCGACTGGTACGATGCACCGGATCCGCGTCCTGACTATTACAGGAATCTCCCGAGCTATTTCTACATGGAGAATACCGACTACAACCGGAATAACCCGGCCAAGGCGGCATGGGCCCGCGATGCATGGCAGAACAACGTCGCCACTGTCGCCCACGTCAACTGGGACAGGCTCTACGATGTCAACTACAACGCCGGAGGACGTTCCAAGTATGCCCTTGAGGAACGCCATGTGGACCAGAACGACCTCAACCTCGGAGCCAGCGTCAAGTGGCGTCCGAAGACGAACATCGTCCTTACCCTTGGAGCCAACGGGAAGATCAACAGGACTGAATATTACAAGAAGCTCAACGACCTGCTCGGCGGACAGTATTTCCTCAACGTGGACCAGTTCGCGGAGAGAGACTATTCCTCCTCGGCTACGATGATCCAGAACGACCTGGATTACTTCCTGAGCCACAACGAGGCTGAGAAGATCGCCGAAGGCGGGAAGTATGGCTACGACTATTACGCCCATGTTATGAAGGGCGAAGTCTGGGGCAACGGGAAGTTCTCTTTCGGAGGCTTCGAAATCAACGCCGGAGGACGCATCGGTACTTCCAGCTTCTGGCGGGAGGGTCTGTTGAGGAAGGGTCTGTTCCCTGGCCTGAACGACGACGGTTCCGAGATTTCCTATGCCGGAGCCACCCTTGTCAACCATTATGATTCAGAGGGCAAGATGATCACCTCCAAGGGTTTGTCCGAGAAGTCCAGCTTCCTGACCTATGCAGGCAAGTTGAATCTCAACTACACCTTCATGGGAGGTCACAGGATCTATGCGGATGCCAGCTATTCGAGCGAAGCACCACTGTTCGACAAGGCATTCGTCGCTCCGAGGACCCGCAACACCCTGATCAGCGGCTTGACCAACGTCAAGACCCTGTCCGGAGACGTCAACTACATGTTCGCAAACAATGGTTATGCCCTACGCGTCACCGGATTCTACACGACTATCAAGGACCAGACGGATGTTATGAGCGTCTATTACGACCTCAACAACTCCTTCGGTAACTTCGCCCTAAAGGGTATCGACGAGAGGCACGTGGGTATGGAACTCGGTTTCCAGGTTCCGACCCCGGTCAGCGGCCTTTCCGTGGTGGGTGCCTTCACGACCGGTGAATATATCTACACATCCAACCCTACGATGACGGCGACAGTGGACAACAGTTCAGAGATTATATACAACAACGTCCTCGTGCCTTACTGGAAGAGCAATCCGAAGACGGACGGCTCGATTCAGAAGCACTATGTTCCGAGTACTCCGCAGACTGCGGCCAGTCTCGGTCTCTCATTCTTCCATAACTACTGGTTCATCGATGCGGATGTCGATTATTTCGCCAATTCCTATCTCGACATGAGCCCTCTCTACAGGACCGACGCCGCGACTGCCGGAGCTGACGGGAACATCACCGTCGAGGAAGTCGATTACATGGCTTCCCAGGAGAAGTTCAACAATGCCTGGGTGGTCAACTTCTCGGTCGGCAAGTCCTGGTACTACAAGCGGAAATACCAGTACGGCTTCTCGTTCAACGCGAAGAACATCCTGAACAACAGGGACATAAAGACCGGCGGTTTCGAGCAGACCCGTATCGTGGACAACACCGTGAGCAAGGAGCGCTATTACAAGTTCGATCCTAAGTACTTCTACATGGCGGGATTCAACTACATGCTGAACCTTTATTTCAGATTCTAAAGCAAGGGAGGAACGACAATGAAAAAGATATTATATTCGATAGCCATCCTGTTTGCCGCAGTCGTCACATCATGCTCAGAGTGGGATCCCGTATTCGCCAACCAGGGCGTTCCGGATCCGGCAGCCGCTGTCAACATGGACAGCCAGGTGAACACTTCCATCGCCGAGCTGAAAGCCCTCTATACGGGTAAGCCTTACCATATCGAGAAGGACATCGTAATCAGCGGAAAGATCATATCCTCAGATATTTCCGGGAACATCTACCGTTCGGTGTACATCCAGGACGAGACCGGAGCCATCGAGGTGAAGATCGGGTCGACCGGTCTGTACAACGACTACAAGCTCGGCCAGATCCTTTATGTCAAGTGCGAAGGGCTCACCCTGGGCAACTACTGCGGAATGCTGCAGATCGGCTGCGACGATCCTACCGGTGAATATGAGACTGCATACATCGATGTCAAGTCCCTGATCGACTCCCACATTTTCAGGGGAGCGAAGGGGCCGGAGGTCGCACCGCTGGAAATCACCGAGTCTGACATCAAGGCCGCCCTGAAGCTCGGCTACAAGAGCCCGTTGTTCGGTAAACTGGTGACAATCAAGGATTTGACTTACGCCAACGAAATATTCGTACTCATCTATCTGGATTCCAATGCGGATAAGAAAGCTTCCGCGAACAGGCTCTTCCTTTCTGACAAGCAGTGGGGTGTGACCACCTGGGCGATGAGTGCCAACAAGATGAAGGAATATCTTATCTCAGGTGTATGGGATTCTGCCCAGATCGGCAACTCCGGTGACTATAACCACGGATCTGTCGGCGATCTTGAGAACTTGACAAAGCTTATAAACAACGCTTCGGCATATTCCGTCAGCCAGTATTTCAAGATGACCGGGGGCACCGAACTCCAGGTCCGCTCGAGCGGATATGCCAAATTCTCCGACACAGAGATAGATCCGGCTATCCAGGCAGGCGCGAAGGTGGACTTCACGGGAATCCTGACCAATTACAACGGGGCAGCCCAGTTCACCCTGATCGACCTTGACGGCGTTCGGAAGCATTGATGAGATGAAAAGAGTCCTTTCAGTATTATTACTTGTCCTGGCCTTCGGCTTCGTGTCGGAGGCCCAGGTCGTTATAATAAACGACAACCTGTTTGCCGGCAGGTTGAGCGAGGTCAGGGTCACGGTCCTCGACTCCGTGTCGAGGGAGCCGATGTCCTTTGCTTCGGTGTACGTTATTCCGGCGAAGGACACTACGATTTCCAATTTCACCCTGACGGATGCCCAAGGGTTGGCCAAGCTCGAGGAGATTCCTTACGGTGAGTATTCATTCCACATAGAGATGATGGGATACGTCCCGGTCGTAAAGAAGAATTATTTCCGCGAAAGGATAGTGGAAATGGGAACCATCCTCCTTCGTCCGGACGAGAAATTCCTCAAGGCGGCGGTGGTGACGGACGTGGGCAACCCCATCGTGGTGAAACAGGACACGGTCGAATTCAATGCCTCGTCTTTCCGCGTGGGAGCCAATGCGATGCTCAAGGACCTCATAAGCAGGATGCCGGGGATGGAGATTACAGACGACGGCAAAGTCAAGTTCAACGGCGAGACCATCGACAAACTTACCGTCGGAGGTCGCACCTTCTTCTTCGACGACCAGAGCATGGCCTTGAACAACCTGCCAGCCTCGGTTGTGGACAAGGTGCGGGTGATCGACCGGGAATCCGAGTCGGCCCGTGCATCCGGAGTCCAGGACGGCAGCAGGGAGAAAGTGCTCGATGTCGCCTTGAAGAAGGAATATGAAGAAGGCTGGTTCGGGAATGTCGGAATCAAAGGCGGCACCACGGTTTCTTCTTCAGGGGAGGATGAGCCTCTCAGGGACGACAGAGGATTGTTGTTCGATGCCAATGCCTTGGTCTCGGCATACAACAAGAAAGACCAGCTGACCTTGATCGGCAGTGCCCAGAACGTATCCGATAATTCCAGCCTTGTCTTTATCCGTTACAGGGGAGGCGAGGAATCGGATCCGTCGTCTTCTGGTATGGGTCTTTCAAGCGCCGCTCAGGCCGGCCTCAATCTGAATACATCGCGCATAAAGGATGTTGAAAGCACCTTGAGCGCAAGCTACCGTTACACCGACACCGATACCGGTTCGGAAACTTACAGGACCACATTCCAGGAAGATGGAGACATTTTCACTTCCGTAAGCCGTTCAGGGAAGTCTTTCGTAAACAGTTTCTCTTCGAATCTGGAGATGAAGAAAGAGAAGGGCAAGGTATGGTTCCATTTCAGGCCGTCTTTCCGCCATGACCGCACCGACCGGCTTACGTCAGGGACTTCTGCCACTGACCGCGAAGGAATCAGGATCAACAGCTCCGAGAACGCATCGCGCACTTTTGATGTCAGCCGTGATGCTGACTTTTCCTCGGACATGACGGTGCGTGAATTGTGGGGCAAGAAGAAAAGGAGCCTGCGTCTTGGGCTGAACGGCAGTTATGGTGACGGCGAAGGGAACAGTACTGAAGAATCCGTATTGCATATAGCCGGGCAGACCGAAGGCAGGTCGATGAGATACGATTCCGGTTCGGACAACTACCAGTTTGGGGGATCGGTCATGTTCACTGAACCTTTCGGTGAAAAATGGACCGTTTCGACTACGGCGAGGCTGGATCTCTCGCACCGGAACAGTGAAAGGAATGCTTTCGACGCTTCCGGACGGAACGATTATTATTCTTCAGAATCCGATTCCCGCTCCATAAACCAGCAGTACGGCTTGAGCGCTCAGTATACCTTTGGGCAGGGCAGCTGGTTTTCTTTCGGAGCCCAGATGAGCGGGGTGCTCAATGAAACCTT
>ONPI01000083.1 GCA_900319685.1 uncultured Bacteroidales bacterium
ATTTTCTTCCTCCACAACAAAGTTGAGGAACTTGATTCCATCCATGAGATACTTCACAGGCTTGTTCCTGACATGAAGATATGTGTCGCGCATGGCCAGATGGAACCGAAGGAACTGGAAAACAGGATGCTGGACTTCATCCGCGGTGACTATGACATGCTTCTTTGTACGACGATCATCGAGAACGGACTGGATATTCCAAATGCCAATACCATAATAATCAACCAGGCACAGAACATAGGCCTGAGTGACTTCCACCAACTGAGAGGACGGGTGGGAAGGTCCAACAGGAAGGCATTCTGCTACCTTATAGTGCCTCCTTTGGTATCCATCACTGACAACGCCCGGCGCAGGCTGAAAGCGATCGAGGAATTTTCCGACCTCGGGAGCGGATTCAACATAGCCATGCAGGATCTCGACATCCGTGGCGCAGGCAACCTCCTCGGCGCCGAGCAGAGCGGATTCATAATGGATATGGGATATGAGACATACCAGAAGATACTTGCCGAGGCGATGGAAGAACTAGGGGTTGAAACAGGCGTGTCAACAGGAAGGAAAGACGACTCTTTCCTAGTCGACTGTACCATAGAAACCGACCAGCCGGCAATGATTCCGGACTCTTACATAGACATCACGGCGGAGAAGATAAGGATATACAAGCATCTCGATTCGATGCTGAATGACAAGGAGATAGACCGCGCCAGGGCGGAACTTTCCGACCGTTTCGGGGAACTTCCGGAAGAAGCCGGCAATCTTTTCAATGTGGTCAAGATACGTAATCTCGGAAGCAAGCTCGGATTCGAGAAAATCATCATCAAGAACGGAATGATGATAATGTTCTTCATCTCCAATCCGATGTCTCCTTACTACAAGACCAAGGTGTTTACGGATATACTCGGCAACATCAACGCCAACGACCAGCTCTTCCATCTCAAGCAGTCTGAAGGTAAACTCAAGATAGTCACGCGCGGAATAGATACCCTCCAGAAGGCCCTCCAGACGCTTATGAAGCTGAAATAAAAAAAAATCACTATCTTTGGAAGATGCCGAATCTTTTGGTGGAAATAGGAAACACAGCCCTCAAGGCGGCCTGGTCGGACGGAATGACGCTCGGAAAGACATTCCGTTACCAGGGGGAGAAGATGTTCGATTTCATCGATTCCCTTGTCGAAAAGGAAAAACCGGCAGTCATGGTGATTTCTTCAACCATTGAAGTGAATCAGTCCCAGGAAGAAAAGCTCCGTTCCGGTTGTGGAGAACTCATAATCCTCGACAGGAAACACTTGCAGACCGTGACAAGCTATTCTTTGCCGGAATATCTTTCTCCGGACAGGGCGGCTGCGGTGATTGCTGCAAGGTACCTTTTCAAAGGCAAGGGAAGCATGGTATTCGACTTCGGGACCACGATGACCATAGATATTACCGACGAGGAGGGTAACTACTCCGGAGGCAACGTTTCCCTGGGCTGCCGTACCAGGTTCAAGGCGCTGAACAGGTATTCACGGACACTCCCAATAGTGGACACTCCCGTAAACATCAGAGAAACAGGAAATTCGCTGGTTTCCTCCATAGAATCGGGGGTAGTAAGCGGCATAATGTTTGAAATACAGGGGTACTTGTCGCTGTTTCCGGAAAAAGTTGTGGTTTTTACGGGCGGAGACGCTTTATATTTTGCAAAAAGAATGAAAAACTCCATCTTTGTAGTCTGCAATCTAGTGCTGATGGGGTTGGCATTGATAGCTGACGATTATGTTGAAAGGAAACGTTAGAAGAATACTCCTGATAGCTTTCAGCTTGCTCTGTGTACTTCCTTTGAGTGCGCAGAATGAAGCATACAACTCATATTCCCCATATTCGATGTTCGGGATAGGCGACATTTCCAGGCAAGGATCCGCCTATAACAAGTCCATGGGCGGCGTGGGAATAGCCACCCGCGACAAGAGAGCCCTCAACTATCTCAACCCGGCGGCGGTAACCGCTCGGGACAAGAAGACCTTCATGGCTGATTTCAGCCTCGCCCAGGGAAACAGATACTACAAGCAAGGGGATATGAGTTCCTCCAACAACACGTTCAACATCTACGACGTGGCGTTTTCGTTCCCTGTTTACAAATCCCTGGCGATGTATGCCGGCTTCTCTCCGTTCAGCGACCTCGGGTACAAGATTTCCTCCAAGGAGACAGGCAACATCATTTCCCAGACGGGCGTGATCACCAATACGGTACAGGGATATGGCGGTCTTTCCGAGGTCTTTCTCGGCGCCGGCCTGACCCCGTTCAAGGGTTTCTCGATCGGAGCGGAGGGACAGTATTATTTCGGAAAGCTCAACAAGAACAGCACCTTCGACCTGGCCAGCACGGGCTTCAGGGATATCTACAGCGGATATGAGATGCACCTGAAGAGCTATTCGGGGAAATTCGGAGTTCAGTATGAGACTCCTGCGATGGGAAATGTCACTGCGGTGATAGGAGCTACCTACAGACTCAAATCCAACTTCTCCGGACATGTGGACAGGTATGAAATCCAGACCATATCTTCCATCAACGACTCCACGCCTTCCCCGAGGACCTTCACGGACACCCTCGGCAAGCGCAACAGGGTTGGACTTGCCCAGGAAATCGGCGCAGGATTCTCGCTCCGTGGCAACAAGTGGACTGCGGAGGTGAATTATCTCAGGTCCGACTGGTCTTCCTGCGGGCTTGACAACGTACCCGGATTTGCCTGTGTAGGAAGCGCGGTGTTCAGCGCGACGACATCCCAGTCGGTCCGTGCCGGATTCTCCTACGTGCCTAACAGGAATGATATCAGGTACTACCGCAGGAGGGTAACATACAGGGCCGGAGCATATTGGGACCAGGCCTACTACAAGGTGGACGGAAGCAACATAAATGCGTTTGGTCTGACTTTTGGAGCTACGCTCCCTGTATTCAGCAACAGAACCGGAGTGACCAACGGTTTGACAGTGGGGATAGATATAGGTCAGCGAGGTTCTACTGCCGGAAACCTGGTAAGGGAAAGGTACATTAATTTTAACATAGGACTTAACTTACTTGACATTTGGTTCTTGAAACCAAGATACGATTAACTGGATTTGCTTGAAATTGAAAACACAAAAGACCATGAAAAAGATTACACTAGCTCTGTTGACACTTGTTGTATCATTCACGGGAATAAAGCTTTCCGCACAGGACAAGTACGGACCTAACGCGGACGAGTGCAAGAAGTATCTTTCCTTCTACGATGATTATTACAAGCAGAAGAATTACGATGATGCCCTTCCTAACTGGAGGAAGGCATATGCCATCTGCCCTGCTACTGCAAGCGAGAACATGTTGATCAAGGGTTCCACCCTCCTTACCAGGCAGATCGCCAAGACCAAGGATGTGGCTCTCCGCAATGCCATCATCGATTCTCTCCTTACCCTTCAGGACCAGAGGGCGGCTACTTATCCGAAGAATGCTGTAAAGGCACTCAACAACAAGGCCAGGTATATCGTCCAGTATAAACTGAAGGACAACCAGTTCGTCTTTGACGAAATCGGAAAGATCATCGGCGAGAACCAGGAGCTGACGAACTTCGCTTCGTATGTCCCTTACTTCAACGCTGCGGTCGCTCTCAAGAACGAAGGCAAGCTTGATGTCGAGAAAGTCCTGGATGTCTATGAGTCATCAGTCGGCCTCCTTGACAAGGCTGCCGCTACCGACAGCGCTACACTCGTTGCCAAGGGCATCGACAAGGACGACATCAAGAAGATCTCCGAAGCCAGGAACGGTCTTGACCTGACCTACATCGACAGCAAGATCGCGAGCTGCGACGACCTTCTCGGCCTGTTCACTCCTCGCTATGAGGCAAACCCATCCGATATGGCCCTTAACGCCAAGATCGTGGGTATGCTCAATACAGTAGAAGGCTGCCAGAACAACGACCTTTACCTCAAGGCCGCCACCGCTCTTTACAGGAACGAGCCTAATGCCAAGACCGCTTACAGTCTTTACAGGCTCAACCTTGCACAGGGCAACACCGACGCCGCCTTGAAGTACATCGAAGAGGCATGCAGCTTCAGCGATATCGATAACCTTACCAAAGCGAAGTACAACATGGAAGCATCCAATGTCTGCGTAAAGAAGGGAATGACCGCCAAGGCATCCTCTTATGCAAACAGGGCGGCTGAACTTGACTCCAGCTATCAGGGAAGGGCTTACTACATCACCGGAACAATCTGGGCTTCTACCCGTTGCGGCGGCGATGAGGTTACCTCAAGGGCAAACCTTTGGGTAGCAGTCGATTACCTGCAGAGGGCAAAGGCTGCCGATCCTTCACTGGCCGGTGATTGCAACGCCCTTATCGGAAGGTATTCAGCCAGCTTCCCTGCAAAGGCAGACGCTTTCATGTATGATATCGTGGACGGACAGTCCTACACCGTCAACTGCGGCGGAATGCACGCAACCACAACCGTCAGGACAAGGTAATTTATTCAAAGGCCAAGGCCTTGGAACGAAAACTACATAACATTACGATGATTGCAACCGCGATTGCGGTTGCTTTCGTCGTATATTCATGCAAAGGGAAACTCTCCGAGGCGGACAAGCTCGATCTGGAGGAGACGCCGGTTCAGACGGTGGACAGTATGTTCGTCGTCCAGACCAGGACCGGGAACCTTCAGATGAGGGTGGAAGCCGACATAATGGAACGGTATGACAACGATACCTGTTCCTACGAGCTGTTTCCGAATGGGCTCCATGTGTTCGCCTATACCGACGGGGATGTGCTGGAGACGGTGCTGCACTCAAACAACGCCAGGCACTTCAAGAGCAAGAAGCACAATATCGAGCAATGGTCGGCGTTCGGCAACGTGATAGTGCAGAATGTGCTCAAGCAGCAGACGATGGAGACGGACACCCTGTACTGGGACCAGGCGAACAAGGAAATCTACACAGATTGCTATGTGAGGATGTTCAACAAGGACGATTTCATGCAGGGATATGGAATGAGGTCGGACGAAATGGCCAGGAACGCCATCATCTACCGGCCGTTCAACAGCTATGTCTATGTGATTGAAGACACGACACGAGTAATCATCGATTCGGTCAACTTTATCGGGCCTTTACTTAAAAAATAATAGGAAATTGATTAAAAATCACTATCTTCGCACCCCAATATCAAAATGTTTGAAATTTAAAACAATATAAACAATGGCGATTCTTCAAAAAACTCGCGACAAGGCCGGCCTTGCAGTGTCCATCATCATTGCACTGGCCCTTCTGTCATTCATCATTGATCCGGGCACACTCGAGTCCGCTTTCAATATGATGTCATCCAAGAACAACGTAGGTGAAATCAACGGAAAGGCTGTCTCTTACACTGACTTCCAGCAGGATGTCGACAGGTTTACGGTTGTGAACGAGATGGTTACCGGTAATTCTGCCCAGAGCGACCAGCAGCAACAGCAGATCCGCAACGCCGCTTGGCAGAGCCTCGTGGACAAGTATCTGTTCACCAAGAAGGCTGCCGATGCCGGTATCAAGGTTGGGGAAGAAGAACTCAAGGAGCTCCTCGCAGGAGATATGGTTTCTCCAGTCATCTCCCAGAACCCTGTTTTCCAGGATGAGAACGGCAACTTCAGCAAGACTGCCCTCCAGAATATCATCAACGCCGTCCAGACAGACCAGACCGGCCGCCTTAAGACATACTGGGACTATATCCAGAATACCGTCTTCACCCAGCAGTTCTATGCAAAGTACGGTTCCCTCTTCTCAGCCAGCAACTTCCAGAACCCGCTCATGCTCAAGAGGGCCATCGCCGACAACAACAACACGGCTAACGTCGACTTCGTCCTCGTTCCTTCTGTATTCACTCAGGATTCTACCATCACGGTCAGCGACGAAGAGGTCCAGAAGTATTATAACGACCATAAGAGCCTGTACCGCCAGAATGCTTCCAGGGATATGGAATACGTTGTATTCGAGGTTACTCCTTCCGCAGCAGACATCGAGGCTACCAAGGAGGCGATGAACAGCATCTACGATGAGTTCTCCACCACCGAGGCCGTCAAGACGTTCCTTGCAAGGAATTCCGAGAAGCCGCTGAGTGAGTACTGGTATCGTGCCGGCGAACTCAACACCATCAACACAGACCTCAATGAGTTCGTATTCTCCAATGCTTCAGGTACTTCTCCTATCGTTTCCGACAACGAGAATGTATTCTATGCCGGCAGGATCATGGCTACCGCACAGGTTCCTGATTCCATCTATGTAAGGCATATTCTCTTCGCAGCCACGGACAGCCAGGAGAAGATAGACAGCGTAATGAACGTCCTCCAGAAGGGCGAGAGCTTCGCCAATGTTGCGACTTCCGTATCTGCCGACACCCAGAGCGCTGCAGACGGCGGACAGGGCAATATCGGCTGGTTGACCCAGAGCTATATGATCCCTGGTTTCGAGCCAGCCCTTACCGCACAGGTAGGTAAGCCGTTCGTACTCAAGACCCAGTACGGTACCCATATCGTCGAGGTCACCAAGAGGACCGCTCCTGTCACCAAGAAGCAGGTTGCCATCCTCCAGAAGTCTTCACTCTCCAGCAACGAGACTTTCAATGACTACTATTCCCAGGCCAGCAAGTTCGCCAAGCTCGCTGCTGGGGACTACAAGAATTATAAGGCCGCTGTAGATACTCTCGGTGTCTATTCACACCCTATGACTGCCGTACAGGAGAGCAATGATACCTATGGTTCCATCAACCAGGCCAGGGAAGTCACAAGGTGGATCTTCGACAACAAGGTTGGCAAGGTTTCCGATATTATCACGGTCAACAACAACTATTTCTTCATCGCTACCGTTACCGGTATCCACAAGGATGGAATAGCTACGCTTGATGAAACCAAGGACGTCATCCGCCAGCAGCTCTTCGCTCAGAAGGCAGCTGAAAAGGCAGCCGCAGATGTCGCAGAGCAGATAAAGGGAATGGACGACCTCCAGGAAATCGCAGACAAGCTGAACACTTCCGTCAGCTCCGATGTCGATGTCAGGTTCGCTTCGCTTAACGGCCAGGGTCTCGACCCTAAGTTCATCGGTGCTGTATCCGTTGCCCCGGAGGGCAAGATCTGCGGTCCGGTTGCCGGAATGATCGGTACCTACGTGTTCAAGGTGAATGGCCGGGACACCGGTGCTTTCTACACCGAGGACGACGCTAAGGCCAACGCAGACCAGATGGCAAGCTATATGTCCCAGATGATCCTTCCGGTCATGATGCTGGACGCTGACGTCAAGGACAACAGGGCCCGCTTCTTCTAATAGGAAGCTCTTGTGAATCAATAAGGCGGCTGTTCTTCAGCCGCCTTATTTTGTTTTCCGGAGGGTTCCCCTCGGCAAATCACTATGAATGAGAAAGTCAAAATCCTACATTAATTGGCGAAACTCCAATCGTAGTTAGAAAGACAGATAATCAATGAACCATATGCTAATGACAATCTTAACTTTGTAGTGAGCAATGAGATAAGCAAATAGGGCCGCAGAGGAACTATCCCGTGCGGCCCGTGTCGTATTAAGTTGTGTTGTGAAGCCTCTTATTCGACCTTCCTGGCGCCGTCGCTGATGACGACATCATAGAACTTAGGATCGTGCCCGTCATACAGTTCCTCCTTCACGAGGTTGATCGTGCAGCCACCGAAGCCGCCTCCCATCACCCTTGAGCCTGTAACATCGCATTTTCGTGCCAGCTTGTTGAGGAAGTCCAGCTCCTCGCAGCTGACTTCGTACAGCTTGCTCATTCCGAAGTGGGTCTGGTACATCATCTCGCCGACGGTCTCGTAGTCGCCCCTTTCAAGAGCATCACAGACATCGAGCACCCTCTGGACCTCTCCGATCACATATTCAGCCCTGAGGAAATCCTCTTCAGGAATCTCGTCGCGTACTTCATCGAGCCACACTCTCTTGGCGTCGCTGAGGAATTCCACGTCCGGATGGTTCTTGCTGATGGCCTTGGCTGCATTCTCACAGGATTCGCGCCTCTTGTTATAGGCCGACGAAGCCAGCTCGTGTTTTACGCAGGAATCCACAAGAACCAGTTTGTATCCCTTCGGATCGAATGGGAAATACTTGTATTCCAGTGTCTTGCAGTTGAGGCGGATAAGGTTGCCCTTCTTTCCGAATATGGAAGCGAACTGGTCCATTATTCCGCATTTGACGCCGCAGTAGTTGTGTTCCGTACTCTGGCCGATCTTGGCAAGGTCGAACTTGTCGATTTTGTTGCCGAACAGGTAGTTGATTGCGAATGCGAAGGTGCTTTCAAGGGCTGCCGAAGAGGAAAGGCCGGCTCCGAGAGGGACGTCTCCTGCGAATACGCAGTCGAATCCTTCGACCTTGCCGCCACGCTTCGTGGTCTCGCGGCAGACACCGAATATGTAGCAGGCCCACTGCTGCTGAGGCTTGTCCTCTTCATTGAGTCCGAATTCTACATATTCATCATAGTCGAGGGAAAAAGCCCTGACCTTCTGGGTCCCGTTGACCTTGACTTCGGCCATTATTCCGCAGTCGATGGCTCCTGGGAATACATATCCGCCGTTATAGTCGGTATGTTCTCCGATGAGGTTGATCCTGCCGGCAGAGGCGAAAACTTCTCCTTCTCCGCCGAAGAGAGTCTTGAATTTCTCCCTTATCTTGGTTTTCATTTCCATATTATTAATCATTTAAGTTATTGCCATATCCTTACAAATGTAATAAATATTATCGAATCTTTATCATTATGGGGCAGTGGTCGCTGACTCCTCCGGAATACCGCGGTCCAGTGTAGGTGCGGAAAGGCTTCTCTCCGGAATGGGTGTTGTCCCTGGCAGACAGGAACGGCACCCGTATTACCTTCATCGGAGACACAAGGCCCTCATTTGCAAGTGTTTCCGACACGAAGAACAGGTCTATCAGTTCCCATTTCCCTGAATACTTGATGGTGCCCGACCCTTTCTTCCACAAGGGAGAGGAAAGGTCAGAAAGCGCCCCGGGGCCACCGTCCCTGCCGGTGATGATACGGAACGCAGGATTGTCCGGGGTGTCATTGAAATCGCCCATCGCAACAATGTTCAGGTAGCCTTCGGAGGCCAGGGAATCCGTCGCCGAGCGCAGCCTCCTGAGGGCCGCTTCCCGTTTCCACTCCGAGTCTTTCCCGTATTTTGAAGGATGGTGGTTGACCAGCACGGCGAGGCTGTCGCTCCTTTTGGTCAGGAATGTCGCAAGAAGGATATCTCTCGTGTCCAGCGAAGGAATATGGAGAGGCTTTGATTCCATAAGTGTCAGTTCCGAACGGCGGTACATCAAGGCGACGTCTATTCCCCTGGGATCGGGCGAGTCGTAGTGTACGGTCGAATAACCGGCTCTTCTAAGCGCGGTGCCTTCCAGAAGTTTCTGCAAGACGGAACGGTTCTCTACCTCTGCGACTCCTATCATGTCCGGAAGCCCGCCTTCCGTGTCGGCAATCCATAGCAGGGCCTTGGCGACAGCGTTGCACTTCACCTCGAATTTCCGCTTCGTCCAGTGCCTCGTTCCGTAGGAAGAGAACTCTTCTCCTCCGTTGCCGGCTTTCCAGTCGAAGAAGTTCTCAAGGTTCCAGAACAATATGGAAACTTCTCCCGCGGGCTCCGGATTTCGCAACCGGGAGGGGACCGCAAGGAGAAGCCAGATGAAAGTGATGTAAAAATAACATTTGATCATTCCGGCATCAAAGATGCACATGTCAAACAGCAAAAAGGAAAAGAAACGGAAAAACTTTTTCTTTTGATTCGTATATTTGTACAAATTGGATTGATATGTCTCTCAAATGCGGTATAGTCGGACTTCCAAACGTAGGGAAGTCAACATTGTTCAACTGTGTCAGTTCAGGAAAGGCCCAGAGTGCGAATTTTCCGTTCTGTACCATTGAACCGAACCTCGGATCCACCAACGTCCCGGACAAGAGGCTTGAGGTGCTGGCCGATATGTGCAAGCCGAAGAGCGTCGTCCCGGCGACGGTGGACATCGTCGATATTGCAGGCCTTGTGAAGGGTGCCAGCAAAGGGGAAGGCCTGGGGAACCAGTTCCTTGCGAATATCAGGGAGACAGACGCCATCCTTCACGTCCTGCGTTGTTTCGATGACGACAACGTAGTCCACGTGGACGGAAGCGTGGATCCTGTCAGGGACAAGGAAGTCGTGGATACGGAGCTTCAGATAAAAGACCTTGAAACGGTCGAGGCACGCCTGGCCAAGTCCCAGAAACAGGCGACGACCGGAGGCGACAAGGAAGCCAAGAAGCTGGTGGCCTTGCTTCTGCGTTACAAGGAAGCGCTCCAGCAGGGAAAATCCTGCAGGACGGTGGAGCCGGTCAACGATGAGGAAGCGGCTATGGCCCGCGACCTTTTCCTGCTGACGAACAAGCCGGTGATGTATGTCTGCAACGTGGATGATGCATCCGCTGCTTCCGGCAATAAGTATGTGGATGCAGTCAGGGAAGCCACCAAGGATGAGAATGCGGAGATACTCGTGATTTCAGCCAGGACGGAATCTGAGATAGTGGAAATGGATTCCTACGAAGACAGGCAGATGTTCCTCGAGGAGATGGGCCTTCAGGAATCAGGTGTCGTAAGGCTCATCCAGGGGGCATATCACCTTCTCGGTCTCCAGACATTCTTCACTGCAGGCGCCGACGAATGCCGCGCCTGGACCATCCACAAGGGAGACAAGGCCCCGAAAGCCGCAGGAGTGATCCACACCGACTTTGAAAGAGGCTTCATCCGCGCTGAAGTCATCAAATATGAGGACTTCGTCACCCTCGGCAGTGAAAGCGCCGTGAGGGCGGCCGGCAAGCTTGCCACTGAAGGAAAGGAATACGTCGTGAAAGACGGCGACATAATGCATTTCCTGTTCAATGTATAACACTTTACGATATGGATAAGTCAAAGGTTTTCGCTTTTATCGCCGCTTTGGCGATCTTCGTCGGATGTGCTTCCACCAAGAGCCTTCCTGAGCGTTTCGACAGTTTCGTCGAGAAGACGGAGAATGAATTCAAGGATTATACTGAGGCCGATTGGGAAAAGTCCCGCCAGGAATATGAAGGGTTCGTCCAGGAAATCAAAGACAACTATGATTCGTATTCCACCTCGGAAAAGGTCAAGATGGCGGAAGCTATCGGCCGTTACAACTCCATACTCATCCAGAACGGCGTTGGAAGCGCCACTGAGTCCATCGGAGACCTTATCGACCAGATTCCCGATGTTATCAACGATGCTAT
>ONPI01000090.1 GCA_900319685.1 uncultured Bacteroidales bacterium
AATTCCATCGAGCAGTAGCTGGCAAGCAGGGTGCTGTCCTTGATGGCGAAAGGAGAATCGAAGTCGTACCAGGCGTCTTCAGGAGTGATGCGTACCGGCACTGGGGCGATGTCCAGCCTGTTGCCTTCCTCGTTCGTTGCACCGGCCAGTGCGTCCACCTTATAGATTGCCTGTAAACCTTCGGTCAGGGCATTGAAGTAGATATACCTGGAATCCTGGGACCATACAGGTCCGGCGGCGTTGTATTTGAAGTCAGCGGTCAATTCGCGTATGTCGGACACTTCGATGGCGCCCTGGCCGTCCTCACCGCTTCCGGTCCCGACCGAAGCAACCATCAGCCTGACTTTGTCGGCTTCGTAGCCGTTACGCGCCATGCTGAGGAAAGCGATCAGCTTCCCGTCCGGACTCCATACAGGATCGGTGTCATAACCGCCATCCATCGGGATGCGGACGGTTTCTCCGGTGACGATCTTGTAGATGTAAATCTCGGTGTCGTGCCGTCAGGACTCCAGCAGAGCTGCTCGATGCCTCCGAACGGCTCCAGAGGCAGTTCGTATCTGCCTTCGTCCTCTCCCAGGATATTGAGAGAGTTGTCTTCTGTGATACCCTTGGCTGCGGCTGGCAGGGGAGCGACGAATGCCTGAGGCTTCTCGGTCGTCCAGTGGTCCCAGTGCCTGTACATGAGGTCTTCGGCGACATATGCCTGGGCCTTGTCCAGTTTCTCGTCGAAATCCTTAGGAGTCTTCACGGATCCCTGTACTGTCCCGGTGTATAACACCTGGGACTCGTCGGGACTGATCGAGAACTCTCCGATTCCGTTCCCGATGTCACTCAGCTGGGTGGCAGCGCCGAGGCTGCACTTGCCGCTTGCGAGGGTGATGCCGGCTTTGAACAGCTGTCCTCCCTGAAGATAGTAGATCGATTTGCCGTCATTGCTCCACCGGGCGTTGTTGATGCTCTTGCCTTCCTTGGTGAGCTGGACCTTCTCTCCGAAGGAAAGGGTTCCATCCTCGTTGGATATCACTTCGGCCAGGAAGAGATTCCTGCATGAGCGGTTCTCGTCGATGGAGGTGTAACTTACTCCGTAGAGGATCCATTTCCCGTCAGGGGAGAGCTGTGGGTCCGAAAGCCTTCCGAGGGACAGGAGCACTTCCGGGGTCATCCTTCCGTCCTCGACCTGGATGTCGGACGGGCCGATGTAACTGCTCTGTGCCTTCTCGTTCTTCTGTTCACAACTCATAATCATCATTAATGCTGTAGCTGCCGCAATGGCGATTCCTGTTTTGATTCCCATATTATCATGAATATTGTTTGCTTGCTTTGTCCAGCCTCTCCTTCAAGGCTGACCGGAGGTTTTCCGGTTCGATGACCTCAAGTTTCCCTGCGTGTTTGCAGAACTCCATCATCAGATCCTCGTTCGGGATGACCCTGATGCGGAATACTCCGTCGCCTTCCTCTTTCTGGGAGCGGTGGAGCGGGAGGTCACGCAGATACTTCGCCTCTTCGGGAGACGCTTTGAACCGGATGGTCTGAGGCTTCTCGCCTTCTTTCGGGAAGAATATCCCATAGCTGTCGTAGAATACGGAGTCTATATCGAATCCTTTCGGCATCTTGAACATGGTGTCGGTCTCGCGGAGCGACACGATCCTGTCGAGCCCGTACACCCTGCATGCCGATCTTTCGTGGCAGTATGCCACAAGATACCACCTCCGCTCGTGTTCCTTTACCGCAAGGGGCTGAACATGAAGTGTTTCCGGGGCCTGGGATGTGTATTTGGCATAGGAGATCTCAAGTTCGCGGCTGTCTTCCATGGCTTGCATGACAGGCGTAAGGAACCGCTGCCCGGAAGGAATCTCCTCTACGCTGACGCGTCCGCTCAAGCGCTCCTTGCCGAGCGACAGCAGGTTGCTCACGGTGAACGTGTTGATCATCCAGCTGATGCTCTCATCGTCGTCCAGGACTTCGTCTCCATAAGGGATATAGTACCGGTTGGTCCCCCTGTCGCATTCGATATCCACTCCGAATACCATCTCCACTGCGCTGCGGTGGTTGTTGAAGGTCCTCCTGGAGTAATCCTGCCCGTACCGCGCGTAGTATTTGTCCGTGATCTCCCTGAGGGAGAGGCCGCGGTCTCCGGCAGCGGTGAGGATCCTTATCAGCCAGATATATTTGCCAATCAAGTCCGATACCATTCGATGTGCTTTTCCAAGGCACATCAAATATAGAAAAAAATCATTATATTGTGCAAGTATGAAAAACATGGCTCCATATATTCTCCTGGCGTGCCTCTGCCTCTGGTCCTGCTCGGCCGGCAGCCTTCTGCCTGATGAAGGAGACGGGCATGAGACGGCCAGCTACAAGGTGACGGGTACCGTCGCCGATGAAGATGGCAAGCCGCTGAAGGGCATCCAGGTGGTTTCCGTTTTTGAATATGAGGAATCTTCCTTCACCGATTCGATGTTTTCCGACAAGAATGGCAAGTTCGAGAAGTCCTATACCTGCTCGCCATGCAAGTCGGTCGAGTTCACCTTCAACGACACCGACGGCGAATCTAACGGCGGTTCTTTCGCCTCGCTGACCGTCAAGGCCGACATCGTACGCATCGAGGAAGCCAAGGGATCGTTCGCCGGTTCCTACCTGGTGTCCTATGATGCCCGGCTCACGCGTAAATAGTCCATTGGAATAGGTGATGCTGCGGAACAAACTCGATACGGAAGTCCAGTATTTGCCCGGAGTGGGACCCAAGCGGGCAGCCTTGCTCCGTTCCGAGCTGGAAGTCGTGACGGTCGGGGACCTTCTCCGCGTGTATCCGTTCCGCTACGTGGACAGGAGTTCCATCCAGAAGATCGCGGATGTAAGGAGCGAGAATGCCTATGTCCAGATCCTCGGGACGGTCGTCTCTTCTGAAATGCCGCAGGGGAAGGGTGCAAAACGCCTCACAGTGACGGTACAGGACACCAGCGGCGCGATGGAACTGGTATTCTTCAAGGGTATCAAATATACTTACGAACGTCTCAAACCCGGAGGTACATTCCTTTTCTTCGGCAAACCGAGCGTCTTCAACGGCAGGATCAATATGGTCCACCCCGAGATCGACAATCCTCCTTCCGAAGGGGCGATGAATTATTCGGGTACGCTTACGGGGGTGTACAATTCTACAGACAAGCTCCGGAACGCCGGCATCTCCGCCAGGGTGATGAACAAGCTCATGGCAGAGGCCATCGACCTTGCGATCGGGGACCTGCAGGAGACCTTGCCGGAATATATCCTCAAGGAAAAAGGGCTCGTGCCTCTGAGGTACGCTATACGCAACATCCATTTCCCGGCCGATGAGACGGCGCTTGCAAAGGCGCAGTACCGCCTCAAATGGGAGGAACTCTTCCTCCTCCAGCTCTCCCTCCTGAAGCAGAAATATGTCAGGAGCCGGTTTGAAGCCGGTATCCCGATGCCCAAGGTGGGAGAGGCTTTCAATGTTTGCTACAACGCCCTTCCGTACGAACTGACAGGTGCCCAGAAAAGGGTCATCAAGGAGATACGTTCCGATATGATGAGCGGCCATCAGATGAACCGCCTGCTCCAGGGGGATGTGGGTTCAGGAAAGACGATGGTGGCAGTGCTGTCGGCGCTCATCGCGATAGGCAACGGTTACCAGACCTGCATCATGGCTCCGACCGAAGTCCTTGCCCGCCAGCATTATGCGAATATCACCAAGTACCTCTCCGGTACCGGAGTCCGGTGCGAACTGCTCATCGGTTCTGTGACGAAAGCCGCCAGGAGGCCGGTCCATGAAGGTCTCCGGGACGGTTCGGTTGGAATAATCATAGGAACCCACGCCCTGATAGAGGACGAAGTCAAGTTCAAGAACCTCGGCCTGGCCATAATCGACGAGCAGCACCGTTTCGGTGTGGAGCAGAGGGCCAAGCTCTGGGCCAAGGGTTCCGGAGGAATACCTCCGCATGTGCTGGTCATGACCGCCACTCCTATACCGAGGACCCTCGCGATGACCTTCTACGGGGACCTGGACGTATCGGTGATCGATGAGATGCCACCTGGAAGGAAGCCTATCCAGACAATGCTGGTCGGCGAGGGGAAACGCCCGGCCTTGTACAATTTCCTAAGGAAGGAGATAGCCTCCGGGCGGCAGGTATTCATCGTCTATCCTCTCATATTCGAAAGCGAGAAACTGGATTACCTGAACCTTGAGGCCGGCTACGAGGAGATTGTGAGACGGTTCCCTCTGCCTGACTACAAGGTGGCTATAGTCCACGGCCAGCAGACGACCGAAGTCAAGCAGTTCAACATGGATGCATTCGCTTCCGGAAGGGCGGACATACTGGTTTCCACTACGGTCATCGAGGTGGGCGTGGATGTTCCGAACGCGTCGGTCATGGTCATCGAGAATGCCGAGAGGTTCGGCCTGGCTCAATTGCACCAATTGCGGGGAAGAGTAGGAAGGGGAGCGGAAAAATCCTATTGCGTGCTGATGCACGGCAACAAGGTCAGCAAGGAGTCCAGGAAACGCCTTGAGTTGATGTGTGCGACCGAGAATGGCTTCGATCTCGCTGAGGAGGACATGAAAATGCGTGGTCCGGGAGACCTTGAGGGCACCCAGCAGAGCGGCCTGCCTATAACATTGAACATTGCCTCGCTTGCCAGGGACGGACGGGTCCTGTCCGATGCCCGCAGCTATGCGGAACACATCCTGGCGGAGGACCCGACGCTGTCACTTGAAGCCAACTCGCCACTTGCTGCGGAACTGCGCAAGGACAAGTACGGCATCAAGGATTACAGCAATATTTCTTGATTATTCCAAATCCCTGAGTCTAGGGTGGTTGCGGTCTTTCTCCGAAAGGATCACTTTATCTTTCGGGATACGCCAGTCGATGCCCAGGTCAGGGTCGTCCCAAGCAATGGCACCTTCTGATTCGCGGCAGTAGAAATTGTCGCATTTGTATTGGAAGACAGCTTCTTCGGAGAGCACGCTGAAGCCGTGTGCCATCCCCCTCGGCAGGAAGAACTGCAGGTGGTTTTCACCGGTAAGTTCAACGGCGAAGTGCATCCCGTAGGTAGGGGAGCCCGGGCGGATGTCGACCGCGACATCGAGAACGGCACCCTTGACCACCCTTACGAGCTTGCTCTGGGCGTGTTCGCCTTTCTGGAAATGAAGGCCCCTTATGACTCCGTAGCAGGATTTGCTTTCGTTGTCCTGCACGAATGTGACAGGGCCGATTTCCCGCTCGAATTCCCTCTGGTTGAAGGATTCGAAGAAATAGCCCCTGTCGTCACCGAACAGTCTGGGTTCGATGATCACCAAGCCCTCGATCGGAGTCTTTATTACGTTCATTGTTCTTCTGCTACTTTCATCAAGTACTGTCCGTACTGGTTCCGGATCATTGGTTTCGCGATCTCGCGGAGCTTTTCGGCGGAAATCCAACCGTTGCGGAACGCTATCTCTTCGAGGCATGCTACCTTCAGGCCTTGTCTCTTCTCGATGACCTCGATGTATGTCGAAGCTTCGGAGAGGGACTCGTGGGTGCCGGTATCCAGCCATGCGAAGCCCCGGCCGAGTTTCTGGACTTTCAGTTTGCCGGCGGCCAGGAATTCCTGGTTGACGGTCGTGATCTCGAGTTCTCCACGGGCGGATGGCTTGATGTGCTTTGCTATCCTTACTACCTCGTTCGGGTAGAAATACAGGCCGGTAACCGCGTAGTTGCTCTTGGGTTCCGCCGGTTTCTCTTCTATGCTCAGGCAGTTGCCCTGCGGGTCGAATTCGGCCACCCCGTATCTCTGCGGATCGCTGACCCAGTACCCGAATACGGTAGCCTTTCCTTCTTCCTCGGCGGTGCGGACGGCTTCAATGAGCTGTTCGTGGAAACCTGCGCCCTGGAATATGTTGTCTCCGAGCACGAGGCAGGCGCAGTCGTCCCCGACGAAATCCTCGCCGATGATGAATGCCTGGGCCAGGCCGTCAGGAGATGGTTGTTCGGCATATTCGAAGTTCACTCCGAAGTCGCTCCCGTCGCCCAGGAGGCGCCTGAATCCAGGCAGGTCGGTAGGCGTCGAGATGATCAGGATGTCCCTTATGCCGGCGTTCATCAGGACTGATACCGGATAATAGACCATCGGCTTGTCGAAAATCGGAAGCATCTGCTTGCTTACACCTTTGGTGATTGGGTAGAGGCGAGTCCCGCTCCCTCCTGCCAGTACTATTCCTTTCATATCGATGTTTTGCTTTTATCGTTGTTGCAATCTGTCGATGCAGTCTTTCAAGGAGTCCTTCCAGTAAGGGATGGCGATCCCGAAAGTCTCCTTGACCTTGGTCTTGTCAAATACCGAGAAATGCGGCCTGACTGCTTTGGTCGGATATTCCCCGGTATGGCACGGCTTTATGTCGCAGGTGTTGCCGCAGAGCTCGCAGATGGCCTTGGCGAAATCGTACCAGGAAATGGCTCCTTCGTTGCTGAAGTGATATATCCCTGTCCGGTCCAGCATTCCGCGGTCTATGATGGCCGCGATCAGGCTGGCGAGGTCCCTTGCATATGTAGGTGTGCCCACTTGGTCGAAGACAACCTTAAGCACGTCCCGCTCCGCCGTAAGCTGGCGCATAGTCTTTACGAAATTCCTGCCGTACGGGGAGTAGAGCCATGCGGTACGCAGGATGATCCATCTGCAGCCGGATTTCTCGATCTCCTTTTCACCTGCGAGCTTGGTGGATCCATATACTCCGAGGGGCGCTGTGGGATGGTCTTCCTTGTATGGGATGGCGGTGCGTCCGTTGAATACATAATCCGTAGAAATATGTATCAGGGTTGCCCCCCGTTCCCCGGCCACCCGGGCGAGGTTGCCTGCCGCAGTGCTGTTTATGAGCATGGCCATCTGCGTGTCGTCCTCGGCCTTGTCCACGTTGGTGTAGGCTGCGCAGTTGACGATTACGTCTATCCGCTCCGACTCGCAGATTATCCTTATGGCTTCGATGTTGGTGATGTCGAGGTTGACGGTTTCCACGCCCGGCAGTGAGATCACGTCCGAGAAGATGTACCTGTTGCGGCTGCCAGCCGTAATGTTCCTGAGTTCCGTGCCAAGCTGGCCGTTGGCTCCCGTTACGAGAATGTTCATAAGTTCTCAAATTTAGTCACAAATTTGAAGCCGCCCAAAAAATTCTACGTATATTTGTACTTATGGAGATGAAAGACAGACCGACGATCTACCTCTTCACGGATGG
>ONPI01000077.1 GCA_900319685.1 uncultured Bacteroidales bacterium
GGAACTGCGAGAAGAGCAAAAAACAAAAGAATTACATAAACCTGCAGCGGATTCACGTCCGGACTGCAGGTTTATTGTTTTATTGCGCCGGACAAACTAGGAATAACGGACGGGACAAACGGACGGGAAAACGGGCGAGAAATACTGGACGAGATCATTAAAAATGGATGGGACATTATGGACAGGATCATTAATGAAAGAATCGATAAAAAGAGAATCGTTAAAGACCGAATCGAGGAAGACAGAATCATTAAAGAGAGGAGCGAGGAAGAGAGGATCGAGGAAGAGAGGATCGGCCTGTGCGCATTGAACAGGATATTCGGTTTCGAGCCGAGGGTTGGGGCGGCGCTGGTGGAGGCTTTCGGAGGGGCGGCGGAAGTATTCAGGCATCCGCAGGAGGAAATCGTGGAAGCCCTGATCGGGTTCGGCAGGGTGAAATATGCCTCGCAGATAGCCTGGAGCGCATTCGAGAGCGCCGCCATCGAACTGGAAGGCCTGCAGGCGGCCGGCTGCTGCTTCGTGGGGATCGGAGAGAGCGGCTATCCGAGCCTCCTGAAGGAGTGTGAGGACCCGCCGCTGGGATTGTATTTCCGCGGAACGTCCCCTCCTGAGCAAGTGTTCGGCGGCATCCCGCACATAGCCGTCATCGGCACAAGAGACCTGACATCCTACGGCCGGGAATGGTGCAGGATGATTGTGGAAGCCCTGTCTAAATCTACGATCAAACCACTGATAGTCAGCGGACTGGCTATTGGGGTAGACATCACCGCCCATACAGCCGCACTGGATTCCGGCCTCCCCACGGTCGCGGTGATGGCCACCGGAATAGACAGGATCTACCCACCCCGTAACAAGCAGGCCGGGGAAAGGATCGCCGCCACGGAAGGCTGCGCCCTCGTGACCGACTATCCTCCGGGAACCGTGGCCGCACGCATCAACTTCCTCAGGAGGAACAGGATCATAGCGGGAATATGCCGTGCCACCATCCTGGTCGAATCCAGGATAAAGGGAGGAGGCATGATGACGGCCAGGCTGGCATCTTCGTACGACAGGGATGTGTTCGCCCTCCCGGGGAGGCTGGACGATCCAGCTTCGCAGGGCTGCAACCTCCTGATACGTCAAAACATAGCCGAGCCGGTAGGAGACCTGGAAGAACTGATGGCGAAACTCGGCGCAGGCAGGCCGGGCACGGCCCTGAAAACGGATTTCAAGGCGGAAGTGGAAGAAGCGTACAAAGGCAGCGTGGACGAGGCCGACTTCGCCGCCCTGCTCAAGGTCGCCCTGACCGTCAAGGCCAACAGAGGAATATCGATCGATGAAATATGCCTGAAAATGGATATCCCCTACAGCCGCGCGAGGGAACTGACAACAATCCTGGAATGCGACGGATTCATATCCATCGACCTTCTCCAGCACTGTTCCGCAAAGGTAAGGTTACGGGGAGACTGAAAAAATTCCTATCTTTGAGGAAATGTATTTCATCGACACACACTGCCACATCACCGACGAGGCCTTTTCGGGCGAAGAGGATGAGTACATCTCCCGCGCCCTGGAGGCAGGCGTCGGGATGATGCTCCAGCCGGACGTGGACAGCAGCGAGAGGGCGGCCATGTTCGCCCTGACGGAACGCCACCCTGACGTCCTGCGCCCGATGATCGGCCTGTATCCCGGCTCGGTAACGGACCGGTGGAGGGAGGAGATAGACCGGATGATGGAATATTCCCACCGCCCGGTGGTCGCGGTGGGTGAGATCGGCCTTGACTACCACGAAGGCAAAGAGTTCGCAAAGGAGCAGCAGGAAGCCCTGGAGTGGCAGTTCGATTGGGCGGCTGGACGAGACCTTCCCGTCAATATCCACCTCCGCGATGCGATGGGCGATTTCCTGGACGTCGTACGCAGGCACAAGGGCCTCAGGGGGAACATGCATGCCTACAGCGGAAGCTACGAGTCCTTCCTGGAGCTCCAGAAACTCGGAGACTGGTACATAGGAGTGGGAGGAGTCGTGACTTTCAAGAACGCTTCCCTGGCGGAAGTGGTGAAGAGGGTCCCGCTGGAAAGGATAGTGCTGGAAACCGACGCTCCGTACCTGACTCCGGTACCTTACAGGGGAAGGCGCAACGAAAGCTCCTATATCCCCTACATCGCAGCCATGATAGCACAACTCAAGGGCGTCTCCGTCGAGGAAGTCGCCGAAACGACCACGAATAACGCCAAAACACTTTTCGGAATATGAAAAAATCATCCATCCTGCTGATCTACACCGGCGGTACGATAGGAATGAGGCAGGACCCCGGGGACCTGACCCTCAAGCCTTTCGATTTCAGTCAGATCCTGGAGGAAGTCCCCGAACTGCAGAAATTCGCCTTCCGCATCGATTCCTATACCTTCGACCCGCTGATAGATTCTTCAGACGTCCAGCCTTCCCTCTGGAAGGAACTTGCCACCCTCATCCGCGACAGGTATGAGGAATATGACGGATTCGTGGTCCTCCACGGGACAGACACCATGGCATATTCCGCCTCAGCCCTGAGTTTCATGCTGGAGAACCTCGCCAAACCGGTGGTTTTCACCGGAAGCCAGCTCCCGATCGGTGTGGCCAGGACCGACGGGAAGGAGAACCTGATCTCGGCGGTCGAAATCGCGTCCGCGAAGGATGCACAGGGCCACCCGATCGTTCCGGAAGTGAGCATATTCTTCAACTCGAAGCTGCTCAGGGGGAACCGCAGCACAAAGGTCAGCTCGGAGGATTTCAGCGCGTTCCGGTCTCCGAACTATCCTCCGCTCGCCGAAGCCGGGATCAGCATTAAATACAACAAAGCAGCCATCCGGAAGCCCACCGCATGGGACGAGCCGCTGGAGATCAGCACTGCACTGGACACGAGCGTCTCCATACTGAAGGTCCACCCCGGCATCACCCCCCAGGTCATGAAATATTTCATGTGCGGTGACGCGACCAGGGCCGTGATCATCGAAACCTACGGTTCCGGTAACGCCCCTTCAAGGGAGTGGTTCCTGGATATTGTCCAGGAAGCTGCAGCCATGGGGAAAGTGCTGATGAACGTCACCCAGTGCATGTCCGGAACGGTCAACATGGACCTTTATGCGACCGGGAAGGCTCTCGAGAAAGCGGGTGTGGTTTCCGGCCGGGACATTACCACGGAGGGCGCGCTGGCCAAGCTTTTCTACCTCCTCGGCAAGGGCCGCGACAACACCTGGGTGAAGGCTCATCTGGGCGAAAATATCATGGGAGAAATTTCCTTATAGATATTGCCTTTTGAAAATAATTTAGTAAATTGCACACGATTTTTAGATGGTTCACAACCACATAATCAAGACTTGGAAAATATAACTATTTAATACTTTATTAATTAAAACACACGAAAACAGTATGAAAAAGTTTTTCATGTTCTTGGCAGTAGCTGGTGCTCTCACCTTTACTGCAAGCATTGCATCCGCTCAGGACCAGCCTGCCGCTGAAGGCGAAGCTACCGAGCAAGTTCAGGAAGCAGCTCCGGCAGAAGAGGCTCCGGCCCAGTTGACTGCAGAAGACCTTCTCAAGGGAACCGGTGAGGATGTTCCGTTCCACCAGCAGCTCAAGTCCTACTTCATCCAGGGAGGTCCTGGCTTCATGTCAATGATCCTCCTCTGCTTGATCATCGGTCTCGCACTCGCTATCGAAAGGATCCTCTACCTCTCCTTCGCCAAGACCAACACCAAGAAGCTCGTCAAGAAAGTTGAAGATGCTCTTGCTGAAGGTGGTGTCGAGAAGGCAAAGGAAGTCTGCCGCAACACCAAGGGCCCAGTCGCCAGCATTTTCTACGATGGTCTCCTTCACTATGACGAAGGCCTCGACGTGGTTGAAAAGAGAATCGCTTCTTCCGGTGGTGTCCAGATGAGCCTTATGGAGAACAACCTCTCCTGGATCTCCCTCTTCATCGCAATCGCTCCTTCACTCGGATTCTTGGGAACCGTCATCGGTATGGTCAAGGCATTCGATGCTATCGAGGCTGCAGGTGACATCTCCCCTAACATCGTCGCTGGTGGTATGAAGGTCGCCCTTATCACAACGGTCGCCGGTCTTATCGTAGCTATGATTCTCCAGGTGTTCTACAACTATATTCTTTCCAGGATCGACGCTCTGTCAATTGACATGGAAGAGGCTTCCATCGACCTCGTCGACACTCTCGCAAAATACGAGAAGAAGAACAAATAATTGTAGTCCGTCCAACTTTTAGAATCTGATAACATAATGAATAAGATATTCAAAATTATCGGTTGGGTATTGGGAATCCTGGGGATCATCCTCGGTGTCATCTGCCTGTCCTCAGGCGGCGGCAACGTCGATATCCTTCTCCGATACACCTACTTCCTGCTCATCGCAGCGGTAGTCGTGTTGGTTGGATTGGTAATACTCATGGCCGCTAAAAACAATCCGAAGAGCCTCATCAAGGGTCTGCTCGTATTGGTCGGCATCGTAGCACTGGTGCTGATCTGCTACGCAGTCTCCAAGGGTGCACCGGCTCTCAGCGTCAAGAGTCAGCCTAGCGGTTCCATGCTCAAGTTGACTGACACCGTGCTTCTGCTTACGGGAATCCTCGGGATTGGAGCAGTTGCTGCAATCGTATTTGCTGTAATCAGAAACGCTTTCACTAAATAAAACTCATCAGCTATGGCTAAAAGAAAAACACCGGGTCTGAACACTCAATCGACAGCTGATATCGCATTCCTTCTCCTCTGCTACTTCCTGATGGTGTCCACCATGGACCAGCAGTCAGGTCTGCAGCGCCGTCTCCCTCCTATGCCTACGAACGAGCAGAAGCAGGAAGACACGAAGGTCAACAAGCGTAATATCATCATCGTAAAGATCAATTCTTCTGACAGACTGTTTGCCGGTGACCAGCTTTTGGACGTTAGCCAGCTCAAGGACAAGATCAAGGAATTCATCACGAACCCTAACGACGATCCTAACCTTCCGGAAAGGGAGAAGAAGGTCATCGAAGGATTCGGCGAGTATCCTGTATCCAAAGGAATCATTTCCCTACAGAATGACCGAGGAACAAGTTACAAGGCATACATCGCTGTTCAGAACGAACTCGTGAAGGCTGTCAATGAAGTCCGCAACGACTTCTGCCGCCAGCACTTCGGCAAGGTTTTCAACGCTTGCAACGAAACACAGCAGAAGATTGCCAAGGACGCCATTCCTCAGAATATTTCCGAGGCTGAACCTAAGGATGTAACCAAAAAGTAATACGGGAGGACGACAAAATGCCTATTTTCAAAAGAAGCGGTAAAAAAGAAATGCCTG
This sequence comes from uncultured Bacteroidales bacterium, assembly GCA_900319685.1. Lineage (GTDB taxonomy): Bacteria > Bacteroidota > Bacteroidia > Bacteroidales > UBA932 > Cryptobacteroides. The sequence continues at coordinate 5,306 of ONPI01000077.1, forward strand.
AGTTGGGAACCAGCTCCGACATCGTGTTCATGTTCCTGTTCTTCTTTATGGTTACGACCCAGATGCGTTCCAGCGAGGTCAAGGTAAGGGTAAAGCTTCCTGAGGCCACGGAGATCGCAAAGCTTGAAAGGAAAGACTTGGCTTCATACATCTACATCGGTTCCCCTACCGCCCAGTATCAGGGCCAGTACGGTACCGAGACCCGTATCCAGCTCAACGACTCTTTCAAGACGACGAACGACATCCGCGACTTCATCGCCGCTGAACGCGACGCAATGAGCGAGGCCGACCGCCAGTTGATGCAGGTTTCACTGAAAGCAGACGAAGATGCCAGGATGGGTATCATAACGGACGTGAAGCAGGAGCTTAGGCGCTGCTCCGCCCTCAAGATTATGTACGCAGCCCGCAGGGCAGCCGAATAACCCAGAGCATCGATATTATAGAAAAATGACCTCAAGTTTTTGGGGTCATTTTTTTATATTTGTACAGATAAACGGCTATTCTATGAAACTCAGCAAAACCGCGTTATTCTTCTTATTCTTTGCGACTTCCCTGCTGGCATCCTGCGGCAGGCGGAGCCAAATGACGCAGCTTTCCGACATCGAGTCCTACATCGATGCACGACCGGACAGCGCACTTGCTTCCATCAGGAATATCGACACTTCAGCCCTTCACGGCAAGGAAGCCAAGGCAAAGTTCGCCCTTCTCCACGCCATCGCCCTGGACAAAAACTACATCGACACGGCCGACACGCGCGTCATCCAGCCAGCCATAGACTGGTATGAGCGCCACGGAACCCCCGAAGAACGGCTGAAAGCGTACTATTATTTGGGGAGGGAATTGTTTAATGGCAAACAATACGATAAAGCCATTATCGCATATTCTTCCGCAGAAGAATCTATGCCATTTGTCGATAATCCAAAACAAAATGGGCTGCTATGTATCGGATTGGCAGATATGTATTCTATCACATATGACAATGCCCAAGCCAAAGAGTATCTTGACAAAGCTCAATCATATTTCAAGCAAGTAGATAATAATGAGTATTCTCAGATTGTAGCATACCGAAAAGCCAAGAATTACGCCAAACTCAAAGAATGGGAAACGGCCCAAGACAGCTATGAGAAATTACTTGCTGACAGTTCCCTGACAAGTAACTTACGATTACTTATCGAGGGAGATTATGCTTCCTTTTTAGTGTTCTCACCCGTATCCGATTATACCACTGCGCTGGATATCTTTACCAGGATAGTCAATAAGAGAGGAAAGCTTAATGGGCTGAATCAGTACGGCGCATATGCGTATTCCCTTTCAGCCGATGGGCAGTATGAACAGTCCGACTCAATTATGGCTTATCTATCCTCGGCCGAGGGTTCCTATAAGTATTATTATCATTATTACAAGCATCGGATCCAATTACAAAGAGGAGATTATAGAAAAGCCTACAATTCCCTTTTCGAGGCAAAGAACGTGTCTGATTCCACATACGATGAGGCAAGAAAGACTTCCGCATATAAAGCTCACGAAAACTATTTGCACCAGAGGGAGACGGAAAACAGACTGAAACTGAAGTTCGAGTTCCATCTCATTGTTAATGTCTTGCTTCTATTATCTATCTTGTCTGGTATTCTTGCATTTTACTTTTGGAACAAGCAGCGCCGCAATCTGGAGGAACAAGGTAAAATGTCTCTTGCTATAGAGGCACTACGCTCACAAGTTGAAGGCTTAATTAGTGAAGCCAGAGAAAAAGACTTGAAGATTAACGAGTTGACGAGGGTGAATACCTCCGCTAAGTTCCGCTATCTTGCTAGCTTATATGAGGTAATCTATCCATATAGAAATGAAGTTGAAGGCGGCTACGATGGCTCTCTGTATAAAAGAATCGAAAGCATGGTCAGCGATCTCCGGAACGATTCCTCTGCCCAGAAGAGTTTTGAAGAAGCACTTGACAATGAATCTGGAGGCATTATGCGTCGTTTCAGGAATGACTTTCCGGAATTGTCTGAAAAGGAGTTCCAACTTGCGAGTTACTTATTCGCTGGCTTTGACAATACAACTTTGATGCTCGTCCTGGGAATCACCACCCTTGAGCATACCAGGGTGATAAAAAGCAGGCTTAAATCCAAGATTTCCAAGTCTGCAGTTCCCGGGAAAGAGATTTATCTGGATTATTTCAAATAATAATCGCACCGGACAAGCGTAACAAGGTGTTTTATTCCCAGGTGGTTATACTTTTATGTATCAACCACTTATAAACGTTGTAAAATAAGCCCGAAAACAAAAGCGTAACAGACTCCGTCATCAGTACCGCTACCACGAGGATAAGTCCTTTTATTTGAGTATTATTGAAAAACTAATCTGTCATAGTTATGCTCAAACTAAAGTACCTTATCATTTCCGTTTTGTTATCCTTATTCTTTTTCGACGGGTACGCTAAACCTGCCTCGTCCCCTCAAACGGTAACAGATACAATAATCATTCTCTATTTCTCATCTAATCTTGGAGATATCGAAGTTGAGGCCATAGACACCCAATTCCTGCCAGCCATAGTTCCCATTTCAGGCGGTCCAGGCCACTACATCATTACATTCACCTTACCATCAGGGCAGCAATACCAAGGAGAGTTTGATGTTTGATATCAAGGACAAATAATCCTAGGCATCCCATGCAAGATTCGATATAAACGTCATTTAGATTATAGACTGAAGTATACAATTACAATATCAAAATCTATCATAGCTTCAATTAATCAAACTTTTAACCTGACATTATTATGAAACATCATGCCCTATTGGCAATCGCAGCAATACTCTTGTTTGTCGCATGCGACAAGGATGATCCTAACGATATACCCAAGAGGAAATCCATTATCCTGACAAGGGCCG
>ONPI01000210.1 GCA_900319685.1 uncultured Bacteroidales bacterium
TGCCGGGTGTCTTGCCGATACATCCCGAACCACAGATCGGAAAGGACATCGTCCGGATCATATTCGACCAGTCCCTGAAGGTATTTGACACCGAACAGCCAGGTCCCGGCGGACCGCCGCTGGATCACGTTTCCTTTGTAGACGGCGGAATATGCGAAAGTGCGCCGGTTGAAAGCATAGAACGCGTCGGCGATGAAGGTGGTCATGCGTCCCGGTTTTTCGGTCTTGCCGGAGTCTTCCACATACCCCCAATCATGACCAAGCGCGATCTTCATCTCATAGTCGATTGGCCGGCGGAAGTCGTAATACTGCAATTGCAGGGCATAGCCCGGAGCGAGGTAGTCGAAGGAGAAGGACGTGTTCGCGCTCGTTCGACCGCCTCCGACTTGGTGGTTCCAGCCCAAAGAAAGGTTGCCGTACCCGACCTGCAAGCCGACGATCTTGTCCACACCGCCCAAGAGCTTGAACGTGGAAGAGGCCTCCAAGAGTTCGGGGTCGTCTTCGAACGCGTAGATATACTCCATCTTGTTGTCCATGGTTGTTCCCACCTGGTTCAGCGCGCCCGACACCGCGACGCTCCAGCGCGGGGCCGGCTGGTAGACGGCGTTCGGATCCAGCTCCATGGACGGAGCCGCGATCACGTCGACAATCTTCCCCCAAAAAGAATCCTGCCGCTGGGAATACGCAGGAAGGCAAAAGGCCGGCAAAAGGACGAGAAGGGCGAGTGTTTTTCGAAGATCAAGCATGGTTTGTTTCTCTGTATTTACAACCAAAAGCCCCTTCAACTCTTTCTGAAGAAGAGGCTTTTGGCCAGCACTTCGTGGACGATTTAGTTTTCAGTGCTATTTTTTGCCGAATACATAATTGCCGCTCGCGGAAAAGGAAACGTTCATGGACGATCCGGATACGGTGCCGGTGATGTCCTGCTCCTGGTCATTCAGCAGTTTTCCCTTGGTTTTCATCGTCCCGCCGCTGTAGGTGTACGGGTAGGTGCAGGTGGTCGTATTGCCGTTGGAAACGCGCTTCAGGGTCGCATCCTTGTCGGTGAAAGACAGCGTCAGAGTTCCAATGCCCACCAAATCTGCGGTGGACCAGGTGGTTCCCTTGAGGGAGGCGAGGGTGCCTTCCTGATTCCCGCTGCCTCCGTCGCCTCCGGAATTGTTGCTTCCGGAATTGTCCTTGGTGCAGGAGACGGTGGCTATGGCTAGGCAGCAGGCGGCCAGCAGGCTGAATAATTTCAAATATCTCATGAGGTTGGATAAAAGGATTAGCGGATGAATTCTTTCAAGAGTTTGTGGAGGAGCTCACTGACGTTGGACGTCTCCTCGGGGTGGGAGGCGAAGGTCGGAGTCTCGTTGACGAAATGGACGACCCGGTCCGTCTCTCCGTCGATGACGGCGCAGTAAAGGACATTGCCATACGGATCGCTGACGTAATAATTTTTGGAGGGATTGGTCAGGCCGCTGATCCCGGTCAGTTTTTCGATGGCCGAGTCGATGACTTTGGAGGCCGCCTTCTCCACCTTTTCTTTCTGGTAGCCAGCCTTGGTCTGGACATAGCCATAAGAGTAGATGACTACACCGTAGCGGAGGCCGCTCTTGTCCAGCATCTTCTTGAGGGATTTGGGGACGCGGAGACGGTCCGCCTTGGCGGGATCCACGTCCGGGAAAGTCTTCAGCCAATTCTTGATGTCCGCGTTTTCTCCGTCGTAATCCGCGGGAATCATGTCGGAGAAAGGAAAGCGCTCCGAATTGATGATGTTCGAGACTGCTTTTGTGGCGATGGCGGAGGATTCTTCATTGTAGAATCCCTTTCCGTCGTCGCCATAAAGGATGATGTAAGAATATGGCTGGATGAAGGCATACTCCGGAACGGATGCCACGTTGAAGTTGGAGCTCGTGTAACGGGAAGGGCCGCAAGCTACTGCAAGGAAAAGGGCGGAGAGGCCGATGATCAGATGACGGGTGTTTTTCATATGATGTTTTAATGTTGATTTGCATCACGGACGAGGCGGACGGACCGGCCGTTGCCAGGGTCTGAAGTGAGCGTGGATTCAAGTGGCCAAAGTTACGGAATCT
>ONPI01000006.1 GCA_900319685.1 uncultured Bacteroidales bacterium
AGTTACTACGGGTCGCCCGTCTTCGTGTACTTCTTCGTATAGGCTGTAAAAGGTCAAGTAGTCCAGCGGGTCGTTTCCGTAGTCTTTGCGCCATTCCTTCCGGGCTTCTTCTTCCGTTAGGATCGCGCCGCCGTCCCTGTGCCGGTAAAATGCCATTAAGTCGCCCCCATTTCTTCAAGTGTCGCGGTTAGCCGTTTCGCCAGGGCGTCCCGCCAGTCGTCCGAAAAGATTTCTTTAGCCTTCTCGGCTATGTATTCGTCGGTTATCGGGTCAAAAGCGCCGCCCGTGTCAATGTCGAATACTGCCGCCAGGGCTTTTAGCTGTTCGTCTGTGTATTGTCGTCGTTTCATGGTTTCCGCCTTCCTTTCCAGGCAAGATCCAAGATGCCCTCTGACCTTCCCGTCTCCACTTGGATTGGAGTGGACTATCGTGACAATGCCGACATCGTACTTACTTGACAATCGAAGCAGGTTAGAGACCAGACGGTCAGAAGATTGAAGGTCGTTTGTATCCCAAAGGAGATCCGCGCTCCCGTCAATAAAGAGGAGGTCTGGCTTGAAGTCCTCAACGGCTTTTACGACCAACGAGAACCTTTCGTCAGGATCATATGGTCTCAGGTTTAGGAAAACGACATCATCTTCCTTGGCATTTTCCTTCTCGATTCCAGCCAGCCGAAACACTCTGTCGCATTGCTTAGAAAGGTAATATGGGCTTTGTTCTGTGTCACAGACCATAACTTTAAGGAAAGGACTCGACGGTTCAATATTCAAGATAGAGGCTCCCGAAAGGCAGGAGGCAACCATTGCCGATTGGAGGGTCGTCTTGCAGACCTTTGGTTTTCCACATATTACGGTCAGGTTCTCTCGCGTGACAATTGGTGTTCCGAAACACGATAGTAGTTGCAAAGGTTCTGTTATGCTTGCCTTATAGTCGAATATTGTAGCCTTCCAATCGACAGCCGGACAAGTAACAAAGGCCTTTTGTAGATTCTCGACTTCTGTGGCATCATCAGGCCCCAACTCGTGTGAGCTTGCTTTAATAAGCATCCGGAGACTTGCCGAATAAACATCGCGTTCCCGGTGGACTTTTGCCAGGGTGTGACAGTGAGACACCCCTTCCATTGGTGAACTTGGCGGACAGGCTGCCACTCTATCCAAAAGGAGAGGAGGAGCGATCCCTCGCAACGTTAAGAGTGAGAGTGCTTCTCCCGACTGATAAGCCCGGCAAAGATGATCCCAGGTTTTACGAATGGTCTCGTCCTCAAAACAGTCACTCGATACAATCTTTCCATAGCTTTCAAAGTATTCAGGATTGCTCGTCGCATCTGCTATGACTTGTACCTCTATATCCGTTGTCTCAGGGATTGGAAAATCGCTCAGGCTAATTATTTGCCTGTTGTTGGGCATTTTCATTTCCATTCCCTCCTTAGATTAGTATTATTACAAGAAACACAGATGATTCCTTGCATAACTGATAGATTATCAGTATATTTGCACTGTAAACAGACGTTATTCTTTCTTGCCCCTTCGGGGGCTTTTTTTGTTGTGGACATCGCTAAAGAGTTTTTGCAGGATGTACATATTTTCCCAATCGGCCCGATGCAACATCGGCTCGTAACTTTGTCATATTTACAAGTGTTCGTCGGGGGCCAACTTTCCGTATTTCAATCTGGCCCTTGTTGATCATAGAATGAAGTGTAGGTAAACTTACACGGAGCAGGGCTGCGGCCTCTTTGCGGTCGCTCCAGATGATTTCCTTCTTACTTTGGGTATCATCACCACCGATGATTCCTGCTTCTTTGAGGACTTTTGTTATTGCCTCTTCGCAAATTTGCTGAAGTTCCGTAGTCGTGACAAGTACGTTTGTCATAATTCTTTTAGTGCCAGGGAATCCGCAATGCGGTACTGGCACCACAAAAGTGCGAAGATTAGGAAGCTACTTCCAAATAATTATTTTACAATATTTCCTATCGCTATATCATATTGAATATTAAGAAGTTAATAAAACAATAAGAGAAAGACCCGATAAAGAATCTTCCTCTTATTATAGACCATTAGTATTTTCAACCGTTATCTTGCGAACAGTTTTTCCCATTCTTCAACTGGAATAACGTTTCATTATTCTGCCGTATTAGGGTTTTGTTATTTAGAAGAAACACACAATCCTATAGAATATGATGAACATAACCGTCTCGCAACACATCGTCTATAACCCTGTTGATTGCTCGTTGACTCTTTTCGCAAGGGATGTCAGTGACTTGTAATTCAAGTATTCAACTTTGATATTAGGGATAGCCAAAGCGATATTGGCCATTCTCATAAAACAGGCATAATTCCTCCTTATTTGGACCGAATCATATTCTATCGGCATCTGCCCTACTCCGGGACCGATCTCCTGCAAGAGTCCGGAGAAATTGACCTTGACAACCCCCTCTGATAAGTAAGCATGGGCATAAATAGTGAGGAAAGCCATGTCACAGCCATAAGTTGGTGCGAGGTTGATTATTCCGTGTGCAGCATCAACGTATGAAGGCACGATGCCGATTTCCCCAAGCACAGGGACAATGGCATCAACAGCCTCCTCTACGGTGGTATAGCTTGTAGTTATCCTGACCAGGTTGTCCTTGTTCACCTGGGCAAACACCGAAGTCGATAAGGTTAAGGAAATAATAAAGAAAAGTAGTCGTTTCATATTGTTTGATTATCATTATAGCCAATCCCAAATATAATAATTTTCCGTTGATACAATCACTGATACTTGTAGTTATTGGGAATTGTTCCCGTCTTTATTATTTGGCTAATTATCGGACGGGTTTGGGCATCATTCGGTAAGGAGGAAGTAGGTTTAACCGTGTGTGCATCAAAAGACAGCCTCACGGCATTTTTGTTGTTTATTTTGAGGAAATCACTATATTTGTGCTGTGGTCATACCACAAACAAGAATTAAGGAACAATTCGTCTTTGCTGTGAAGCAGGGGCGAATTCTTGTTATAGTATCATTTAAGTATCAAATTTAACGACAAACCCCTCCACAGATGCCTGTAGAGGGGATATTGTACTGGGTAGGAGAATCGAACTCCTATTGCAAGATTGAGAATCTTGAGTACTAACCGTTATACGAACCCAGCATTGTTCGGGAATGCAAAGATAGATAAAAAACTTTTTCCACCAAAAAAAAGTCGCACCTTGTGCGACTTTTTGTTCCTATCTGTTCCGTAGAAGATATTACTTCTGACGGTTCTTGTACCTCTGGTAGAATTTGTCGACGCGACCGGCGGTGTCAACGAGCTTGACCTTGCCAGTGTAGAACGGGTGAGATGTGTTGGAGATCTCGACCTTTACAACCGGATACTCAACTCCGTCAACCACGAGAGTCTCTTTGGTCTCAGCGCAGGAGCGGGTGATGAACACGGTGTCGTTTGACATATCCTTGAAAGCTACAAGTCGGTAGGTTTCGGGATGAAGTCCTTTTTTCATTGCTCTATAAATTAAAATGTTGTTGCTTTCCGTAATTCGGACTGCAAAGATAATCCTTTTTTGAAGATATTCAAGCGAATAAACAAAAAACTATTTTATCCTGTACGGCTGGTCGTCGTAGAGCGAGTATCTCTTGGCTTTCCGGATCCATTTCTGCTCTTCCAGCTTGACGTGCTCCCTGGCTTGCTGGAAAGTGAGCAGTCCGTGCAGGTAATCCATGAGTACGGGATCCGAGAGCTTGGCTTCGAAGCCATCGACGAACTCGAACTGGGAATATCTTTCTGTAAAATACCTCATCAGCTGCAGCGTGTGGAGCAGGGAATGGTATTCCGCACCCGGCTGGAGCATTATCTGGTAGCCGAAGCAGCGCTGGCCCTCATAGCGTCCGGTGGAAGGGGTGAAGGAACAAGGCCGCATCAGGACCCCTGCCGGGGCAGGGACGACCTCCAGGCGGCTGGTCTTGATGAATGGCGCGCCCAGGTATTCATAGGGCCTGGCGGTTCCGATCGCGGGGGTGATGGTGGTGTTGTTCCACAAGCCTCCTCCTGGATACATTCCGCATGTGAACATACCCGGGATGTCGGATGCCGGGGCTATGGTCCATGGGAGGAGCTGCCTGGTCGAATCATTCGCAAGCGCCGAGATGACGTGGAGGGCGAATCCCGCGCCTATCTCATTGTAATAAAGGTTGCATAGTTCCCCGAGTGTAAGCCCGTGACGGTGAGCTACTTTCGGCGTGTGGGGCTCGATCGGACCGCTTGGCATGGAGCCTTCCACGATCCTGCCTGCAGGATTGATATGGTCCACGATGTACAGGGAAGGGGCTTCTTCCATCCGGGCCAGGATTTCCATCAGCATGAACACATCCTTGCTGTAGTTGAAATACCTCGCTCCGGCATCCTGGATTTCCACGACTACGGCGTCGAGCCCTTCCAGCTGTTCCGGCTCGAAGGAGATGTGGTTGGTCCCGGGCGTAAGCTCCGAGTCCCTTGGGCTGAATACTGTCTCCAGGTTCCCTCTTTCCCTGAACAAGTCGTACATGTAGCGTCCCCTGGCAGTATCCCAGCAGTTCTGGGTACAGAAGCATCCGACCTTGCCGTTTAGCAAGGCCTTGTCCAGCTGGTCCTCAAGGGTGGTCGTCCTGAAAGAAAACATGTTATCCCTGTTGTGCGATCATTCTGTTCGCAAGGTCAGTGACCTCGCGGGCAAGACCTTCCGCTTCTGCGATTGTCGGAGCTTCCGAATATATCCTGATGACAGGCTCCGTGTTCGACCTGCGCAGGTGGACCCATTTCCTGGCTGCCTCGAAGTCCACCTTGACTCCGTCTGTAGTGTCAATCCTCTCGTTGCGGAATTCATCCTTCATCTCCTCGAGGATCCTGTCGATCATCTTCGAATCACTCAGCTGGATCTTCCCCTTGGCGATGTGATACTCCGGATAGGTCTTCTTCAACTCGCTGGCTTTCAACTTCTTCTGTGCAAGGTTGGAGAGGAAGAGAGCTACTCCGACCATCGCGTCGCGCCCGTAGTGCAGGGCAGGGAATATGACACCTCCGTTGCCTTCTCCGCCTATGAGAGCCCCTGTCTCCTTCATCTTCGTGGTCACGTTGACCTCGCCCACGGCGGAAGCATGGTACTTTCCTCCGAATTGCTCGGTCACATCCCGCAGTGCGCGGCTGCTGGAGAGATTTGAGCATGATACCGGCGCATCATGGCCGGGTTTCGCCGCATTCCTCTCGAATATGTAGGAAGCTACGCTTACGAGGGTATATTCCTCCACGAAAGGTTCTCCGTTCTCGCAGATGAAGGCAAGCCGGTCCACGTCCGGATCGACCGAGATGCCCAGGTCGGCCCCTGTACTGACGACGGTTTCACTCAGCGCGGTCAGGTTCTCCGGAAGCGGTTCCGGGTTGTGGGCGAAGTCTCCTGTCGGTTCGCAGTTGAGCTTGATGCATTCCACGCCCAGCCTCTCGAGAAGACGTGGCATGATGATGCCGCCGACAGAGTTGACGGCGTCCAGGCCGACCTTGAACCGAGCTCCGGCGATGGCTTCCTTGTCCACCTCTTCCAGAGCCAGGACTGCATCCAGGTGCTTGTCGGTATAGTCTTGTTCCGTAACCTTGCCAAGGCAGTCGACACCGGTGAAATCGAATCTTTCTTCTTCCGCGGAGTCCAGGATAGCCTGGCCTTCGGCCGCAGTGAGGAATTCTCCCTTGTCATTCAGCAACTTGAGAGCATTCCACTGCCTCGGGTTGTGGGAGGCGGTCAGGATTATGCCTCCGTCGGCTCCGGCGAAAGTCACAGCCATCTCCGTGGTTGGGGTGGATGCCAGCCCGATCCGGACCACATCGACACCGCAGGCGATCAAGGTTCCGGTCACGAGGCTCTCGACCATCTCGCCGGATATCCTTGCATCCCTGCCCACTACGACCTTGTACCTTGCTCCTTCCGGTTTCGGTTTCCTCAGGGGCAGGGTAGCGCAGTATGCGGCCGTGAACTTGACGACGTCAAGCGGGGAAAGCCCGTCACCAGGCTTCCCTCCGATGGTCCCGCGGATTCCCGAGATGGACTTGATGAGACTCATCCGACTAGATAGCCAACGTAAGCATGAGTGCGCCTACAAGGCCGAGGATCGCGTAGAACTCAGGCAGAGCGGCGTAGATCAGGGTATTGGTCTGGACATCGTGTCCCTGGGAAATCCCTACTATACCGTTGGCGCAGACCTGGCCCTGGCGGATAGCGGAAATCATGCAGACGATACCGACTCCGATGCCGACTCCGAAGAGGAGGGGACCGTTTGCGGCAAAGTCGAACTTGTACACGAGCAGCCACATGAAGAAGGCTACGAAGCCGTAGATTCCCTGCGTTGCTGGAAGTGCAGAGAGAATCATATAGCTGCTGGACTTCTCAGGAGCGTTCTTGAGCGCTCCTTCAGCTGCGTTTCCTGCGATCGTGGTTCCGATGGCGCTTCCGACACCGGCGAGGCTGAGCATGAGCCCGAGACCCAGATAACCGAGAATTTCGTTCATGATGTTTATGGATTTTGTTTGTTTGTTATTGGTCTGTACATCCTTCCTTTGCCTTCGTAGCCACTGTTCTTGAAGAATTCCAGGAAGTTGAGTCGGAGAGGGTGGACGAAGGCACCCAGGCAGCACATTGCGAGGTTGAGGGAATGTCCGACAAGGAATATAACGGCGAAGGCGATCCAGCCCACGCCGAAACTGCCGTCACCTACGGTCATGGCAGCAATGTCGTTGAAAGCCTTCCCGAGCATTCCTCCCGCGAGTCCGAGGGCATAGAGCCTGAGGTAGCTCAGGACGTCCCCGAGAAGACCCGTGGCGGTATTGTATGTCTCCCAGAGCCCAGGAGCGATGTTCTTGAGAGGGTTGCGATGGATGTCGCTGAGGAGGAATATCCCGATCGCTGACAGGATTCCTATCGCGATGATTATCCATTTGGTTACGGAAGCGCTGAGCACGCCGGTGAGCGAGATGCCTCCGACTATCACTCCTCCGACTATCAGCAGCGTCCATCCCCAGGTCCCAAGCGAGTTCAGGAAGCCTTTCTTCCTGGTGGCATATATTGCCTTGAGTATGAATGCGAGCGAGAGGTGCAAAACACCGATGAGCACGGACAGGACCATGTTGGCGTCGAATCCGGCGATGTTGCCGGTGACCATGCATTTCTTCAGCCATCCCGGCACCCAGGCAGCCTGGGATATGTCGTAGCCGAAGAAAGTATGCATCACTATTCCTATGACGAAAGTGCCCGCACCGAGGGTCATCACCAGCGGTGCCAGCTCCTTCATGCCGCTGCTTCGCTTCAGCAGCAGTCCTATTCCGATCAGGGCGAGGCCGTAACCGGCATCTCCCATGCACATCGCGAAGAAGAGCAGGAAGAATATGGACAGGTACGGCGTCGGGTCGAACTCATCGTATTCCGGACGGCCGTACATGTCAGTAAGGACCGTGAACATACGGGTGAACCAATTGCCCTTCAGCTTGATAGGAGGGTTGTCCGCCTTTGCCGCATCCTCTTTGAGATACAGCACCCCGTCCATGGAGTCGAAGACCTTTACGAGCCTTTCGTCCTCCTGTACGGGAGCGAAGCCTTCGAATATCGTTATATGGTCTTCGGCCGCTTTCGCGGAACCGGCGTCAGCCAGGTATCTCTGCAGGGCGGTCCCCGCTTCCTGCCTCTTGCTTGTGAACAGCGGGATGTAGCCTTTCATCGAATAAAGGTTTCCCTTGCAGGCGAGCAATTCTCCTTCCAGGGCCTTGACCTTTGCTTCGGCGCGCTGCACATCGTTCTTCGGAGCAGGAATCTCCTCGGCAGGGAAGGAGTAATCAGGATCGTCGGAAACCGTTACGAACCATACGTTCCTGCCATTGTCGGCGATTTCCTGGATGGCATATTCCTGAGCCCAGGACGGGTCGTAGGATTTCTTCGGAAGGCGGTAGAAGCGTATTTTCAGGCCTCTGTCCTCAAGTTCCCGGACGACGGCAGGGTCGAAGCATCCCCACGCCCTGCAGTCTTCCAGTTCCTTCCTGGCGGTCTCTATACTGGACTTGATCTGTTTTTCCTTGGCTGATGTCTCCTGGAATGCGGTCAGGGGATCGGTGATGATTTCGTCCGGGACGAATACCTTGTCCTTGTCCGGATCGCTCTCCAGATCGAGCTTCTCGAGGTAGCTGATGGCTTTTCCGTAGGCATCCGCATCACTTGAAAGAGTTGCCGATCTGTCGTCGACAGGCTTCTCGGAGCGGGTTATGTCCACCACTCCCAGTTCCTCGAGTTCTTTGAGGAAACTCTCCGCTTCGCCACTGAGAAGGACGAAGGAATATTTCGTCATCTTGTCAATCACGGCTTTCTTCCTCCATTTCTTCTTCGGCGGCATGACGTTCCTTCACAATCTTGGAGGAAGCCTTGCTGAGATTCTCTTCGTCTTCCATGTAACGCTTTATCTTGCGTATAGCCTCCCGGTAACCGGGGATCTGGACCTTTTCGTAAAGGTTCACTTTCTGGGTGGTCTTCTTGCGCTGGTAGTCCAGGATCTTCCGTTTCTCAAGATAGACCTGGGACTCGATTCCGAGCCGCGACAGATCCTTGAGTATCCTGACTCCGTCGAGGTACCAGGCCGGTTTGATGAAGGTATTGAAAGGCTTGATCTCGTAATGGATATCTCCCAGTTCCGGGCACTTGACACCTGCGACCTTGACTGTCCTCAGGTCGATGTCCGTGATGGAGACAAGTCCGGGCTCGAATTCGTTCCATAGGGGAGCGAGGTAGTCGTATCTCTTCTCCGCTTCGTCGAGTTCCCGGATCAGCCTCTCGCTGGTGTCCTTCGCCTTGCGTACCTCCAACCTCAAGGCGCTCTCCTTGTTCTGTAATGTAGGGAGGGCACCCAGACGCATCTTCAGCTGTTTCTGAAGGTTGTTCAGCGCTGTCTTGTTATATTGGAACTTGATAGCCATCGGGATTGTCAGCGACCTTTCCAGTATTTGTCAGTCAGTGATTGCTTGATTCCGGTCTCAGCCTTGGTGAAGTACTTTCCGAAAAGTTCCCAGGCAGTGTCCAGCATCTCCGTGATCGTGATGTTGACGTCGATCGACAGGAGCCTCGTCGCATATTCCTTTGCGTATTCGAGACAGCGATGGTCGTAGTCGGAGAGGTCGAAACCGTTCTCCAGCTTCGTCTTCGCATTCTGGGCATCGGCATAGAGGCGTACTCCTGCGTTCATCACCTGGCTGTGGTCTTCCCTGGTCTTGATGTTCTGTACCCTCTGCTTGAGTCGGGAAAGGGAGCGGAACGGATCGATGATGACCTTCCCGGAATCGGAGTCCGCACGGAGGAAGAGCTGTCCTTCTGTTATGTATCCGGTGTTGTCCGGAATAGCATGAGTGATGTCACCGTCGTTCAGGGTAGTGACGGCGATGATGGTGATCGATCCTTCGGTAGGCAGCTGCACGGCCTTTTCGTAAATCTTTGCGAGATCGGAATAAAGTGAACCCGGCATGGAGTCTTTCGAAGGAATCTGGTCCATTCGGTTGGACACGATGCAGAGCGCATCCGCATAGAGCGTCATGTCGGTAAGCAGTACAAGCACTTTCTCATTCTTGTCCACTGCGAAATACTCGGCCGCTGTCAAGGCCATGTCCGGGATGAGGAGCCTCTCTACAGGAGGATCCTCCGTCGTGTTGACGAAGCAGATGATCCTGTCCAGGGCACCTGCGCTTTCGAATGCGTGGCGGAAGAACAGGTAGTCGTCGTTCGACAGTCCCATCCCTCCCAGGATGATCTTGTCCACGTCTGCCCTGAGGGCCACATCCGCCATTACCTGGTTATACGGCTGGTCAGGGTCGGCGAAGAACGGAATCTTCTGCCCGGAGACGATGGTGTTGTTCAGGTCGATGCCCGCGATTCCGGTCGGGATGAGTTCCGACGGCTGGCGCCTCTTGTATGGATTGACCGAAGGTCCTCCGATCTCCCTCACCTCGCCTTCAACCTCCGGACCTCCGTCAATCGGGTTGCCGTATGCGTTGAAGAACCTTCCGGAAAGCTGCTCCGAAACCTTGAGGGTAGGAGGTTCGCCCAGGAAGGTGACTTCGGCATTGGTCGGGATTCCTTCCGTGCCGGAGAATACCTGCAGGGTCACCAGGTCACCCCTGGTCTTTACGACCTGTGCGAGTTTCCCGCCCACGACGGCGAGTTCTTCATTGGACACTCCCTTGGCCCTCAGTGATACCGTAGCCTTGGTAATCGACTCGAGCCTGGTGTATATTCTTTGATATGCCTTAGTTGCCATAGCCGTGGATCTTGTTGTCTATGATCTTTACGTATTCGTTGAATCCGTCGCTTTGGAACGCGGTGTAATTCATCTGCCGCAGGTCGTTGATGAGTTCCTTGAAGAACTCGCGGCACTTCTCGAAGTCATCGAACTCGAATTCGCGATGGCAGATGCTCAGGATGAGGTCGAGCATGTATTTCTGTCGTGCCATCGGGGTCAGGGCATCGACGGAGTCGAATGCGTCCTGCTGCAGGAAAGCGAAGTCTATGAGTTCGGACTTCCAGAAACTCACGTGGTAGCTGACAGGTACTCCGTCGTCTCCCAGGATGTTGATCTGCTCGTTCGCCTCACGTCCCCTGCGGAGGATGTTCTTGGCGTTCAGCACCTTCTTGACCCATCCCTTTTCGACATTCTCGTCGAGGTTCGGGTTGACGGCCGGGTATCTCTTCTGGTCGGCACGGTTCTGCTCGAGGCCGTAGAAGCACCTGGCGGCCTTCTTGGTCGATTCTGTGACCGGCTCCTTGAGGTTACCGCCGGCAGGGGAGACCGTACCGATGAAGGTGATGGCGCCGGTCTTGCCGTTGTTCAGGACTACCATTCCGGCCCTTGAATAGAAGTTCGATATGATTGCAGAAAGGTCAACCGGGAAGGCGTCGGCTCCAGGAAGTTCCTCCATTCGGTTGGACATCTCCCTGAGGGCCTGGGCCCATCTTGAGGTAGAGTCTGCCAGGAGGAGGCATTTCAGCCCCATCGCACGGTAATATTCGCAGATGGTCATTGCGGTATAGACTGAAGCCTCTCGGGCAGCCACCGGCATGTTGGAAGTGTTGCAGATGATGGTGGTACGCTCCATCAGGTGCCTGCCGGTGTGCGGATCGATGAGTTCCGGGAATTCCGTGAATATCTCCACGACCTCGTTCGCACGCTCACCGCAGGCTGCCATGACGATGATGTCCGCTTCTCCCTGCTTGGCTATCGCGTGCTGCAACACGGTCTTGCCGCAACCGAAAGGTCCAGGGATGAAGCCGGTCCCTCCTTCGGCAATCGGATTGAAGGTGTCGATGCACCGAACTCCCGTCTCCATGATCCTCTGAGGCCTCGGTTTCTCCTTGTACGCCTTTACGGCGACCTTCACCGGCCATCTCTGGGTCATGGTGACTTCATGCTCGCTGCCGTCTTCTCCGACAAGTACCGCCACGACAGTGTCGATGTTGTACTGTCCTTCCGGTATGATCTTCTTTACCGTATATTTGCCCTTGAAGGAGAAAGGCACCATGATCTTGTGTGGCAGCCATCCTTCCTTTACCTCACCGAGCCATCCTGCGGCCTCTACCACGTCGCCTTCCTTCGCAATCGGAGTGAAATCCCAGAGTTTCCCATGGTCGAGCGGGTCGGTATATTCCCCTCTCTTCAGGAAGACAGTCTGCATCGTGGCCAGATTGTTCTGGAGACCATCGTAAACGCTGGAGAGAAGACCCGGCCCCAGGGTGACTTCGAGCATCCTGCCCAGGAATTCCACCTGGTCTCCGTTCTTCAGTCCGCGTGTGCTTTCGAACACCTGGACGGAAGCCCTGTCTCCGTTCACCTTGATGACCTCTGCGAGAAGCGGAGTCCCGCCAAGGGTGATGTAGCAGAGTTCGTTCTCCGCGACAGGCCCGTCGACTTGGACCGTCACGAGGTTCGAGACAATACCGGTAACTGTACCTTTGGTTTTCATATCATGTTATTGTGTTAATCTTTCGGGGCGACATAATTGACGCCTTTGAACGTGCCTCTGACTTCATCGACCAGCGACCTGAACATATCCCGTCCGGTTTCCTCGTCAAGCGAGAACCACCGGTCGATGATGCGCAGCTTTGCCAGGAATGCAAGGATAGCGTCTATGTCGAAATAGTTGAACAGGCTGAGTTCGGATATCTTCGTCCACATCAAGTCATCCAGGGCTCTTTCGCGGCCCAGGAGGTCGTCCGTGGCGAGAATGCCCTCGAGCCTGGCGGCTTCCGGAAAATCTCCGGCAGGGAGGTCGATGGTGTCCTCGCCGGCTTTCCTTCCGAAAGCCTTGTTGAGGAAACGCGCCTTTGCGTTGCGGACGTTCAGGTCGAAGGTAAAGTAATTGCGGATGAAAGCGTTGCCGTGGCTGAGTGCGGCCTGGTAGAATCCTCGGTCCAGGTTCTCGTCCTTGAAACCGTCCAGGAGCGCATCCACGGTTTTCTTGTCGGCATCATCCAGCTGGGATTTTATCCAGTCCAGCCAGGTACCGAAAGAGGCATTCTCCTTGAATCTCCAGTCCCGGGAAAGGGCTGGCAGCGAGGAAATGATATATTCGTAGTTGCGGCTCATCACTCTCCGAAGAGGATCTTGCGGGTGGCAGGCCTCAGGTATTCACAGATGAGGTCCTTGAAAGTCTCGTCGGTGAGGCTGATGAAATACGATCCGTCCTTGGGACCGATCCTGAAGCCACCGCTGATGTTCTTGGAGAACGATGCGTCGATCCCGCTTCCCAGGATCCTGGAAAGCTCTCCGCTGACGAAAGGCTCGAGTTCCTTGCGCAGACTCTCGGGAAGTATCATGCCGAGGTCGGCGGACTCCTGTGTGCTGAACTTCTGGGCTACGGTACGGATGATCTCCTTGATGAAATCCGCGGAAGAAAGGGCGGAAGCGACCTGCTTCCCTGTCATTCCCTTGACCATGAGGTTCTCGATGTCCTTCCTGGTGGCCTGGATGCTCTGGGCAGCGGCCATCTTGACATCTCCTTCAACCTTGGCCTTCAAGTCTTCGGCTTCTGCTCCGGCTGCCTTGAGGATAGCCTCTGCTTGCTTGCGGGCATCCTCGATGATCTGCGTGGCCTTTTCATTAGCCTTGGCGAGAATGGCTTCTCCTTCTTCCTTTCCCTTGGACAGACCTTCTTTGTAAAGCTTGTCTGTCAGTTCCTGAAGTTTGTTTTCCATTTATGTGATTGACTATTGTTTCCTATCTGACAAATATAATGAAAACGACCGTTCCTGTCAATACTCTCCGGAATATCATCCAAGGAAACCGAGCAGGATACCGGCGGCAACTGCAGAGCCGATTACACCGGCGACGTTCGGACCCATTGCATGCATGAGGAGGTGGTTGTCAGGGTCGGATTCCCGTCCGACGGTTTCGGAGACGCGGGCGCTGTCCGGTACAGCGGAGACTCCGGCGTTTCCGATCAGCGGGTTGATCTTCCGGTCTCCCTTGAGGAACAGGTTCCAGAACTTCACGAAGAGCACACCGCATGTGGTGGCGATCACGAAGGACAGGAGTCCGAGCAGGAAGATCTTGATGGAATTGCCCGTGAGGAACTTGTCGGCCTGGGTGGAAGCACCGACCGTAAGTCCGATCAGGATCGTCACGACGTCGATCAGCGGACCCCTTGCCGTCTCAGCCAGGCGGCGGGTCACCCCGCTCTCCTTCAAGAGGTTACCGAAGAACAACATGCCCAGGAGCGGAAGACCGGAAGGTACGATGAACGCCGTGAGAAGGAAGCCTACGATCGGGAATATGATCTTTTCCTTCTGGCTGACCTGGCGCGGCTTAGGCATCCTGATCAGACGTTCTTCCTTAGTTGTCAGCGCAAGCATTATCGGCCTCTGGATCACAGGGACCAGGGCCATGTAGGAATATGCGCTCACGGCAATGGCTCCCATCAGGTCCGGGGCAAGTTTCGAGGACAGGAAAATGGCCGTAGGGCCGTCGGCGCCTCCGATGATGCCTATTGCTCCCGCCTGGTTGGGATCGAATCCAAAGGCCAGGGCGAGGAGATAGGCTCCGAATATTCCCATCTGTGCGGCGGCTCCGATCAGAAGCAGCCGAGGCTGGGAGATCAGTGCGGAAAAATCCGTCATCGCTCCGATCCCCAGGAAGATAAGTGGAGGATACCATCCTTGCTTGACTCCCTGGTACAGGGTGTTGAGGACAGACCCGTCCTCATAGACTCCGATGTTAAGTCCAGGGAACATCGGGATATTTCCGATGATCATTCCGAATCCGATCGGGACGAGGAGTAGCGGCTCCCACTCTTTCTTTATTGCGATGGTGATAAAGACGACTCCGATGAGGATCATCGCCAGGTTCTGCCATGTACAGTTGGCGAAACCCGTGAAGAACCAGAATTGCTTCAGGCTTTCAATGATCGTATTCATCCCGTCAGGCGATCTTAACGATTTCTGTACCCTCGAGGACTGAGTCGCCCTTGTTGACGAGTACGGCGGTTACCGTTCCGTCTGAAGAGGCCTGGATTTCGTTCTCCATCTTCATGGCCTCGATCACGGCCACCTTCTGGCCTGCCTTGACAGCCTGGCCTTCTTTCACGGAGACTTCGATGATGACTCCCGGCAGCGGGGATGTGATAGCCTTGCCTGCACCTGCAGGGGCCGGAGCAGGTTTTGCCGGAGCAGCTGCAGGGGCATCCTGCCTGGCTTGGGCAGCCGGATTCGCTGTAGCTGCCGGAGCGGCTGGAGTTGCAGGGGCATTCTCCATTTCAACCTTGTAAGCAGCCCCGTTCACGGTGACATCGGCAAGGTTCCCTTCTACGGAATTGATCTCGACATTGTATTCGTTGCCGTTGATCCTGAATTTGTAAGTCTTCATATGCTATATTCTTTATTATCTTGGTAATTGTCTGAAATTCTGGGTCTTGTCGTTCCAGTTCCCGTTTTGGGAAGGAACGATGGTGATGAAGAAGCTCTCGGCATCATGGACTCCCGTCCCCAGGTAGTCGTCGAGAGCCAGGGCGATGGCAGCATATACCTCTTCTCCGAGCTCCTGCTGCAAGGCCATCGATATCGCCGCTGCGATTTCATCAGTCACTTTCTTCCCGGCCTTTGGTGCCGGAGCCTCCTTGCTCCTCTTGTTCCATTTGCCGATCCATCCGAAGATGAAGGCCAGGATCAGCAAGGCCGAGAATACCACCATGACCGAGATCAGGGTCAAGACCCATCCGTGCGGATCCTTTTCCTTGATGACCTCGCTTTTGGTCTTTGCATCGACATCGCCGTTATAGGCCCCGGGACTCGGCTTGCCGTTGACCCTGACTTCGAAGTCCATCTCCTTGATCCCTACCGGAACCTTGGCGACCGACTGGTCGGCAGGAAGCCCTGCGGGGATCTCCATTTGGTCTATGATGGTCCTGCCGTCGTTGCTGACCAGATATACGGTCTCGCCCTTTTCGACGGTGAAGTTGGTGTAATATGTTCCCTGTGAGGAGTTTCCGCTTGCATAGAAAACGACGCTCTGGCGGGGACCCAC
The DNA here is from genome assembly GCA_900319685.1 of uncultured Bacteroidales bacterium. Taxonomy (GTDB): domain Bacteria; phylum Bacteroidota; class Bacteroidia; order Bacteroidales; family UBA932; genus Cryptobacteroides. The sequence goes on from ONPI01000006.1 coordinate 15,535, forward strand.
CTGCGTGCTCCTGTCAGATGAAGGAATATGGTATTTCTTCAGGTTAGAAGCGTCGTCGGAGAGGTAGCAGCCGCCGAACTTGACGGTTCCGTTGGAGTTGTTGAACAACTCGATCCATCCGTTCCTCTGGCCGAATCCGTCAACCAGGCCGGAGGTATTCTCGCACAGGACTTCCCCTATCCTCAGGTCCGAGAGATTCTGCGCACCGGCTGAAAAGGCCGTCAGGCCTGCCAGCAAAGCAATTATGATAAATCTTGGGTGCTTCATCACGCTAAAGAGGAAGGTTGTCGTGTTTCTTCGAAGGCATCTGCTGCTTCTTTCCTGCAAGCTGTTCGAGAGCCCGTATGACCCTGAAGCGGGTGTTCCTCGGCTCGATTACATCATCGATGTATCCCTTTTGGGCGGCCTGGTACGGATTGTTGAAGAGTTCTTCATACTCTTCCTTCTTGCTTGCCCTGATGCGTTCCTTTTCAGCAGGATCTTCAGCAGCCTTTATATCCTTGGCATAGAGCACGTTGACAGCACCGTCAGCTCCCATTACGGCTATTTGTGCGGATGGCCACGCGTACACTATGTCGGCGCGCAGGTGCTTGCTGCTCATTACGATGTAGGATCCGCCGTAGCTCTTGCGGAGTTCCACGGTAACCTTCGGGACCGTGGCCTCGCCGTAGGCGTAGAGCAACTTGGCTCCGTTGGTGATGACGGCTCCGTATTCCTGCTGGGTGCCAGGGAGGAATCCCGGTACGTCCACAAGTGATACGAGAGGGATGTTGAACGCATCGCAGAAGCGCACGAAACGGGCTCCCTTGCGGGAAGCGTTGATGTCGAGCACTCCGGCCAGCATCTTAGGCTGGTTCGCGACGATGCCGACGCTGCGTCCGTTCATATGTGCGAAACCGACGATTATGTTCTTTGCGAAATCCTTGTGTATCTCGAAGAACTTCCCGTCGTCCACGATGCTGTGGATCACTCTGTACATGTCGTACGGGGTGTTCGGATTGTCCGGGATGATCTCGTTAAGGCTGTCGTCCACCCTTCCGACAGGGTCTGAGGTGGCGACTCTCGGAGCCTCTTCCATATTGTTCTGAGGGATGTATCCCAGCAGTTCCTTGATAGTCTCGATGCCCTGGCGCTCGTCTTCAGCCGCGAAGTGGGCGACGCCGCTCTTGCTCGCGTGGACGCTCGCACCTCCGAGCTCCTCCTGGCTAACTTCTTCGCCGAGTACGCTCTTGACGACTGCCGGACCGGTGAGGAACATATAGGAAGTGTTCTTGACCATTACGGTGAAATCAGTCAGGGCAGGGGAGTACACCGCTCCTCCGGCGCAAGGACCGAATATTCCTGAAATCTGAGGGATGACTCCCGATGCGAGGATGTTGCGCTCGAATATCTCTCCGTAGCCGGCGAGAGCGTCGACTCCTTCCTGGATCCTGGCTCCGCCGGAATCGTTCAGGCAGATGAACGGTGCACCGTTCCTGGTGGCGAGGTCCTGGACTTTGCAGATCTTCTCGGACATAGTCTTGGACAACGATCCGCCGGATACTGTGAAGTCCTGTGCCGCCACATACACCAGGCGGCCTCCGATAGTACCCATTCCGGTCACGACTCCGTCGCCGTCTATGTGTTGCTTGTCCATTCCGAAGTTGGTGCAGCGATGCTGGACGAACATATCGAATTCCTCGAAGCTGCCTTCGTCGAGCAGGAGGTCCAGACGCTCCCTTGCTGTCAGCTTGCCTTTCTCGTGCTGGGCGTCTATCCTCTTCTGGCCGCCACCCATCCGGGCGGCCGCCCTGCGCTCAACCAGTCTTTCAATGTTTTTCTGCTGGATGCTCATATATTTTGTATTGCTTTGTTCTTATTAATATCCTACAAATTTACCATTCTTTCCGTTTCCGACAAAATCCAGGGGGGCAAAGACGCGAAAACTTTCGCCATGTGGCGAAATCCACTGGATAACAAAAAAGGTGACCGGGAATGCGGTCACCTTTAGAGTCTTTATTAGAGGGAATTACTCCTCTGCCGGCTTCATTGTGTTGTAAACGGCGGTCACGTCGTCATCGTCTTCGAGAAGACCGGTGAGCTTGTTCAGAGTCTCACGCTGTTCGGCAGTGACGTCCTTCAGGTCCACGTTAGGAATCCTTTCGAAACCTCCGGATACGAGCTCGTAACCGTTGTCCTCGATGAATTTCTGGATTGCGCCGTATGAACTGTAAGCACCGTAGATCACGATGTTCCTGGTCACGTTGTCATCCTCGTCCACCTGCTCTTCGATGAAAACCTCCGGATCGTCGTCGCAGTCGCAGAGCTCGAGCTGGAGTTCGTCGGTGTCGAGACCTTCCTGGTCCTTGATGCGGAAAACGCATTTGTGGTCGAACATGAAGGAAACGCTGCCGCTGGTGCCCAGGGTTCCGCCGCACTTGGTGAAGTAGCTCCTGACATTAGCGACGGTACGGGTATTGTTGTCAGTGGCGGCTTCCACGAGATAAGCGATGCCGTGAGGACCGTAGCCTTCGTAGACGAGCTCCTTGAAATCACCCTGGTCTTTCTCGAGTGCCTTCTTGATAGCCCTTTCGACGTTCTCCTTCGGCATATTTTCGCTCCTGGCTTCTGCCATGAGGGCACGGAGCCTAGGGTTGCCGGTCACGTCGGCGCCACCCTGCTTGACAGCGATGGTGATCTCCTTGCCGATCTTGGTGAAGGTCTTTGCCATGTGACCCCACCTCTTGAACTTCCTTTCCTTGCGGAATTCGAACGCTCTTCCCATACTACTTGGCCTCCTGGCTTTCGATGCGGGTGATGTACTTGTCGATGTCGTAACCCTCCATGGACTGAGGATACTTGTCCTTGATCTGCTTGTAGAAGGAGAGAGCCTTTGCGTTGTCACCGGTCTCCTCGCAGACAACACCTGCCTTGAGGAGATAGCTGGCGGCGAACATATTGTCGGCCTGGGCGGCTGCCTTCTCGAAATAGTTGAGAGCATCGCCGTACTTTTCGAGGCCTACATAGGCGTCACCGATGCAAGCAAGTGCACGTGCGGCGAGGATGTTGTCCTTGCCCTTGTACTTCTTGAGGAAGTCGATGGCTTCCTGGTAGTTGCCGAGCTGGAGCTCGCAGAGACCGGCGTAGAGATATACATCCTTGCCGCCCTTGGCGCCGTACTCGTCGATGATCTGGGAGAAACCGAGGACGTTGCCGTCGCCGTTGAGGGCGAGGTCGTACTCACCGTTGCGGAAGATCGCCTCTGCAGGGAACATCTGTGCGGTGGCTTCCTGGCACTTAGGCTGGTAGATGAACTTGTACCAAGCCACGAATGCAAGACCCAGGACGAGGAGGGTCAGGAGGATCGTATAGATCGTCTTCTTGTTCTCACGGAAGAACTGGTCGGTCTTGGAAACGGTCTCGTTCACCCTTTCCTGGCGCTCCTGCTCTTTCAAAATTTCTTTTTCCTTTGCCATTTTATTGCTGTTTTTGTTATTACCTTTTATTAACAGACCGCAAAAATACAAAAAATTGTTAAATCCTCCAATTATTGGAAGCGCTATGTCAATTAGGTCGAAAATGGTTATATTTGCATTGCAAGAAAGCCCCCCAGATGCCGACTCTCAAGAAAATAGTCATTCAGGATTTCAGGAATATCGCTTTCCAGGAACTGTCCTTTTCCCCTAACGTAAACTGCATTTCCGGGGGAAACGGGGAGGGCAAGACCAACTTGCTGGATGCGATTTGGTACCTTTCCATGACCAAGAGTGCCTTTGCCGCTTCGGACAGGTTCAGCGTGCGGCACGGGGCATCTTCATTCGCTATCGCCGGCACGTATTCATTCCCGTCGGGGCCGGACGTCAGGTTCTCGGTGCAGGCTGACGGAAGTGGGGAGAAGAAGGTGCGCAGGGATGACAAGGTGTATCAGAAAATAGCCTCCCACATAGGCGTCCTTCCTATCGTAATGGTTTCTCCTTCAGATATTTCCCTTGTGAGTGACAGTGGAGATGACAGGCGTCGTTTCGTCAATTCCGTACTCTCCCAAATGGACGGGGAATATCTTTCCGCGGTGCAGATGTACAACCGTCTCCTCTTCCAGCGGAACAAACTTCTGAAGGATGGGAATCCGGACGAGGGGCTGCTTTCGGTGTTCGACGGGCGGATGGAAGAATCGGCTGCGAAGATATTCGCCTCGAGGGAAAGGTTCGTGGAGGACCTGGTCCCTGTCATAGCCGGTTACTACGAGACCCTTTCGGGAGGCAAGGAGACGGTGTCCGTTTCCTACAGGTCCGACCTTCGGAATGCCTCGCTCGGGGATATCCTGAAAGCTTCCAGGGAGAAGGACATGCTCTTCAAATACACCACTGCAGGCGTCCAGAGGGACGATTTCATATTCAAGATGGACGGGTATCCCATCCGCCGGTGCGGATCGCAGGGACAGCAGAAATCGTTCCTGGTATCCTTGAAATTCGCACAGTATGAACTTATGAAACGCAGGTACGGTTTTCCTCCGATGCTATTGCTGGACGATGTATTCGACAAGCTTGACATGTCGAGGATATCCAATCTGCTGGGGATGGTCGCGGGAAATGATTTCGGGCAGATATTCATAACCGACAGCAACAAGGTGCGGATGTCCGGTATCGTGGACGGCTTCACCGCCGACAGGGCGTATTTCGAGGCTGAAGGTGGAGCTTTCAGGCAGATCTGACATGGCTGGTTACAAGAAGATAAAAGGGGTTCCTCGTAAGGAAGCTTTGGGGATGGATGAGATCATCCCCATGTTCATCCGCTCGATGAAACTCTCGGCCGGCCACAATACGCAGAGGATTTTCGCGGCCTGGGACGCAGTTTCCGGCGTGCCGGCATATTCGCTCCGCAAGTTCTTCAGGGACGGGAAGCTGTACGTAACCCTTTCTTCGTCCATGGTGCGGAGCCATCTTGAATTCCAGAAACCCGCCCTCATCCAGGCAATCAATTCCTACCTGCTCAAGGATGACCTGTTCATCAAGGAGGGCGAAGGGAAGGAATTCGTCAAGGAAATAATACTCAAATGAATATGGATAAGAGAGTCAAAATCGTGGTAGATGATGCCATCCCTTTCATCCAGGGAGTGCTCGAACCGTACGCCGATGTGCTGTACAGGCCGGGGAAGGAAATCTGCCGCGAGGATGTCGCAGATGCTGACGCATTGGTGATCAGGACCAGGACGAAGTGCAATGCCGACTTGCTGGAAGGCAGCAGCGTGAAGTTCATCGCGACTGCCACGATCGGTACCGACCACATCGATTTCCCTTATTGCAACAGCAAGGGGATCAGTGTCCGGAGTGCTGCCGGTTGCAATGCAGGAGGGGTGATGAACTATGTGTTTTCCGCCTTGTACGGGGTTGCTTCGCGGAAGTCCATACGCCTGGAAGGGGAGAAGATAGGAATAGTCGGAGTCGGGAATGTCGGCCGCAGGGTGGACAGGATGGCCGGTTCCCTGGGGTTCAAGGTCCTGAAGAACGACCCGCCTAGGATGGAGGTCGAAGGACCGGACGGATTCTGCTCTCTGGACTACCTGCTTGAGAATGCTTCGGTGGTTACATTGCACGTTCCCCTGGACGAGACGACCAGGGGGATGGCGGATGATGTGTTCTTCGGTAAAATGCGCCCCGGGACGATCTTTATCAATGCATCCCGGGGTGAAGTGGTGGACGATGAAGCACTAAAGAGAGCGATTCCCAAGCTGGGTCCGGTGATCATCGATACCTGGAACAACGAGCCTTGCATCGACCGGGAACTGATGGGAATGGTGGACATCGCCACTCCGCATATCGCGGGGTATTCCTATCAGGGGAAGCAGAACGGCACCGCCCAGTCCGTGAGGTCCCTGGCCAGGTTCTTCGGTTTCGAGCCGCTCTACGAGTTCTTCCCGAAGACAGAGATCATAGATCTGGAAACGATCAAGCTCGACCTCAAGGGAAAGAGCCAGGGAGAGATCGCGTCCACCCTGCAGTACAACTATCCTATCTTCACGGATGACTTCATGTTCCGGATGCACCCGGAGGATTTCGAGAAGCTCCGTTCCAATTATCAGTACCGCAGGGAGTTCTACGTGGACTAGATCAGTTTCCGAGCAGTTTTTCAAGTTCCTCGAGGCTTTCCAGTTCTTCGAGGTCTTCCGGCATCGTCAGGGTGTCAGGCATCATCAGGCTGTCAGGAATCTCCAGGGTGTCGAAAGGTTCCAGGGTTTCCGTGAAATCGATGTCCTGGAGTTCTTCCTGGATCTTGGCTTTCGCATCGTCGCTTATCCTTACGTAGCAGGAAGGGAGGATGCAGGCGCTGAGGCACAGTGCGGCTATCGCCGCTATGGTAGTCATTGTTCTTTTCATCGTTCGAATATTAAATGATCAGGTTGCTTTTCGAGAGGAGTTCGTCGGGATCCAGCCCCAGGAGTTCCATCTTCCTGAGGAAGGCCGGAAGCTCCACTTCCATGAACTCCTTCCTGTTGTTCTCCAGGACGATTTCCTTTGCATCAGGGGAGATGAAATATCCTATCCCCCGCTTGTTGTAGATAACTCCTTCCGCCGTCAGTTTCTCGTAGGTCCGCATCACGGTGTTGGGATTCACCCCGATCGTGGCTCCATATTCCCTGACTGAAGGGATCCTGTCTTCGGGCTTCAGTTCGCCCGCGAGTATCTTGTCGCAGACGGTGTCCGCGATTTGCAGGTATATAGCTTTATTAGAATTGAATTCCATGGCTGACCGGTACTAGTGTTGTTGTCTCTTGAGCCTGAACCATGACCAGATCCCGCATCCGCCGACGAACAGTATCAGACCGGCGTTGATCCAGATGTTGATGATCTGGTCAAGATGTACTGCATTGTCTTTCAGTTTGTTGATGATGAATGTCCCGAATGAATGCATATCGAATTGGGTGATGATCACCGAGAAGATGATCGACAGTGCGGTGTTGATAGCGAAGAGCGCTATGATGGTGTAACCGGTCTTCCACTTCTTGAACAGCAGGCTTCCGAGGAGGAATACGGCTACTGTCTCGGCCAGGCCGGCGAGGAGGAGAGGAATTCCGTTGCCCACCAGGCGTATCGGGCTGTCCTCATCGAGACCGTTCACATTGGTCATGGCCATCGCATCGCCGCAGCTCTTGTCCAGCAGGCAGATTACCCAGTCACTGAGGAAATACAGCACGAGGTAAACCACGGGGATGACTATGAGGCTGATTATCATCATCGAGAGGAATTTCTCACTTCTGGAGGCCGGGAGCATGAGCCAGTCCGAGCCTGCTTTCTTCTCAGTGATGAAACCGTATGCCCTGGCAGGGAACATTATCATGAAGATGCAGGTGACTATCGTGAATGTGACGAACCTGGCCGGCAGGGATGGCCCGTTGATGCTTCCCCCGTAAAGCAGTTCAGTCAGCCCGCCTCCAGCGATAGTCGCGAATATCATATGGATAAGGTACAGTATGAACGGGAAGAGGGCGAATATGAGTAAGAATAATCCAAGGTTGCTCCAGCGTGATTTGAGGTCGTAGAGGAAATACTTCCCGAAACGATTGAGATTGAACTTGTTTTCCATTGTGCTTTCCTCCATTTATTTCTTGAACATACCTTTTATGAGTTCCTTGTGTGCGTGGGTGGCGTTGAAGAGGGCTTCGATGTCGGTCTTGCTCTCCTTGCCTTCCGTATTCGGGTACACCTGGATGAATCCTCCCGGCAGCTGTTCGCTGTACAGGGATTCATGATGAAGTTCCGTACCGTAGTCGAAGAACAGTTTCTCCTCGATTTCCTGGAGGGATGCATTCAGAAGCACGTCCCGGCGGTCCAGGATGATCACAGGGTCGATGATGTTTTCGAGATCCCTGACCTGGTGCGTGGAGATCACGATGGTGGAATCGTCGGAGGTGTATTTCAGGATCGCGTTCCTGAACTGGGCCTTCGAAGGGATGTCGAGTCCGTTGGTCGGCTCATCCAGGAAGAGATACTTGCAGTTGCAAGCGAGCGCGAATGAGAGGTAGGTCTTCTTGAGCTGTCCGGCGGACATGTGGGACATCTTCCAGGAAGGGTCGGTTTCGAACTCTTCCATAAGCTTGAGGAATTTGCCGTGGTCGTATCCCTTTCGGAAGATACCTTGTTCCTTGGCGAAAGTGCCGGCTTTCATGTTGACAGGAGCCACCTCGTCTGGGAGGTAGTACTGCTTCTCGAGAAGTGAAGCGCTCCTGTCGAAAGGATTCTCTCCGTCTGTGCGGATAGTCCCGGCCTGGACTCTCTTGAGACCGCAGAGAAGGGTCAGCAGGGTGGTCTTGCCGACTCCGTTCTCTCCCAGCAGACCATAGATCTTCCCTTCTTCCAGGGTAGTGGTTATGCCTTTTAGTACGAGGTTGTTCCCGTAGCTGAAGGCGAGGTCGCGGATTTCAATCATATCTTTGCTCTTTTAGTGTGTTAGTTTATTAATACACCGCAAAGATATGGATGATTTTCAAATATCCAAATTTATTCGGACTTTTTTTGTTTTTCTTTCCATTCAGTCGGAGTCATGCCTTCCACGCTCTTGAACTGGTGCCTGAAATTGGATGCGTCGCTGAATCCGACCATCGATCCTATCTCACTCACCGTGCGTTCCGGATACTCCATCATCAGTTTCCCGGCTTCACGGATACGGAGTTCCTTCCTGACGGTAAGGAATGGCTTGCCGAATCTCGCTTTGCAGAAGTATGACAGTTCGCTGCTTGTCAAGCCCATTTCCATGAGGGGAGTTTCGGTAGATTCGGTGGGCTCCGTGTACCGGCGTTCGCGTACCCATTGTTCGAATGCTTTTGCCGCTTTGGCGGCCGAAGAACGGTTCAGGGACTTCTCATCCAGGACTCGGATGGCTTTCTTCAGAGGTCTCCTTAAAAGTCTGTGTAATAATCTTTTCATAGTCGGGCGATAAAGGTTGTCTTTTCCCTATGCTAAATTAAGAAAAATAGGCTACATTTGCAATATGTGTATATATAACGGACTATGCTGAAAATCGACGATTATGCCGCCTTCCGCAGAGTGGCTACTCCTTTTTACTATTATGACATAGACCTGTTCACCAGGACGGCGGATGCTGTCGCCGCTCTTTCCGAGCGCACCGGGATACAGGTACATTATTCACTGAAGGCTAATTCCGACCACCGGTTGAATGACATCCTGAGTGCAAGGGGGATTGGAGCCGACTGCGTGAGTGGAGATGAGATCGAATTCGCCGTAGGTTGCGGATACGATCCCAAGAAGATATTCTTTGCGGGTGTCGGCAAGACGGACAAAGAGATCTGCCAGGCTTTCCAGGTGGGTATCGGAGCATTCGTCGTGGAGTCCCTCGAGGAGATAGAAATCGTGGGAGACATTGCCCGCAGGCTCGGGAGAAAGGCTCCGGTCAGCCTCAGGATCAACCCCAACATTGACCCCCATACCCATCATTACATCACCACCGGCTTGTATGAAGACAAGTTCGGAATATCCGACAGGAGCTTCGACGAAGCCGTAGCCATGGTCAGGGGCAATCCCTACATCGAAGTATTCGGACTGCAGTTCCACATCGGCTCCCAGATCCTCGAGGTAGAAGAAGTGGTCAAACTCGAGTGCGAGAAAGTCAACGACATCGTCGCCCGCTTCGAGGCTGCCGGGATGGAAGTCCGGAACATAGACCTGGGCGGTGGCCTGGGTGTAGATTATGACGAGCCCGACGAGAATCCGATTCCGGAATTCGAAACCTGGTTCAAGGTCATCGCTGACAATCTCCACCGCCGTCCTGACCAGACCGTCCATGTGGAGCCTGGGCGTTCCCTGGTAGCCCAGTCAGGCTCGCTCATCACCGAGGTCCTGTATGTGAAGAAAGGGGAGAACCGCAGGTTCCTGATGGTGGATGCCGGGATGAACGACCTGATCCGTCCTGCTCTGTACGGAGCTTATCACAAGATAGAAAATGTCACCGCATTCTATGAGGAAGGTCCTAAGAGGGAGAACCGTGTGTATGACGTGGTAGGCCCAGTCTGTGAGTCCGCGGACTGCTTCGGGAAGGAGAGGCTGCTGGCCAAGAGCCACAGGGGCGACAGGATCGCTATCCGCAGCGCCGGTGCCTACGGCCAGGTCATGGCATCGCACTACAATATGCGGCCACTGGCACCGTCGGTCTATTCGGACCGCCTCGCAGAGGCTCCGAGGAAGAAGGATTATTTCCTTGGTGAATAGGTTATCTCCTGAAAGCGCGCATCTTCTGGGCAAGGTTGCCAGTGAGCGCGTTCTTCATCAGCTTGCGCGTTGACTCGAACTGCTTGAGAAGTTTGTTCACTTCGGCGACATTCGTGCCGCTTCCGTCAGCTATCCTCTTGCGGCGGCTGCCGTTGATGATGTCCGGGTTGTCACGCTCCTCCGGGGTCATGGACATGATTATTGCCTCGATGCCCTTGAAAGCCTTATCGTTGTCAATGTCGATGTCTTTCATGGCCTTGCCCATTCCCGGGATCATCCCTGCCAGGTCCTTGATGTTACCCATCTTCTTGACCTGCTGGATCTGGTTGTAGAAATCCATCAGTCCGAACTTGTCCCTGGCGAGTTTCTTCCTGGTCTCCCTGGCCTGCTTCTCGTCGAACTGCTCCTGTGCCTTCTCCACGAGGGATACCACATCGCCCATGCCGAGGATCCTGTCCGCGATCCTTTCCGGATGGAAGACATCGAGCGCCTCCATCTTCTCTCCCGAAGAGATGAACTTGATCGGCTTGCCGGTTACGTATTTGATGGACAGGGCGGCACCACCCCTGGTGTCACCATCCATCTTGGTCAGCACGACTCCGTCGAAATCCAGGCGTTCGTTGAATACCTTGGCAGTCTCTACGGCGTCTTGTCCCGTCATCGCATCGACTACGAAAAGCGACTCCGTAGGCTTGACGGCCTTGTGCAGGGCGGATATCTCGTCCATCAGTTCCTGGTCCACGGCCAGACGACCGGCCGTATCGATTATCACGACGGGATATCCCTCAGCCTTGGCCTTGGCCACTGCGTTCGTCGCGATGCGGATAGGATCCTTCACTCCCTCTTCGGTATATACCGGCACGCCGATCTGCTCGCCAAGCACCTTCAGCTGCTCGATAGCAGCAGGCCTGAAGGTATCGCATGCGGCGAGAAGCACCTTGGTGCCGCGCTTGCTCTTGATATAGTTGGCAAGTTTGGCGGAGAACGTGGTCTTACCGGAACCGTTGAGACCAGCCATCAGGACGATCCCTGGATTTCCCTTTATGTCGATGTCGGTGGACTGGCTGCCCATGAACTCTGCGAGTTCGTCATGGACGATCTTGACCATCATCTGCTGAGGCTTCACGGCGGTAAGCACGTTCTGTCCCATGGCCTTGGTCTTTACCCGGTCGCAGAATTCCTTCGCCACCTTGTAGCTGACATCGGCATCCAGCAGGGCTCTGCGCACGTCTTTCAAGGTTTCCGCGACATTTATTTCGGTGATCCTTCCTTCACCTTTCAGGATCTTGAAGGATTTTTCCAGTCTTTCCTGTAAGTTCTCGAACATATGGTGATCTCTAAAAAACTTGCAAATATACTAATTTCAATGGATATTCCTGTGACGGCTGCGGCGAGCCTCCTTCCACCGGGCCTCCAGCCCGGCAAGGCAGGACTGTGGGACGGCGAAATCCACGAAACGGTTCCAGATCAGGGATACCGCTTGCTGGGACGGATGCACCAGGTCTTCGGCATAGAAGCGGTAGTCGCGGAGCTCGTCCAGCAGGATCTCATAGGCCGGAAAGTACTCGCACCTTTCAGGGAAGGCGTTGCAGACATCTTCGACGGCAAGGATCAATATGCTCTTACTCAATTGGTTCCCATGCGCTCCATCCTTCATGTGACGGATAGGGGAGACCGTGAATATGAATTCCTTCCCTGGGTTCCTGCCTACCAGGTTCCGGAGCAGGACCGAAGTCTCCTGAACGGAAAGCCTCTTCCTGCGGAAAAGCTTCTGGTCGATCTTCAGGCAGTTGGACACGATCTCTCCGGTAGGGATATACTCGAAGCACCACGCAGTTCCGAGGGTAATGATCACCTTGCCGGCTTCGTTCCATGCCTTGGAAGCTGCTGCAAGCGAAGTGTTTGCATGATCCAGGAATTCTTCCGCCGTACTGCGTGCGAAGGAGGTGTGATGGCTGAACGAGCAGACCAGTCCGGCTCCCGACCCCATCTCTACACATTCATCTTCTGTGAACGGTATTCCGGAAGAAAGCCTGGAGACAGAGTTGCATACCGACACGGGATTGTAGAGGGTGCCGAAAGGGTTGACGCATGCATTGAAGCCGAGTTCTGCCATCTTGTCTCCGATGTTGTCCGCGAAGCAACTCCCCAGGACGCATATCTTGTCGTCCGGAGATACTTCCACCCTGCTCCTTCCGACAAGGACAGGTGTTTGCAGCTTGAGTTCTTCCATAACGGTGCGAAATTAAGAAATTAATCAGTAAATTTGTTCATTCGATTTCAAAATGAAAAGGATACTGATTCCCATAGCGGCGTGCTTCCTCTTCCTTTCCGCATCAGCGCAGGACAAGCGGACGGCGGATAACCTGTCTTTCGTTTACGACGTCTTTTACCAGTACTGTTTCGACAACAGGGAATTCGCCCGGAGCGGAGATTTGTTCATGGATTCTGAAACCATAAACCTTGCGCGCCTGGCTCCTTCTGTCGGGCTTTCTCTCGATTCCGGCGGCGGTTTGATACAATCTGTGATGGCCGGTGCCGACTTAATGAGGGACATGGGTAAGGGCAGCGAATACGGTCACGAGTTCACCCTCTGGTACAGCCTCGGCCTGTCCTGGGATGATTGCATATTCACAGGCCATGCCGGGATGTTCCCCCGTAGGTTCTCGGTCTTCGGGTCCGAGTCCGTCCCTCCGCGGGGTACGTGCAGGGTGCCGACCGTCTTCATGTCGGACAAGGTGAGGGTATATGACAGCAATATGGAGGGACTGCTTCTGCGGTTCTTCTCTCCCCGGTCATATGTCGAGGCCGGACTTGACTGGATGGGGATGCTCGGCAGCCATCGCCGGGAGCGTTTCCAGATATTCACATACGGCAGTTTGTTCCTTGACGGCGGCTTCGACCTGGGATGGATCGCCACCCTGTATCATTTTGCCAATACCCTGGAATACAGGGGCGTGGTTGACAACGTCCTGTTGTCTCCGTTCATCACTTGGACCCGTAGCGTTGGCGATTTCCGATATGGTGCCAAATTGAGCTGGCTCCAGGGTATCCACCAGGACAGGATCAGGAAGACTGGCCTTGAACTTGCTTCCGGCGCCCTTCTTTCTCAGGACTTGAAGTGGAGGAAGGTTTCAGTCAGCGGGGATGTGTATTACGGAACCGGACAGATGCCTTATTATGACGACTATGATGCCGGTGGCAACATGTATGGAAGCGATCTGTACTTCGGCTGTCCGTTCTACAAGGTCAACCCGGCATCGGAGGACTGGAAGAAGCCTGGCTTCTACGGAAGGGCTGAGTTCTACTGGAATCCGCTGGTGCTGGAATCGGTTGATATCCGCGTGGGTGCGGCAGCGCATTTCAACGGCGCCGGATTCTGCGGATGGCAGCAGAAACTGAGCGTGGTTTTCGACCTTGACGGTAACATTTGGAAAAGACTAAAACGTAGCAGATGATGAATATGAAGACTCTTGCGGCGGCGCTGTGCTGCTGCATCCTGGCCTCCTGCGCCGGCCCGAAGAATGGTGCATATTCGTTCCAGATCCTTACGACGAACGATGTCCACGGAACGTTCTTCGATTCCACGTATGTCGGAGGCAACGTCAAGAAATCATTGATGGCCGTCAAACGTACAGTGGACAGCGTCCGGACCGCGGTAGGGAAGGAAAATGTCATACTGATCGATGCGGGGGACATCCTCCAGGGAGACAATGCGGCATATTACTTCAACTATGTGGACACCGTCACTTCCCATGTCTATCCAAGGATGGCGAAGTACATGGGATATGATGCCGTGACAGTGGGAAACCACGACATCGAGACAGGCCATAAGGTATATGACCGAGTGGCGCGCGACCTCGAGTCCTACGGGATTCCGTTCCTCGCGGGGAATGCCATAAGGAACGACAACGGGAAGCCATATTTCAGCGTATATACCATCCTTAAGCGCCGGGGCGTCAGGATCGCGATACTTGGATTCGACAACGCCAACATAAGCAACTGGCTCTCCGAAAGGCTCTGGAGCGGGATGAAGTTCGAAAACCTTATGGATATCGTCCAGAAGGACGTGGACAAGGTAGTCGCGAAGGAGAAACCTGATGTGGTGATAGTCTCGGTACATTCCGCCACCGGATCCGGTGACGGGTCGCAGCTTGAGAGCCAGGGTCTGGACCTCATGAAAACCCTCCGCGGGGTGGATTTCCTTATCTGCTCGCATGACCACAAGCCGGTTGTCATACCTTCCGATACACTCTGCCTCATCAATGCCGGAAGCCACTGCCGCTACGTAGGCCATGGCGTGATAAGCCTGACTGTGGAGAAACGCAAGGTGGCTTCCAAGGAACTCTCATGCGAACTGATTCCGGTGGACCGCTACAAGATAGACCCGGAGATGGAAAAGGAGTTCCACGACGACTACCTGGCCGTCAAGGATTTCACTACCAGGGAAGTAGGCGAACTGATGGTGGACTTGGGCACAAGGGAGGCCTATACGGGAATGAGCCACTATCTCAACCTGATCCATACTTTGTCTATCTCCTGTTCACCAGCCCAGATTTCTTTCGCGGCACCTCTCACATTCAACGGGTTTGTCAGGAAGGGGAAGCTGATCTACAACGACCTTTTTACGATCTATCCGTTCGAGAACCAGATTTATGTCGTAAGGATGACCGGACAGGAGATAAAGGACTATCTCGAGGCATCATACGACAGATGGATCAATACCGTGGATTCTCCCGCCGGGCATGTCCTCAAGATAGCTGACCGTGATGACGCCAGGACAGGCCAGAAATCCTGGTCGTTCATCGAAAGGGCATACAACTTCGATTCCGCAGGCGGTCTGGTCTATACTGTGGACGTGACGAAGCCAAGAGGGTCCAGGATTGACATCCAGTCGATGGCCGGCGGACAGCCGTTCGATACCGGAAAGGAATACAAGGTAGCGATGACCTCATACAGGGCGAGCGGTGGAGGCGGATTGATGAAGGAAGCCGGAATAGACACCGGGAAGATCGAAGAGAGGATAGTCGAGACCTATCCTGAATTCCGTGACCTGCTCTATAATTATCTGAAGGACAATGTTTCTATCGATCCTGCCGTAATCGGGGACCCTGTCCGTATCGGGCATTGGGAATTCATCCCTGAAGAGATCGTCAAACCGGCGATGGAAAAGGATATGCGACTCCTGTTCCCGGGACGCCGCTAGAGGGTGGCGCTCTGCGTCATGTTACGGTATTCGGCCGGGGTCTTCCCGGTCATGTGCCTGAAAGCCGTGAAGAAGTAGTCGTGGTTGTTATATCCCACGCTGTACGCTATTTCCTTTATGCTCATCGACGTATTCGTGAGCAGCTCCTTCGCTTTGCTCATCCTCACTTCATTTATGAAGCGCGCAGGTGAGAAGCCGGTGTATTCCTTGAACGTCTTCCTGAACGAGGAATAGCTGAGGAAAAGCCTGGATGCGATTTCTTCGGGAGAGATCGACATGTATTCGTCATGGATCATCACCTTGGCCTGGCTGATCTTGTTGGCTGCGTCTGATTCGCGGAAAAGGGAATTCCTGTCGTAGTAATATGCCAGCCCCAGGAGACGGTCGACTATCCCCGCCAGGACCTGCTGGAAGCCTGATTCCTGCGAAACGGCAACCGAGATGGCGGAGGAATACAGTTGGACGATGTCTTCGTGGATGTTCACCTTGAATACGGGCTTGTCCTTGCTGAAGAATCCTTGCCTGAGCAGATTGTCGGCGAAAGCCCCGTTGAATCCTATCCAGTATTCCTTCCAGCCGGTGTTCTTGTCAGGATGGTAGGAGTGCCATTCTCCAGGGAAGAGCAGGAACATCATACCGCTCTCGATAGGAATGGATTTGTTCCTTCCGAGCGCTCTGCAGGAGAACCTTCCCTTTCCTTCCGTAATATAAAGAAGCTGGTATTCGTTGAGGACACGCCCCCTGTCCGTCGAGAATATATACCTTTGAGGGTGGTTCCCGGGAGGATAATCCATTCCGGGCAATATATTCTGGAATCCAACCGAATTGACGGCTATGCCCCATTTGAGGTCGTTCGGGTTTACCGCCAAATATTTAAGATGAACTGACTCCATGTTAAATATTAGTCTCTGTCATTCGTAGTGGTACACAAAGATAGAAATTATTTTCCTAAATCAAATTTAGAAGTCGGAATGTCAGAAACCGAAGAATAATAAATACAAAAAATCGAGAAATTTGTAAGAACACATAACCACATAATCATGAATTTTCTTGCATTTGATCTGGGTGCCACCAGCGGAAGGGCGATAATCGGTTCCATAAACGACGGCCGGTTGTCCACGGAGGAAATCTACAGGTTCCCCAATGAGATAAAGGAATCGGGAGGTAAATATTTCTGGGACATAAACTCGCTTTTCGGTCATTTCGGGAATGCCTTGAAGCAGGTCGCTTCTTCAGGAGTCAGGATTGAATCCATAGGTATCGACACCTGGGGGGTGGATTTCGGCTGCGTCAGTCCGGACGGTAGTATCCTCGGACTCCCGAGAGCCTACCGCGATCCTTATACCGACGGCATTCCGGAAGAAGTTTTCAAGACCATTCCGAAGGAAGAGCTCTACAAGGCCACCGGTATCCAGATAATGAATTTCAATTCGATATTCCAGATATATGCGCAGAGCAAGGATGCTGATTCCCCGATCCATGAGGCTCGGGAGATCCTGTTCATGCCTGACCTTCTCTCATATTACCTGACGGGCCGCAAGGTGTGCGAATATACCATCGCATCCACATCAGGCCTCATCGATCCTCGTACCCGAGACTTCGACAGGACCCTTCTGGAACGTCTCGGAGTCAATCCTTCAATCCTGCCTGAGATCGTCCAGCCGGGAACCGTGGTCGGTCTCCTAAGGCCGGAGCTATGCGAAGAGACCGGCATGACTCCGGTTCCTGTTGTCGCGGTTGCCGGGCATGACACCGCATCCGCCATTGCCGCAGTGCCGGCTTCGGACGAGAATTTCGCATACCTGAGCAGCGGCACCTGGAGCCTGATGGGGATCGAATCGCCGGTTCCGGTGATCAACGATGAGTCCTATGGGTTCAACATCACCAACGAGGGTGGAATAGAGGGAACTACCAGGTTCCTGAAGAATATCACCGGAATGTGGTTGCTGGAGCAGAGCCGCAAGACCTGGGAGAGGGAAGGCCGGAAATACAACTATGCCCAGATCGAGCAGATGGGCAGGGAGGCGATCGGCTTCCAGTCCGTGATCGACCCTGACGATCCCCGTTTCGCCGCACCGAAGGACATGGACGCGGAAATCAAGGCTGCACTCCGGGAATCGGGACAGCCTGTCCCTCAGAATGACGGTGAGATGATCAGCTGCATCTACCATAGCCTTACGGCCAGGTACAAGGAAGTCCTTTCGATGCTTCAGGACTTCGCTTCGTTCAAGATCGGGAAGCTGCACGTGATCGGAGGAGGCTCGGCGAACAAGCTTGTCAGCCAGCTCACTGCGGACACCCTCGGAATCCCTGTGGTTGCAGGGCCTGTGGAAGGTACCGCGATCGGCAATATCATGATACAGGCGAAGGTCGCGGGCCTCGTCAAGGACCGCTGGGAGATGAGGCGCATCATCGCTGACTCGATCGATACGGTTACATATTTGCCAAATAATCAATAATCAATAGATATGGACGAGAAAAAGATTATCAAGGCCTATGAGATGGCCAAAGAACGCTATGCAGCCATAGGTGTGGATACCGACAAGGCTGTCGAGATCCTCGGGAAGACCCAGATTTCCCTCCATTGCTGGCAGACCGACGACGTTATCGGTTTTGAAAGCGATGCAGGTCTGTCGGGAGGAATCCAGACGACCGGCAACTATCCAGGACGCGCCCGCAACATCGGTGAGGTACGCGATGACATCAAGTTCGCCAAGAACCTGATCGCAGGAAGCCACCGTCTCAACCTCCACGAGATATACGGTGATTTCGGAGGCAAGTTCGTGGATCGCGACAAGGTGGATGTCAAGCATTTCCAGAGCTGGATCGACTGGGCCAGGGAGAACGGTATGAAGCTGGATTTCAACTCTACTTCATTCGGCCATCCTAAGAGCGGTGACCTTTCCCTCTCCAATCCGGATCCTGCTATCAGGGAGTTCTGGATCGAGCATACGAAGCGTTGCCGCCGTATCGCAGATGCGATGGGCAAGGCTCAGGGGGATCCATGCATCATGAATATCTGGGTACATGACGGCCAGAAGGAGCTCACCGTCCAGCGCAAGCGCTACCGTGAGATACTGGCTGCTTCCCTCGACGAAATCCTCAAGGAGGATCTTCCTGGGATGAAGAGTTGCGTCGAAGCGAAACTTTTCGGAATCGGCCTGGAGAGCTACACTGTAGGATCGATGGATTTCTACGAGGGATATTGCGCAAGCAGGAAGGTTATCTACACTCTCGACACCGGTCATTACGAGCCGACGGAGAACGTATCTGACAAGATTCCTTCACTCCTTCTCTTCGTGCCGGAACTTATGCTCCATGTCAGCCGTCCTGTCCGCTGGGATTCCGACCATGTGACCATCATGAACGACCAGACGCTCGACCTGTTCAAGGAAATCGTCCGTGCCGACGCCCTTGACAGGGCTCACATCGGCCTTGACTATTTCGATGCTTCCATCAACCGCATCGGCGCTTATGTCATCGGTACCAGGGCAACCCAGAAGTGCCTCCTGTCCGCCTTGCTGGAGCCAATCGGACTCCTGCGCAAGTACGAAGACGAGGGCAAGGGCTTCCAGAAGCTGGCGCTTCTCGAAGAGGCCAAGACCATGCCGATGGGAGCCGTGTTCGACTGGTTCAACCTGAAGCACGACGTACCGGTCGGAGAGGAGTATATCCCAGAAATCGAGAAATACGAGAAAGAGGTTACCTCCAAGAGGTAATCAGGATTCCAGAAGCCGTTCGATCGCCTCTATGAGGATATGAATGACTTTTATATGGATTTCCTGGACCCTGTCCGAGAATGGAGAGTCGGGAGCCGCTACCGCAACGTCGGAAAGTTGCGTCAGGCGGCTTCCTTTCTTTGATGTCAGTACGGCGACTTTCATGCCCTTCCCACGGGCCGCTTCGACGGCCTTGATGATATTCGTGGAATTCCCGCTCGTACTGATGGCGAGGAGAACGTCACCGTCCCTGCCGAAGGCTTCAACCCACCTTCCGAATATGTCCTCGAAAGAATAGTCATTCCCCGTGCAGGTGATGTATGCCGGATCGTTCACTGCCATTGCAGGCAGAGGCCTTCTGTCCTTGCGGAACCTGCCGGTCAGTTCTTCCGCGAAATGGGTGGCGTCGCACAGTGAACCACCGTTGCCGCAGCTGATGACCTTGCCGCCGTTCCGGAGAGAGTCAGCCATGATGGATGCCATCCTTTCAATGGCAGGTATGGTCTGGGTATCCGCAATGAATTCATCCAGTTCGAGCCTGGCCTGTTCCAGGCTGTGTTCAATCAGATTTGAGATCATATCGTCCTGTTCAGATGTTCGCTGCCACTGAAAGCGCTGCATAATCGCCGATGGATTCTCCAAGGGCGGCAGGGACTACCCGGCAGACTTTGTTTGCCAGCGGGAGGGCTTCCTTCGAAAGTACCTCCTCCATGAGAGGCTTGAGCAAATCTTCGTTCCGGGCATATATGCTCCCGATTACGATCAGCTCCGGATTCAGGATGTCGATTACGATGGAGAGACCCTTGCCGAGATACCTTGCGCTTACCGAATATACCTCCCTGGCGAGGGCATCACCTCTGCGGGCGGCCTCTGCGACCGTCCTGGCCGTTATCGAAGACAGGTTCCCGTCAGGGCACCAGTCAACCTTCCGTCCCATCTGGAGCCTTTCCTTTACCATGGACGCTGCGAGCTGGGCTATTCCGCTTCCGCTGCAGAATCCTTCGAAAGAACCCGCCTTCCCGTAACCGACAGGACCGAAAGCATCGAGGCGGATATGCCCGAGTTCTCCGGCATTGTCGTTCGTCCCGGCAAACAGCTTCCCGTCGAGGATCAGCCCGGCACCAAGACCGGTTCCGAAAGTGAGGAAAACCATGTTCCTGGTTCCTCTTCCTGCACCGAACTGCCATTCGGCAAGGGCGCAGGCGTTTGCATCGTTGTGGACGGCGGCCTTGACCCCGAATTCATCTTCCAGGATCCTGGTAATGGGTATGTTGTCCCATCCGGGAAGGTTTGGCGGCGACATGATGACTCCTTCGCGGCTGTCCAGCGGACCTCCGCAGCTGATTCCGATAGCGGCAATGTTCCCGGAAGACAGGGAATTCCTGCCGAGAACCGTCCTGATACCCTCCTTGATGTCCCGGATTGTCCCTTCGACATCGGTGGTAGGGAAAGCAACCTTGTCCTTTATCTGCAGATTCCCGGAGTCGCTCAGTCCGAGGGTGACGGCGCACTTTGTGCCTCCGATATCGACACCGACCAATATCCTTTCAGCCATATCCTAATCCTGTTTTTCAGGTTTTGAACCGACTTCACGGATATACCTGATCAGGAATGCCAGATATACCCATACGAGAGCCAAAGCGATGACGGCCGACAGCTGCGTGCCGAATGAATCGGTGATGACCCCGAGGAGCGGAGGAGACACCCACGATAAGCAGTGCGGAAACTTCGTTCGTCTTTTCAGGCACCCGCTGCATGGAAACGGAGAATATGATGGCGAACAGGTTGGAATAACCCAAGCCGAAGAGTGCCACGAAAACGAGAACCGCTGCCAGGCTGTGCGAGAAGACCATCCCCACGAGGCTGGCAAGAGCGAGGAATACACTTGCAGCGAAGAACTTAGGGGTTGGATACTTCATCAGGATCAGTCCGCCCAGGAAAGCTCCGACGGTCCTGGCGAGGAAATACACGCTGTTGCCCATGCCGGCTTTTTCAAGCGGGAGCCCGCATCTTTCCTGAAGGAGTTTCGGGAAGGTGACACCCATTCCGACATCGACTCCCACCAATACCAGGATACCAATGAAGAATAGCACGATATATCTGTCCTTGAGCAGGGAGAAAGTCCTGCCGAAAGTGATCTCGGATTTCTCGATGAGCTCTTCCTTCACAGGGGAAAGGGCCAGCCAGAGCATCGCCAGGAGTGTGACGGCGGCATAGACCGGGAAAACCATCTTCCAGCCAAGCGCACTTCCTGCCAGGGCGGCGGCCAGGATAGGTCCGAGGAAGGAGCTCACCGCCTTGACGAACTGGCCGAGTGTCAGGGTCCCGGTCAGTTTCTCCGGTGAGACTACGTTGGTGACAAGCGGATTCTGGGCGACCTGCAGGATGGTGGAGCGGTACCGCCATGGCAATCGCCGTGACTATGAAACTCAACAGGACGGTCTTCTTCCTCCCGATGCGGTTCATAAGCATCCCGGTCGGGATCGAAAGGACAAGGAACCATAGGAAGCAGGACAGGGAAATAAGCCCGGCGACCTTGTCGTTCATTCCGGCGAAATCGGCCTTGACATAGCTTGTGGCGACACCTACGATGTCGACGAAGCCCATGATAAAGAAGCCGGACATTACCGGAAGGATGGCTTGATTGAATCTTTTGCCGTTCATATCCAAGTATTTCAAGGTAATCTTATTGCTGTTTCCTGAACTGCTCCAATCCGCTTTCCAGGAAATCGATGAATCCTTCCACTGAAAGGTTGTAACCCCTTACAGGGACCAGGAGTTCGCCGTCGGAGCCAAGCAGAGCGTAGTTAGGCTGGGCATTGACATTGAATCTGCTTCTCACCAGGTAGGAATTCGC
>ONPI01000005.1 GCA_900319685.1 uncultured Bacteroidales bacterium
TCGAGCACAAGGTCACGTATCCGCTGTTCAGGAACGGAATCCTTGTAGCCCATAGCGAACCACACTTCCCTCTCGGGAAGCTCCTCAGGGCTGATCTTGAAGGCCTTTTCTATCATACTGCGAGAAGCTCTTTAGCGACCGCTACCGCTTCATTCGCGTTGGAACTGTACCCGTCCGCTCCGATACCGGCGGCGAATTCGGAAGTCAGTGGCGCTCCTCCGACCATCACCTTCACATTCAGGCCGGACGCCTTGACGGCGTCCACGATATCCTTCATGTAGTCCATGGTCGTCGTGAGAAGGGCGGACAGGCAGATTATGTCAGCCTCGTTCTCCCGGGCAGATTCGATGAACCTCTCCTTGGATACGTCCGTGCCTAGATTGATCACCTTGAAACCGCGTCCTTCCAGCATCGAAGCCACGAGGTTCTTGCCGATATCGTGAAGGTCACCCTTGACGGTGCCGATGACGACCGTCCCGAGAGTGGTGGTCTGCCCGGCCATCATAAGCGGTTTCAGGATATCGAGCGCCGCCTTCATCGCTCTGGCGCTGAGCAGCAGGTTGGGAACGAAAACACGGCCTGCCTCGAACTCCTGGCCGATGGCCTCCATCGCAGGTATCATCGAATCATCGATGATTTCCTGAGGTGTCTTGCCGGCATCCAGAGCTTCCTGGACGGAAGTCTTCGCAACGGGAGCCAGTCCCTTGAATATTGCATTGTACAGGTTATCCATATCAACTACGTATTTCTTTCAATGTATCCATCATCGCGACCACGTTCTCCACCGGCACGTTAGCCTGGATGTTATGGACGGTGTTGAAGACGAAACCTCCATCTTTCCCGAATATGTCGCAGAGCCTGAGGACTTCCTCCCGGACCTGGGCGGGAGTACCGAAAGGCAGCGTCTTCTGTGTGTCCACACCGCCTCCCCAGAAAGTGACCCTGTCGCCGAATTCATCCTTCAGCCGCTGCGGGTCCATGTCCTTGGCCGCGATCTGCACCGGATTGATTATGTCGAATCCGGCATTGATGAGACTGTCAAGCAGCGGGTAGATCGCACCGCAGCAATGCTTGAAGGTCTTCCAGGTGGTATTCTGGTGGATCCAGTCGTTCATCCTCTTGTAGTAAGGGACATAGAGGTCGTTGAGAGTGTCCACGGAAAGGAACTGGCTCGTCTGGGTGCCGAAATCGGCTCCGCAGACATAGACCACGTC
Organism: uncultured Bacteroidales bacterium; assembly: GCA_900319685.1. Taxonomy (GTDB): domain Bacteria; phylum Bacteroidota; class Bacteroidia; order Bacteroidales; family UBA932; genus Cryptobacteroides. Next base: position 1,215 of record ONPI01000005.1, read on the forward strand.
CACATTCTCGCCGACGACCGAATGTATCTTCTCGAGATTCTTCACGGCAAGGGCGGTAATCCTGTCGAACAGTTCCTTGATGTAGTCCGGACGGCATACCGTGGACATGTACCACTCGGCCACGCTCCGGATCCCCCTCGGTTCTCGGATAGCAGGGGATATGATACGTGCCACGTCCCCGAGGGCCATGCCACCGAATCCGGCGACCACTGCCCTGCCGGTCTTTGCGGCGCGGTCAGTGACGGTTTTCCAGTATCCGAGCGTCTCGTCATCTATATCGCCGTATTCCTGGAGATTGTCTTCCACGTTCAGGTTGTCGTCGTCTATCTCGCCCTGCTGACGTTCGATCGAATCGAAGAAATAGCATCTCTCGGGCATATACCCCGACGGAGGCAGGCTGTTGTCTCCTTCCGGATAGGTATAAAGGCCTCCATCCTTCATGGTGAAGGAATCAGCCATCTTTGCCGGGAGCATCACCACCTGGCCCCAAGGCATCCTGTATTCTTTCCAGTCCTTGTTGAATACACCGATGGAATTCTTCGGGGAGAAACACCCTGCGGTGTCAGTACCCAGGGCCTCAGCCAGGTCGTCTTCGATATAACCCAGCATCTGCCCGGGTTCATGGACATATACGGGATGTTCATCCAAGCCGTAATGGTGCCTGAGGGATTCCACGATCTTGCAATGCATGCCGGTCACGGGGGTAGTACCGAAATCAACGGCCAGACGGTCTGCCTGACGGTGTTCCAGGACGCATCTTATCCTTTCCTTTCCAGTCATGATACCAAACTGCAGAAGGTCAACCCATATCCTCGAAAATGATCCAGTCCGGAGAGTGATATGTCAGCACTCCGATTGCGATGATGCAACATACGGTGAGCAGCAGCCACCAAGGCCAGTTGTTCCGCACGAAAGAGCTCTTTGCCCAACGCTTTGCGAACAGTACTGCACCGAGCATGGCTGCGATGTAGATCACCATGTCCAGGACCATCAGTTCGTGACGGACGAATATCCAGTAGGAGAAGAATGCCAGCACTACCAGCGGCATGACCGCCAGGGAGCCCAGGACAGGAGCTCCTATCTCCTTGATATCGTGCCTTGTCAACACCAGGTATATACCCAGCAGCAACAAAGGGTAGAATATCATCTTCATATGCGCCATCACGCTTTCGACCACAGGGAATATGTAGCCCCAGAAATGATTGAAGCAAGGAAGGTGATGGACGAAATGCATGCTGGTGCCGAAAACAATGAGCAAGATGGATGCGATAATCGTTTCTTTCCGTGACATAATTAGATCCGTTTAAATGCAAATATAATCTTTTAGCTTGATTTATTCCCTATCGAGCCGCATTACATGGACAGGACGGTCGGAGCCCACTTCCAGGTTCGGGCACATGGTCGTAAGTCCGGTGTCTGAGAAGCCGCATTTTTCCATCACCCGGCCCGAGGCGGGATTCTCCGGGAAATAATCTCCCCAGAGCACCGAGAATCCTTTCTCTTCAAAGCAGTACCTGACAATCAGCCGAAGAGCCTCGGTGCATATTCCTCTCCCCCAATATGGGCGAGCGATCCAATAGCCCACTTCACATTGGTCTTCAGATATTTCCAAATTGGAAAGCGACGCAGGAAGATAACCTGCACAACCTATCGGCTCACCGGTTTCCTTCAGGACGACCGCCCACATGCCTTCCCCGCTGAAGACCGTACGGATGACTTCCCTGCTCTCATCCAGACTCCGGTGCGGAGGCCAGCCCGCACGGGGCCCGACTTCCGGGTCGGACGCATATTTGAAGAGCGCCGGTGCGTCTTCCTCCAGCCAGGGGCGCAATATTATCCTATCCGTCTCCATCTCTTGAGCATCGGGAAGAATCCCAGCATCATCTGCTTATACTGTTCCCTCGTCAAAGGTTGCGGCATGTTCTTGTTCACTTCATCGACAAACTGGGAGCAGTGTTCTGCCATTTCCTCCATCGTAAAGTCCTGAAGGAACCTGCCTTGGGAATAGCAGTATTTGCAATACTCGTAGTTTATGCTGCCGTCGGCGTCGGTCCCGCACATATCCTCGGAAGACAGCGGCATGCCGCAGCTCTGGCAGAACTGAGGCAGCTGACCGGCACGGAATTCCTTTTTCTTCGGCGGGAATCCGGCTTCATATTCCTCGAAATCCTCCGGATCCTCGTCCGCCACGAAATACCCACGAGGAGGCCGGTATGTCGCTTCAATGCCGCCCAGCCAGCCAGGGATCAGTTCCTGAGCGAGGAAATACGGCACTTCGGCATCCCTCGGTTCGGTATGGTAATGGATTCCTATCTTGCTGGCCAAGTCGAAACCTGCGTGCCTGTAGAAATCGATGTTGCCTTCCATACACAGGAAGCCGACTCCCATCTCCCGGGCTTTCACGAGCGCATGCTGCAGCAACCTAAGCCCGTATCCCTTCCGCTTGTAATCCGGATGGATGCTGATGGGACCGAATGTCCATGAAGGCTTTTCCGATCCGTCGTCAAGGAGAAGGACTGCCTTGGAGAACATGACATGGCCTATTATTCGCCCACCTTCCTCCATCACGAAATCCAGTTCCGGGATGAAGTCCGGATCCTCACGGAAACGATGCAGGACATAATGCTCCAGGCAGCCTGGCCTGTAAACATTCCAGAAGGCTTCCCGCGTGAGATTCTCCACTTCGCGGTAATCCTCGGGCCTTTCAAGTCTTATCTTCATGATATCCAATTATTTACAATCATACCATTCACCCCAGCCCATGAGTACGTAAGGCACATCGAAATGGTAGATCTTGTCATTCTTGTACAGGGTCATCCAGAAGGCCTCCCTATGGTCGATTCCGTGAGCACCGATTTCATCCTCATGCTGGGATATGAGGAGTTTCGGCGACAATGCCGCCAGATGCTCCTCGAAGTCGTGGATCCAGCAATCCATCGCCAGGACATCGATCTGTGGGAGCAGCTTGCCGGCTTCCTTTATCATGGCCAGGTCGCTGCCGTCCGTAAGCCACTGGTCGCCCATCGCACAGATAACCTTCCCGTTCGGAAGGGTGACTACCCAGATGTTATTCTGAACCTTGTCCTGATGCCCCGGAAGGACGTTCACGACCAGTTTACCCGAGCTGAGGTTTACCTCGAAAGCCCAGAGATTCTCAGGGCGGACATGGCGTACCTGGTCATCCTGCCTGAATATCTCCTCGGTGGCGTAGATAGGGACGTTGCGCTTGTGGCAGAGGTCACGGACATGCGAATCCACATGGTCACCATGGTCATGGGTCAGGAAAAGGATGTCTATCTTGTCCACGATCTTCGACATGAGTCCATCCGGAATCAATGTTCCGTTCCTTCCGTTCAGGTCCACGGCGACCGTAACGTCACGTGTCCGGAATATAAGTCCGCAATTGTAGATCTTGTAAACCCGCAGGGATTTCTTGTCCTTCAATGGTTTGTCCAGATCCTCGATTACTTGCTGCATGCGCCTGGCAAGGAAATCCAGTACGGCAGGGTTGTGGATCGGATCCGGTTCGTGCAGCACGGCATCGAGCATGAGGAAAGCCACTTCCCTTTCGAGTGATACCTGAGTTGAAGGTGGATTGGCGGTGAATACCCTGTCGGCAATGTCAAGCATATACCAGGCCTGGTCCTCCAGATACTTTTCGGGACGGTTCCAATATTCTTTGAGATAGCGGTGGCCGTCATCCGGATTACGGCTCGGCTGGGACTCCTGCGAGAACAGGCAGAAAGTCGAGGCGATGATCGCCAACGATGCAAGAACAGTCTTTTTCATGATATATCAATTTGTGGTTGGTTCTTTACCCATGGATTTCAATGCACTGGCACACAGAGGAATGGCCAGGCAGAACGACAGCGCGTCGGAAACGGTCTGCGCGATTTCCAATCCCAGGAAACCAAGGATCCAGTGGCCGATGAACAAAGCCGGCAGGAAGAATATCCCCTGCCTGGCGGAAGCCATGATTACAGCGGGCCAGGTCCTCCGGATATTCTGCAGGTACATGTTCGACATCACCACGAAGCCTGACAACGGGAACGAGATACACTGGAAGCGCAGTACCCTGGAACCGATCCGTACGACTTCTGCATCATCCGCCCGGAAGGTTGACACCAAGCCTCCGGCGAAAATGAATCCAAGCACGGCCAGGACCAGGCAATATATGGTTGAGACGATGCAACCGTAGCGGAATGCCTTGCGGACCCTGTCAAACTTGCCTGCGCCGAAATTGAATCCGCATACCGGCTGGAATCCCTGGCCGTAGCCAATCATCGCAGCGCTCGCTATCATGGTCACGCGGCTCACGATCGAAAAGGCAGCCACAGACTCATCACCATATCGTGCAGCCATCTGGTTCAGGCATATTGCCGCGATGCTCAGCAATCCTTGCCGCGCCAGCGAAGGAAGCCCTCCGGCAGCAATGTCCCGATACAGGGTGCGGCTCGGACGGAAGTTGTCCAGACGGATCCTTATCCCTCCCCGCTTCCCGGACAGGGACAGCATTACAAAGAAACCTGCCGCCTGGGAGATGGCAGTAGCAAGCCCGGCACCTTTCACTCCCATTCCGAAATGGAAAATCAGCAGAGGGTCGAGTGCGATGTTCAGCACGGCACCCGATGCGATGCCGATCATCGAGAGCATGGCATTGCCCTGATGCCTCATCTGGTTGTTCATCGTGAAGCATCCCATGATGAACGGAGCTCCGATGAGGATATAAGTGAAATAATCCCGCGCGAAAGGCAAGATGGTCGGAGTGGAGCCGAAAAAATGAAGTATCGGGTCCATCGCGATGAAACCGACAAAGGATAGCAGCAGCCCGGTCCCTACCGACGAGACCAGACCCACGGAGGCCATCACTCCGGCGCCTTCGGTTTCTTCCCTGCCCAGTGCGCGTGAGATATAGTTGCCCGACCCTTGACCGAAGAACATGGAAATCGCCTGGATCAGGGTCATATATGCGAATACGATTCCCAAGGCAGCGACCGACTGGGTATTGAGCCTTCCGACGAAGAAAGTGTCAGCGATATTGTAGAGCGCGGTGACAAGCATGCTCACGATGGAAGGGACAGCCAGTTCAGTAACCAGCTTCCCGACCGGTTCGGTCGTCATCCTGACGAACTTGTCATGCTGTGCCGCTGTGCCTCTCATGTCAGAACCTGTAATTCAATTGGAAGTTGGCTGTCAAATTGGAGAATCTCCCTTTCTGTGTGAGTATGGAACGGTCACCTGAGGTTCCGGGATACTCACGCGAGCCGTTGTCGAATACGAAGCGGGAGAAATCGGCCCAGGCCGTCAGGTAGAAATGCTCTTCGGTATAGCACACCCCCGCCCTGGCCGTGAAGTTGGGCAGGATGCGTCCCCGCATCTCGAAGGTATCTGCGACCTCGGCGGAATATCCGTACGGGTCCGAGACGGCATATTCCTTCGTAATGACCTTGTTGCGGACCGCAAGCATCGGCACGGCGGTGATATTGAAGGCCAGGTTCCGCAACCCCTGCAGGTCATGCTTGCCCTTGGCATCCCGGTGGAAAGGCACCCAGTTGTAGGAATATCCGAATCCCATCGAGAACTGCCTGGAGCTGAAACTGCCCATGCCCATTATCATGTTCATCAGAGCAATGTCACGGGGATCAAGGGATATGTCTCCCCTGGTGTATTTGGCAGCCGCAAGGAACGAACCTGCGGAACGGCACTGGATGACACCGCCGTTATATGCAGCCCGATAGGAAAAACGGTCGCGATTGAAGGCATAGACCCCGCTCAGCAGTATCTCCTTGACCTTCGCGGAACCAGTCGATTCCAGAGGAAGTGAGCCGTTCTGCTCCATGTAACTCGGATCCGAGGGTTCCAGGAACTCGACCGACATTGTCCCGCCCGGCTTGGCATAATACCTGTCATAGCGGGCATCGATTGCGAATGAATTGGAGAACCACCTCAGGGAATAGTCCTTGCCTACATTGGATTTACGCCCGATCTCATGGGAGAAACCCAGTTTGAGAGGCCCGTAACCGGCACTAAGTCCGACGTTGTTGGTAACGCGTGGCTCGGTCTTCAGCTTGATTCCGAAATCCAGGTGGAGATCTCCGGTAAATATCTCTTCGTTGGAGTCGATCATCACTGAATTGCGTGCCACGGTATAACCGGCCGCGACGCTCAAGCCATTATTGGGCTGGAAAACATAGGATGGCTCCAGCCTCGCACTGGGGGCGCTGAAGAAGTCCCACAGCCGCAAGGCAAGGTCCACAACGTCCTGTGCGGACGCGGAATATGAAGCCGGCACGCCGGATAGCACGAAGATTGCAAGCAGCCTTATGAGGACGGACCTTCCCACACGTTCACGTTTGATTTGTAAATTTAATCATTTTTGACCATAAGACCTTTAAATCATGAGAAAAACGATATCACTGGTCATGTTCCTGGCCATCTCGATAGTCTCGATGGATGTCATGGCACAGAGACTGACAGATTCCGGATACCGGACCGTCGGATACATCAAGCAGGACGGAACGATACAGGACGCCTCATACCGGACGACCGGATACATAAAGTCTGACGGCAGGGTCCAGGATTCTTCATATCGGACAGTCGGATACATCAAAAGCGACGGCACCGTCCAGGACGCCTCCTACCGGACGGTCGGATATGTCAAAAGAGACGGCTCGGTCCAGGATTCTTCCTACAGGACAATAGGCTACATCAAGAGAGACGGCACGGTCCAGGACCGCAGCTACAGGACCATAGGGCACGCTGACGGCGTTCCGACCAGATGGGCCGCATACTTTTTCTTCTTCAGGCTGTGACAGCTTTGCAATTCTAATTATTTTAACTATCATTGCTTTGATGAAAAAGATTATCATTGCAGCAGCGTGCCTGACATTATTTGCCCTGAACATCGCCGCCCAGGGGGCCGGCAGGATGGAATGGTTCAAGGATGCCAAATTCGGAATGTTCATCCACTGGGGGATCTACACCGAGCTTGCAGGAATATATGGTGACAAGACAGACGGTGGAGAGTGGATGATGAGCAGCAAGAAAATCCCGATCAAGGAATATTCCGCACTGGCGTCGAGGTTCAATCCTGTCCGCTTCGACGCGCGCAACTGGGTCGGACTGGCTTCGAAAGCAGGCCAGAAGTACTTGATAATTACCGCCAAGCATCATGACGGATTCGCAATGTACCATTCCGGCGTCAGCAGTTACAATATCGTGGATGCCACTCCGTTCGGCCGCGATGTCCTGTCAGAACTGTACGATGCCTGCAAGGAAGAGGGAATCAAGTTCGGATTCTATTATTCACACGTGCAGGACTGGTATCATCCCGGAGCCGGCGGCTGTGACTGGGACAGGGCGCACGTCGGAGATTTCGAGGAATACCTGGAAAGGATATCACTCCCCCAGGTCAGCGAGCTGCTCGCGAAGTTTCCCAAGACCTCGATCGTTTGGTTCGACCAGGGAGGCAACATCACACACGGACAGGCAATGCGCTTCTACGACATGGTACGGCAGCATCCCGACATAATCCTGAACAACAGGATGGGAGGAGGGGTTACCGGTGACGTGATTACACCGGAGCAGTTCATTCCGGCCACCGGTTATCCGGGGAAGGTATGGGAAACCTGCATGACGATGAACCGGCACTGGGCGTACTGTGCCTATGATGACAATTGGAAGTCCGCCGGGGAACTCATACTGAAGCTGTGCGAGACCGTGAGCAAGGGTGGCAACCTGCTGCTCAACATAGGACCGGACAAATACGGAACGATCCCGCAGGTTTGCAGGGACAATCTCGAGAGGATAGGAGAATGGATGGAAGTCAACGGAGAAGCCATCTACGGAACCGAAGCCTCCCCATTCCCGTTCCTCCCGTTCGGGTATGCCACGAGGAAAGGAAACATGCTTTATCTGCACATCAGGGACTGGTCCGGAAAAATCAGCGTTCCGGCTTGCTTCAAAGCGCGTAATGCCTATCTGCTGGCAGACCCTTCCGTAAAGGTCGGAATCAGGAAGAAGGACGGTCAGCTAACATTCAGCCTTCCGCCGTTCGCCCCGGATCCGGCGGTCAGCATCCTGGCGGTCGAATGCGATGGCCGAGTCCCGACCCAGGGCGTACCGACAGAAGGTCTCGGCATGACAGTGGACGGAAAGGTCGTTCCTGAACTGACCGATTCCGATTACAAGTCGACATGGACTGCCGAAGGAAGCGGAAAGGAAACCGTGGAAATCACGTTCCCTCAATACCAGACGATACAGTGCCTGGCTACCGTGGAACCATGGCAGGTCTGGGACGGAATCAACCAGGATTATACGGTCGAAGCCCTGGTCAGCGGAGAATGGAAGAAAATAGCCGATGGCAAGGGAGACGGAACAGGGACTACCCTGCCTTTCGCTCCGGTCAAGGCAAAGAGTTTCAGGGTGACCGTCAGGAATACGGAAAAAGACGTCAGCCTCCGTCAACTGATGCTGTTCAATTGATAATTCGCTATATTTGCGATAAACCGAAATAACGAGATGAAAAAGTATGTTTGCAACGTCTGCGGATACGAATACGATCCTGCAGCTGGCGATCCGGAAGGAGGAATAGCTCCCGGAACCGCTTTCGAAGACCTTCCTGAAGACTGGGTATGCCCTCTCTGCGGAGTAGGCAAAGAGGATTTCTCACCTGTCGGATAAGGAATTATTCGAGGTACTCGTCTATGAACGCGTTGCGGGCTTCGTAGATGTACATCCAGCCATCGTGCCACTTGGCATTCGGCTCATGGTGAGGACGGTACGGATAGGTGTATATCCTCTTTTCCCCTTTCGCGTTGTTAAATCCTGAGAAAACTCCGGCAGGAGGGCAGGTAACGTCTATGAGACCTGCCTCGATGAACAGACGCGCCTTGCATCCCTTGAGGAGCAGGGCGCCGTCGTAATATGGAGCTATGTCTTTCGCCGGAGAATCGATGCCGTCCCTTTCAAGAGGCTTCACCCATGCGCTCAGCCTGCCTTTCAAAGCACCCCCCATATCCATCATCGCAGGAACGGTCATGACCGCCGCACCGACACGTTTGTCAACACCGGCGAGGAAAGCGGATTGCGCTCCACCCTGGCTTTCACCGAATACCAATACCCTCTTGCGGTCCCAGTATGGACTAGTGCAGGCATAATCAAGCGCCCTTTCAAGCCTCAGGAACATAGTGCGGAAATAGAACTCTTCGTGGCTGGTCACATGCCGCCCGCTGTAATCATGCAGTTCCCCGTCCTCGAACCCTTTGTAGTAACTCTCCGGCTGACCGTTCAGCAAGCCGTGAGCGTTGATGTCGAGAGCGATGGCCCCACCTCCCCTGTGAGCAAGGGCAGCAGTCACTTCCGGATCGCTGAGCGTCCATTTGTTGTGGATCTTTCCAGCTGCGTGCGCGAATATCACTATCGGAAGGGTCCGCTTCCCCGCATCCTTAGGGAAGGCGATGTAGCCGCGTACAGGACGCCCCTCCGGCATGCTGATCTCTAGGTCGAAGCAATCGGTGCAGGAGGCATATTCAGGATTGCTGACGGGAACTGGCGTGAGGGTAACGACTGGCTCGGACCTGCGCATCCGGCGGAACTGCTTACGCCAGAACTTCCTCAGGTCACGGGGTTCTTCGAAGCCGGGAGTGAATTCCTCAGGAGCAACGATCGTACCTATCATGGCATTCCCCTTCGAAGACTCACCGATCCCTGTCACTTCGAACATCAAAGCAATCGGTTCGTCATATGACTCATTGAATATCACTGATTTCTCGGTGCCTATCCCTACCGTTGATTCCGATTTATAAAGCCCGTTGACATAGAGTCTCAGCCTGTATGCGGCAGTGCTGTCCGACTGGGCATACACCCTGACGGACTCCCCTTTTGCATACCTTCCGTCAGCATTGTCGAGGGAAAGGGTTATGTGGTCGTTGATTGTCTGCCCGCAGGCCATTCCAGCCACCATCAGGATGACCGGCAGCACTATCAGTCTCTTGATATCTTTCATATTGCAAATATAAATAAAACGAAAGTTTTTGAGTAACTTCGTCCTTGCACTAAAAGATACGCCAATGAACAGAATCATCACTCTCCTGGCCGCCTTGCTGCTGGCCGGATATTCCATGGAAGCACAGGTCACGCTCTCCCCCTTATTCTCGGACAACATGGTCCTGCAGCGGGACAGCGAAGTCCCCGTATGGGGCAAGGCGAAGGCGGGATCCACCGTCAAGGTCATGACATCATGGGATGGAATGACTCACGAATGCATTGCCGGAGCTGACGGGAAATGGTCGGTGAAGGTCGACACTCCTCCAGCAGGCGGGCCGTTCGAGATCACCATTTCCAACGGTAAGGGGAAAAAGCGCATGACGGTACTGCACAACGTGATGTCCGGAGATGTCTGGCTCTGTTCGGGACAGTCCAACATGGAAATGCCCGTAAAAGGCTGGGGCCGGGTGAACGATTATGAGAAAGAGCTGGAAGATGCATGCAATTACCCGGAGCTGAGAGTGCTCAACCTGGTAAGGACATCGGCATTCGATCCTTCCGAGGATTTCAAGGTCGTCAGGGACCGTGGATGGGAAGTCAGTTCCTATGAAGCCATCGAGCAATTCTCCGCCTGCGGTTATTTCTTCGGCAGGGAGATACAGAAATCCACGGGAGTTCCGGTCGGACTGATCAACTCGTCATACGGCGGCACAATGATCGAAGGATGGACTACCCTTGAGGCTCTGGGCACAATGCCAAGCCAGAAGGAATTCATTGCCAAGCGTTCCAAGGGTGAGACCCTGGGAAGGAACGCTGATTCCCTGAAGGCCAAGTGGCGCGAAGACATCGCCAAGGCCGACAGAGGCATGACCGGGGCGACGGCCACCTGGGCGCAGCCCCAAATGGATGACTCCGCCTGGAAGACGATGCACGTTCCCGGGAATATCGAAACGGTCGGACTGGGAAGCTGGGACGGAGTGATCTGGTTCCGCTACGAGACGGATATTCCTGAATCATGGGAAGGCAAAGACCTGACCTTCAATATCCAAAGCATCGATGACGATGACTGGACCTACTGGAACGGCAAACTCATCGGCCACACTGTAGGCTTCAACATCTTCCGCCGCTACACCGTCCCCGGAAAACTCGTGAAGGCTGGCAGGAACGTAATCGCCGTCCGGGTGTTGGACAACCACCTCAACTGCGGGCTACTTGGCGAAAGGGACCGCTTCACCGTCTCATGCGGAGACGAGTCTATCAATGTCAGCGGCGAATGGAAATACTGTATCGGATCTTCCCAGAGCGACATCGATGTTATGCCGCAGGATGATGTCACCAGACCTGACTATCCGTCCAACCTCTACAATACCATGATTCACCCTCTCATCCCGTTCGACATCAAAGGAGCGATCTGGTATCAGGGCGAATCGAATTCCTCCGATGCAGAACAATACGCGGAGACGCTACCTATCATGATAGCGGACTGGAGGAGGCTCTGGGGCAGCGATTTCCCGTTCTATATCGTCCAGCTTTGCAACTACAAGGCCCGGCAAGAGTATCCGGACATCGTTTCTGAATGGGCTGAACTCCGTGAAGCCCAGTCTCTTGCGGCAGACGCAGTGAAAGACGCCCACATGTGCGTGACCATCGACATCGGAGATGCCGACGACATCCACCCTAAGAACAAGCAGGAAGTCGGCAGGAGGCTTGCCCTGCTTGCCCTCAAGTACACTTACGGCCAGGATATCATCGCCGACTCGCCGAAGATGGAGTCATATTCACTTGAAGGAGATTCCATCAGGATCAGGTTCAAGAACGCCGGTGCCCTGAAGACGCTCGATGGCAGCGGCACGGTCAAGGGATTCGCCATAGCCGGGTCCGACCGAAAGTTCCATTTCGCCCAGGCCAGGATAGAAGGCACCAGCGTGGTCGTATCGTGTCCTGAAGTCAAGTTCCCGCTCGCGGTACGCTATGCCTGGGGAGCCAATCCGGATTGCAACCTCTGCGGAGAAACCTTGCTTCCTGTCGGTTCCTTCAGGACCGACCACTGGGGAAGGTAATCAACCCATGAGGATCTTTCCGGCTCCAGGGATACGCCGGAGCCTGACAGCTATGACGGCCGTGGTGACGAAGGTGACTGCGGCCGTCAGCAGTATCTCCACAGGAGTCGTCCAGAAGCCCAGGACGCCTCCCTCCCCGAATCCGAGCCATCCTCTCAAAAGCCCTGAGAACAGAGGCAGCACGAGCATGTGGGACAGGTACATGCCGTAACTGGCGTCGGAAACCGGACGTATGACCGATGAATAGAACTTCCCGGAAGACTGGATCTTCCTTGCGAATATGATTATTCCGACAGCCATCAGTACCACTCCGATGGTGTCATATCCCCAGGTGGTCTCCCAACCCACAGCGAGACTGACATCACCTCCGGAAGGGAACAGTCCTCCTGAAGAATGCATCACGCGCCTGTAAAAGCCCCCGGCGGCAATCGCGAATCCCGCAAGGAATGAAGGCACAGAAAGGGCCAGTGTCTTCTTCCAGGAATATTCACCGGCGAACCGGCGGAAATAAAGTCCCAGCAGGAGATATCCCAGGAAACCGCTGACATAATAGAATGTGCCGTAGACATTCCAGCTCGCTTCACCCCAGACCGGATACAGTGCAGGCATAGGGATTCCGGAAGGGCCATGGACCAAAGGGGACGCATCGCCGGTAGCCCAGCTCCGGAACAGAGGTATCAACGTAGTGAAGAGCCATATTCCAAGATAGACGAGCAGTTCCTTCTTCCCGACCTTTTCAGCCCATGGAGAAAGCAAAGGCATGACCAGGTACACTCCGAACAACATGTACACGAACCATAGATGGCCGGCAGCATAGTTGAAGTTGAGCAGCAAGTCCTTGAAATTCTGGACCGGATTCCCGTACGCGAAAGCGTAAACGAACGACCACACGAGCAAAGGCAGAAGTACCCGTTTCACCCTGCGGCTGAAGAATTCACGTGTACGGTAGCGGAGCGGGAACTGGAGGTAGCTGGAAGCTATCACGAACAGCGGCACGCAACTTCTCACCAGGGAATCGGTCACGGCTGACCAGAAGGCGTCTGCCCTGGTAAGGACCAGGGATCCGTCCCCACCCAGATAGAAAGGCTCCGTGCTGTGAACGACCATCACCATGAAGCAGGCCGCGACTCTCAGCCAGTCTATCCAGATCTCCCTCGCAGGAAGGTTTGTGTTCCTCGTTTCTTCCATATGATGCAAAGATAATCAAGAAGAAGAGATAAAATGTGTATCTTTGACAAAAATACTGGAAATGGAAATAGGACAGAAACTGCCGGAAGTCCTTGGCAAGGACCAGGACGGGAAGGAATGGAAGCTTTCGGATTTCGCCGGCAAGAAGCTGGTGCTTTATGTATATCCCAAGGACAGCACTCCCGGCTGCACCTCGGAGGCATGCGACATCCGTGACAACTACGAGCGGTTCCTGAGTCTCGGCTATGCCGTGATAGGTGTGAGCGTGCAGGGCGCGGAATCACACAGGAAGTTCATTGAAAAGTACTCCCTCCCCTTCCCTCTCATCGCTGACACGGAGAAACGGCTCGTCACTGAACTGGGAGTCTATGGAGAGAAGGTCATGTACGGGAAGAAAACCATCGGTACTTTCCGCACCACATTCGTCACGGATGAAGCTGGAGTGATCCGGAACATATTCACTCCGAAGCAGATCAAGGTGAAGGAACACTCCTCCCAAATCCTCGGAAACAGCTGAAACTGAAAGACATGGCATCTAAAGTCATAAAGCTTCCGGAAGGGTTTTCTCCGGAAGGACGAGGAGACTTGGCTAAGTCGTTTTTCCTCCAGGGATACAATTGCTGCCAAGCCGTCCTGCTTGCGTTCGCAGACATCCTTGAGGCGGACGGATCATGTGACCGCAAGACACTCGCCATATTGGGATCCGGTTTCGGTGGAGGAATGGCCAGGATGCGGGAAGTCTGCGGCAGTTTCAGCGCCTGCGTGGTCATGGCCGGTTTCATATCGCCTGCGGACGATGCGGAGAAGGAGAAACGGGCTGCGAACTACGCCCTGGTACAGGATATGGCAGAGGAGTTCAAGTCGCTCAACGGAGGAAGCATAGTTTGCGGTGAATTGCTCGGACTCAAGGAACGCAGGATGGAGAGTCCGGTACCCTCCGAGCGGACTCCGGGGTATTATGCGAAACGACCCTGCCCGGAGATTATCAGGAATGCTGCAATCATAGTCGCGAGACGCCTGGAATCGTATTGATTTATCTTTATTTATTATAATTATTTGATGCGTACTTGAAAAAGTCCGCATTTTTGTTTTATTTTTGCACCGATAAAGTTGAACCAAACACTTTTTTATGCGTTCAAATGAAGAAACTGGTTGTTTTTGCGGGTTTGATCCTGCTCTGCACCCTTGCCCAGGCGCAAGGTGGCAGTGATTCCGGCACCAGTGCCGGGATTACCATCGTTCCAAGGGTTGACTTCAACCCGGTGTTTTATGGTGGAACAGAAAAAGAGGTAACTCTTGGCAATTCTTCCCTTTATTCCCTCTTCGAAGGCAACATCACCGACAATCTTTCATTCAGCGTCTGCAACCATTGGCTCAGCAGCGAACCGAAATCCCTGTACCAGAATACCTGGCATTCCGACGACGTTTCATGGTGCGACTGGGCTAACCTCACATATTCATTCGGCAATTTCTATGTCACCGCCGGAAAGGACATGGTATCTATGGGCGGCTTCGAGTTCGACCAGTATGATTTCGACGTCCACCCAGACCTTTGCTCCTCTCTCTGGAACAATTTCTCCTGCTATCAGTGGGGCGGCAAATTCGGGTTCATGAACGAAGATGAGACCCAGGGCATTTCCCTCCAGCTCACAAGCTCTCCTTACAGCGTCCGTCCTTTCGGAGACGGCCTGATGACATATTCACTCCAGTACAGCGGCAGCTACGGTCCCCTCAGCCTGCTCTACAGCACCAACCTGGTCGGGAACGGAGATGGTTACGACTGGCTGGTCACCCTCGGTCACGCGATCGAAGCAGGTGATTTCACGTTCGTACTCGATGCCTCAAACAAGGTATCGGATGAATATGCAATCCTGCGTAACGGAGTATCAGCCTATGCGACTGCGGTCTACAATCCTTCAGACAACTGGGAGTTCCTCCTGAGGGGCGGCATCGACCACGCCTCCACCGACATCCAGGAGCGTCAGGGCGACTTGGTATTCGTAAACTCGCCTGCATACGACAGTTACACTTTCGGCGGAGCGGCTCACTGGTTCCCGCTGAAAGACAGCAGGGACCTCAGGCTCCACGCCGTCGCGGCCTACAATACCGGAATGGATATGCTTTCCCTTACCGTGGGAGCGATTTATTACCTCAGCTTTCCCAGGAAATAATGCGAGATAACAACATCATCATCGACATCGAGCATCTCTCGAAGTCGTTCGGCGACCAGCAGGTTCTCAAAGACATCAGCCTTTATATCAGAAAAGGCGAATTCGTAACTCTCCTCGGTCCTTCGGGATGCGGCAAGACCACTCTGCTCAGGATGATAGCCGGTTTCCTCCAGCCTGATGAAGGCAAGATCATGATGGAATGGGACGGCAAGAACGGGAAGACAGAATTCATGGACGTAGCGCAGATACCACCTCACCAGAGGCCTCTGAACACAGTCTTCCAGCGTTATGCCCTCTTCCCTCACCTTGACGTCTATGACAACATAGCATTCGGCCTGAAACTGAAGGGCGTACCGAAAGAGGAGATCGACGTGCGCGTACGCAAGGTTCTCAAGCTCGTGAGCATGAGCGACTATGAAGACCGTGACGTCAACTCGCTCTCCGGCGGCCAGCAGCAGAGGGTGGCGATCGCGCGTTCAATAGTGAACCGTCCGAAGGTACTCCTCCTGGACGAACCGCTGGCTGCCCTCGACCTCAAGATGAGGCAGGACATGCAGATAGAACTGAAGGAGATGCACCAGAAACTGGGCATCACCTTCATCTACGTTACACACGACCAGGCGGAAGCTTTGACGCTGAGCGACACCATAGTCGTCATGAATGAGGGCAGGATCCAGCAGATCGGCACTCCGACTGACATCTACAACGAGCCTGTCAATTCATTCGTCGCCGACTTCATCGGAGAGAGCAACATCCTCAACGGTACGATGCTGAAGGACCGCAGGGTAAGCTTCATCGGACACGATTTCGACTGCGTGGACGAAGGGTTCGGAGAGAACGTTCCGGTGGACGTCGTCATCCGCCCGGAGGACATCTACATAATGAACAAGACCGAAGGCGCCCAGTTCACGGGAGTCGTCAAGTCATGCACCTTCAAGGGTGTACATTACGAAATGTACGTCGATACCGATTCCGGCAACGAGCTCCAGATCCAGGACTACAATGCCTTCGAGACAGGTTCTACGGTCGGCTTGATAATCCGTCCGGACGACATCCAGGTCATGCGCAAGGAACGGGTCGAGAATACGCTCGACTGCACCGTCATCGATGAAACACACATCGAGATGCTAGGCGAAGAATTCGAGTGCAAGCCTATCGCCGGATTCAAGGAGGACAGCGAGGCCAAGGCGCACATCGCATTCTCCAAGATCGACCTCATGGACCACGAAGAAGAAGGTACCACATCCGGCGAGGTCTGGTTCATCCTCTACAAAGGCGACCATTACCACCTGACGGTCAAGACCGAGAGCGGAGAATTCGTCTATGTTGACACCCAGGATATCTGGGACAAGGGTGACCTTGTCGGTATCAAGATACTTCCGGAGGACATAACCGTAACTGAAGGAAATGAGCAAACGGAGTAACTGGGCTATCCCCTATTTCATATTCCTGGTCATCTTCGTCCTGCTGCCGCTGATCCTGATCGTGGTCTATGCGTTCCAGGGACAGGACGGTGGGTTCACCATGGAGAACATAACCAAGTTCTTCACAGACGGAGATGCCCTGAATACATTTGCTGTATCCATCGAAGTAGCCATCGAGAACACGCTGATCTGCCTCCTCCTCGGGTATCCGGCAGCATATATCCTCGCGAACAAGGACCTGAACAAGTCGGCGGTTACCGTCATCCTGTTCATCCTTCCGATGTGGATCAACGCCCTCATGCGCACACTTGCCACTGCCGAACTCTTCAACGTACTCGGTTTCTCGCTCGGGAAGGGCACGCTCCTATATGGCCTTGTCTATGACTACCTTCCGTTCATGATCTATCCGATCTACAACGTGCTGCTCAAGATGGACAACTCATACGCCGAAGCGGCGGCCGACCTCGGAGCGACTCCGGTACAGGTGTTCGGGAAGGTCACCTTGCCGCTGTCCATGCCGGGCATCTCCAGCGGCATCCTGATGGTATTCATGCCTACGGTCAGTACCTTTGCGATCTCCGAGTTCCTGACCAACAACAAGATCAAGCTCTTCGGTACCATCATCCAGGAGAACATCAATTCATCGATGTGGAACTATGGTGCGGCCCTGTCGCTCATCATGCTCCTCATCATAGGACTCACGACCCTCCTACTCGGAGGTGACAAGGAAAATGCAGTCGAAGGAGGGACCGTATGATGAAAAAGCTGCTTGCAAAGACATACATATGGATCCTGCTGATCCTGCTCTACGTCCCGATCATCTTCATCGCAGTGTTCGCCTTCACGGAAGCCAAGACTCTCGGCAACTGGACGGGATTCTCCCTCGAACTGTACAAGAATATCTTCACCGGAGGAGTAGGCGGCGGCGCCAGCCTGATGGCAGCCATAAAGAACACCCTTGTGATCGCGTTGATCGCTGCAGCTGTCTCGACGATCCTCGGAACGGTTTCAGCCATAGGAATATTCAATCTCCGCGGCAGGAAGAAGAACACCATCCAGTTCCTGAACAACATCCCGATGATCAATCCGGACGTCATAACCGGTGTATCGCTGTTCCTGTTGTTCGTATTCCTGCACTTCTCGCAGGGTTATCTCACCGTCATCCTGGCACACATCACTTTCTGCACCCCTTATGTGGTTCTCAGCGTGATGCCGAAGCTCGGACAGATGAATCCGAACACATACGAAGCTGCGCTGGACTTGGGAGCCACCCCTGCGCAGGCTCTCCGGAAAGTGCTTGTCCCACAGTTGAGGTCCGGAATGGTTTCCGGTTTCATACTGGCCTTCACGATGTCCCTGGACGATTTCGCCGTCACCTTCTTCACCAGGGGGACGATCGGCCTGGAGACCCTGTCAACCTATATTTATGCAGATGCGCGCAAGGGCGGCCTCACACCTGAGCTTAGGCCTCTGATGACCTTGATATTCACTATCATCCTCATCCTGCTCATAGTTATCAACGTAAGGCAGGGACGCACCAAGGAAGGACAGAAAACTATTATTCCAGTCAAATAATGAAAAAACTTATCAGCATTCTTGCTGCGGCCCTGATGGTCGCCGCATGCTCCTCCGACAGGGATCATATCCTGAAGGTCTACAACTGGAGCGATTACATCGACGAGTCACTCATCGGTGAATTCGAACAATGGTACGAGGAACAGACAGGTGAACCTGTGAAGATCGTCTACCAGGTGTTCGACATCAATGAGACGATGCTTTCAAAGATTGAAAAGGGCAAGGAAGACTACGACGTCGTCTGCCCTTCCGACTATATCATCGAGAGGATGCTGCGGAACGGCTTGCTCCAGCCTTTGGACAGGAACTTCGGAGATACGCCGGACTACATCGAAGGCAGCCTTTCACCATACATCGTCAACTGCCTCAAGGACCTCAAGACCGGAGACGTGGACGCCAGCGAATATGCGGTCGGCTACATGTGGGGCACGACCGGATTCATCTACAATACCAAATATGTGGATCCGGAAGACCTCAGGACATGGGATGTGCTCAGAAACAGCAAATATGCCGGCAAGATCTTCATGAAAGACTCAGCCAGGGATATCTACAGCCAGATCATCATATTCCTCAAGAAGGATGAACTCGCAGCCGGTACGGTAACCCTCGAAGAGCTCCTTGCCAATCCTTCCCAGGAGAACGTGGACCTTGTAGAGCAATACCTGCTCCAGACAAAGGACCAGGTGGCTGGCTATGAAGCTGATTTCGGAAAGGACCAGATGACCCAGGAAAGAGGCTGGATCAGCCTGAACTGGAGCGGTGACGCATGCTGGGCCATAGATGAGGCGAAGCTGGTCGGAGTTGACCTCGACTATATCGTACCTGACGAGGGCGCAACGGTATGGTTCGACGGCTGGGTAATCCCTAAATATGCCAAGAATACGAAGGCCGCCAACTATTTCATCAACTTCATGTGCAAACCGGAGAACGCAATCCGCAATGCGGAAGAGATCGGGTACGTCAGTTCCTGCGGCACGCCTGAAATCCTGGAGTATTTCCGCGACAGCACCTACGATCCTATCAACCTGACCTATTTCTTCGGTCCCGGGGCTGATTCCGTCAGGATCAATCCGGTCATGTACCCAGACCAGAGCGTCATCGAGCGCTGCGGACTCGAGCACGACTGGGGCGACGATTCCCAGATGCTGATATCGATGTGGTCCCGCGTCAAGGGAAACAACGCCAGCATCCTCACTTATCTGATCATCTTCGCTGTCCTGGCAGCCCTGATCGTAGGAGTCATCCTGTCCAGGAGGAGCAAGAAGAGCAGGCACGGAAAGCACTCGAAGAAAAGGAAATAAGCCATGATCAAGCATATCGTGATGTGGAAACTCAAGGCCGAGGCGGAGGGACATTCCGCCTCGGAAAACGCCTTGTGGATGAAAGAGCACCTGGAGTCACTCATGGGCAAGGTCCCGCAGCTCAAGAGCTGTGAGGTGGGCATAAACATAAAGGCAGGCAATTACGATGCCTGCCTGGTTGCCACTTTCGACAGCCTCGAAGACCTGGAAGCCTACAAAATCCATCCCGAGCATGTCAAAATCTCGGAGCACTGCAAGCTGATCCGCGAATCGAGGGTAGCCTGCGACTATATCATCTAGTCTTCAGGCCTTTCTCTTCAACGAAGTCCTTGAGGGCTGTACCGTCATCGATGCTGCGGATGCAATCCAGCAGCATCGTTACTTTTTCAGCAGGAACGAAATTCAAGAGATTGCTGGTGCTCTCCTTCACGCAGTAGTCACCGGCGATTCCGCAGACATCGATCTCCTCGCTGCTCTCGAACCATGAGAGGATAACAGGATCGATCTCTTCCGCAGTCTCGAATGCCCCGTACTGCTCCTTGTCTTGCTGCGTTCCCTTCAGGAATATCCTGAATTTACCCGGGTCAGACAGGATCGGAGTGAAGCAGTCCGGCAAGCCTGCGCCGACAGTGTTCTGCACACAGTGCTTAGGCCATATTCCGCCTTCTTCCTTGAATGAGCAATGGTTGCCTGGATGCCAGTCGAGTGTGAACACCACTGCGTCATACTCCCCTGCCAAGGCTGCAATCTTCTCAGGAAGCACTTCACTTCCAGTTACATAGAGGGAACCTGAAGGGTCATAGAAATCTCTCTGCACGTCGACGACGACAAGTGTCTTCACAGGCAGATTCACATCCTTGGGTTCTTCAGTTCCTTTGGTTTTGTTCGAGCAGGAAACCAAGGTCCCTGCAACCAGCAATGCAGCCGAAACTGCGATCAAAGTCCTTATTCTCATATATGGTCCGTTTTGGTTATTCCGCATCAAATTTAGGAATTATTATGGTTATATTTGCAATATGAAGACAGGAAGAATCATTCTGGGGCTATGCGCTGCAGCAGCCTTCATAGCCGCAACAGCATCATGCGAATCGAACGGAAAGACGGAAAGTCTACATACCGGAGACCTTGTATTCGTAGGGATTCCGACAGACTATTCGATCGAATCCGGATCCATGGATGAAGCCATAGCATCATCCACCGGAGAGGCAGAAGGGCTCAACCTCATCCACGTGGCGATCGCCGAGGTCGAAGGAGACAGTACCTGGATCATAGATGCTACGGTCAGGCACGGAGTGGACCGTCACCCTTTGGACACCTTCCTGACGGACTTCACGCTCAAGGACGGGTCATATCCCGAGTTCATAATCAAGAGGCTCAAGGACGACAAGGAGGCTTCAGCTTACGTCGAGAATGCCAAGAAATTCATCGGGCAGCCGTACGATGTCCATTTCCTGCCGGAGAACGACTCCATGTACTGCAGCGAGCTCGTCCGGGACAGCTACATCGGTAAGGACGGCTCATATGTATTCGAATCGGCTCCTATGAATTTCAAGGATGCCGACGGAGAATTCCCGCTATACTGGCGCCAGCTCTTCGCCCTGATCGGATCTCCGATACCGCAGGGCATCGAAGGAACGAATCCAAGTGAGATGTCAAAGTCCACCGCTCTCAGGGATGTCAAAGTCAAGTTGACGGAATAGACGTCCTGGACTATCGGTCACCTCCTTTCGCTATATTTCTGTAGACACCTCCGTGCGACAGGCTGTCTCCTCCGGTAGCCTTCGCTGCGCTCATCCCTCCCACTGCGCTACGCTTGCGGGCCCCTCCCGTTCACGTGGCCACGGGCGGCCACGGGCCTCGGAGGAGACAGCCTGCGCACGGAGGCGATAATGCAAAAAAAGAGGATGACCTCAAGTCCTGAGACTTTCAGCCATCCTCTTGATTGTATATGGGACCGCTCTTTTAGAGAGCCTGCGCTACTGCGACTGCGACTGCTACGGTTGCTCCGACCATAGGGTTGTTGCCCATTCCGAGGAAGCCCATCATCTCTACGTGGGCCGGGACTGATGAAGAACCGGCGAACTGAGCATCGGAGTGCATGCGGCCGAGGGTATCGGTCATACCGTAGGATGCAGGACCGGCAGCCATGTTGTCAGGATGGAGGGTACGGCCGGTACCACCGCCGGATGCGACCGAGAAATACTTCTTGCCGGCAAGGACGCGCTCCTTCTTGTAGGTTCCTGCAACAGGGTGCTGGAAACGGGTAGGGTTGGTGGAGTTTCCGGTGATGGAAATATCCACGTTCTCCTTCCACATAATGGCGACGCCTTCACGTACATCGTTGGCACCGTAGCAGCGGACACCACCGCGGACACCCTCTGAATACTTGGTCTCGCTTACGATTTTGAGCTCACCTGTGCCGTAATCGAAGTCTGTCTGGACATAGGTGAATCCGTTGATCCTGGAGATAATCTTAGCAGCGTCCTTACCGAGACCGTTGAGGATGACGCGAAGCGGCTTGACGCGTACGCGGTTTGCCATCTCGGCAATCTTGATGGCACCTTCTGCTGCAGCGTAGGACTCGTGACCTGCGAGGAAGGCGAAGCACTCGGTCTCCTCACTGAGAAGACGGGCGGCAAGATTTCCGTGACCGAGACCTACCTTGCGGTCGTCGGCCACTGAACCAGGGATACAGAAAGCCTGAAGGCCTTCGCCGATTGCCTCGGCGGCCTCGGCGGCAGTCTTTACGCCCTTCTTGATGGCGATGGCTGCTCCTACCACATAAGCCCACTTCGCATTCTCGAAGCAGATCTTCTGCGTATCTTCGCACATCTTGTATGGATTGATTCCCTTCTCATCGCAGATGGCCTTGGCCTCATCGATACCGGAAATACCGTATTTTGCAAGAGCTGCTTCGATCTTATCGATGCGACGCTCATAACTTTCAAACAGTGCCATAGTCTCTTACTCTTTACGTGGATCAATGTACTTGACTGCATCTGCGAAACGGCCGTAGGTGCCTTTCGCCTTCTCGATAGCCTCAGGACCTGTTGCGCCGGCCTTGAGAGCATCCATAAGCTTGCCGAGGTTGACGAACTCGTAGCCGATCACTTCATTGTCGGCATCGAGAGCCATCCTGGTGCAATAGCCTTCCGTCATTTCAAGGTAACGGGAACCCTTGAGCTTCGTTCCGAACATAGTTCCGATCTGGCTGCGGAGATTCTTGCCAAGGTCCTCGAGGGAACCACCGATTGCAAGGCCGCCCTCGGAGAAAGCAGACTGTGTACGTCCGTACACGATCTGGAGGAAGAGCTCGCGCATTGCCGTATTTATGGCGTCGCACACGAGGTCGGTGTTGAGAGCCTCAAGAAGGGTCTTGCCAGGAAGGATTTCTGAAGCCATAGCTGCGGAATGGGTCATACCGGAGCAACCGATAGTCTCCACAAGAGCCTCTTCGATGATACCGTCCTTGACATTCAGGGTAAGCTTGCAGGCACCCTGCTGAGGAGCACACCAGCCGATACCGTGGGTCAGGCCGGAGATGTCCTTGATTTCTTTTGCGTGCACCCACTTCCCTTCCTCAGGGATAGGTGCATTGGCGTGATTGGCGCCTTTAGCAACGCAGCACATCTGCTGCACTTCTTTAGTGTAAATCATATTTGAACCGTATAAGATTTGATTCTTTATAAACATGCAAATTTAAGCAAAATATTCAACTAATTGAAAAGTTGCGTATATTTGAGAAACCAACCGCATTATTCCATTGTTATGAAAAGATTCTTCCTGGCTATCATCATCGCAGCCCTGGCGTTCCCGTTCCAGTCGGAAGCCAAAAGGCCGAAACCGAAGGCTGAGTATGTGGTGTTCATCGCAATCGACGGATGGGCTACCCAGTCGTTCAAGGACAAGGTCGACAACATGCCGACCGTCAAGTATCTCATGGAGAACGGATGCTATACCTTCCACAAACGCGCCGCCATGCCGTCGGCATCGGCGATAAACTGGGCTACCATATTCATGGGAGTACCTACCGAGATGCATGGATACTACAAATGGAATTCATCAAAACCTGACATCGAGGCTTATGCCCTGGGCGGTCATGGGATGCCGGTAACGGTATATACCCTCCTCAGCGACCAGAGGCCGGACAGGAAATCAGCCTGCATATACAACTGGGACGGAATAGGTCCTGTCGTGGATACCCTCTCGATGGACTACCACCTGTATGATTCCGGATATCACGACAAGGGAGGAGGATATACCCTGGAGAAATATACCCGCAACAGGGCTGTGAAGTGCATCAAGGAAATGCGTCCGAGCTTCTTCACCTTCTACATCGGAGATGTGGATGAGGTCGGGCACAAATACGGATGGGAATCCGAAGAATACCAGAAGTGCCTGAAAGAGACCGATGAGGCCATAGCAATCATAATCCAGGCGCTCAAGGATGAAGGATTATTCGAGAAGAGCATCATAGTGATCGGTTCAGACCACGGCGGAAAGGGCAAGGGTCACGGAGGATTCACCCTGGAAGAGATGGAAACTCCTTTCGTGATATTCGGCAAGAATGTGGCGAAGAAAGGCGAAATGGGATTCATGATGCAGTATGATCTTTCCGCCACCCTGGCTGAGGCTCTCGGCCTCAAGATTCCGGAGGAATGGAGAGGTCATTCCATGCCTGTATTCAAATAGCCTGGCGATGGGCAGGTTCAGCGATTTCCTGAAGAGGAAGGACATCGTCGTTTCCCTGAAGAGATACGGGATCGATGCGATGTCGGCTATGGCGCAGGGTCTGTTCTGCACCCTGCTGGTCGGGACGATACTCAATACCCTCGGGACCCAGTTCAACATCGGCTTCCTCACCGCCTCCGTCGTGACGATCGCGGGCAAAGGCTACACCATAGGGAGCCTCGCTTCGGCAATGGTCGGCCCAGCGATGGCAGTTGCGATCGGCGCAGCATTGAATGCACCGGGGATGGTGTTGTTCTCACTGGTTCCAGTAGGTTACGCTACAAATGCACTGGGAGGTGCCGGAGGTCCGCTTGCAGTGTTTTTCGTGGCGATCATCGCTGCGGAGATAGGCAAGATGGTTAGCAAGGAAACCAAGATTGACATCCTGGTCACACCGATCGTAACCATACTTGCCGGCATCGGCGCAGCATGGCTGATAGCTGCACCGATAGGCTCCGCAGCATCGTGGATCGGCAACCTTATAATGTGGGCCACCGAGCAGCAGCCGTTCATCATGGGGATGATAGTGGCCGCCATCGTCGGAATAGCGCTCACCCTCCCGATTTCTTCCGCCGCGATCTGTGCCGCATTGTCTCTCACCGGACTTGCCGGAGGAGCAGCCGTAGCCGGATGTTGTGCCCAGATGGTTGGCTTCGCGGTAATGAGTTTCCGCGAAAACCGATGGGGCGGAATCGTCAGCCAGGGACTCGGAACGAGCATGCTGCAGATGGGCAACATCATCCATAATCCGAAGATATGGATAGCGCCGATTCTCACAAGCGTGATAACCGGGCCGATAGCAACCTGCATATTCCACCTTCAGATGAACGGAGCGGCCATCAACTCGGGTATGGGGACCTGCGGCCTTTGCGGACCGATCGGTGTATGGACCGGCTGGGTCGAGCCTTCAGCAGCGGCACTTGCAAACGGCGCGGCTGCGATGGTTCCGGCAGCTATCGACTGGATCGGGCTGGGCTTGGTCTGTGTGATACTCCCGGCGGCTATCTGCTTCATTTTCGGCGAAATCGAAAGGAAGATCGGCTGGATCAAGGAAGGAGACCTCAAGCTGTCGTGAGCCGTTGAGCATCAATTTTGCATAATCGCACCATCGCAAGACAGAAAGACTTAACACATAGCCGTATTCATTTTCTTCCCGGGACTGTTGCATCCGATTGCAATCGTCCTGTCCAACGTCATAACGGTTCTGCTGACCGTGTTGGCTTTCAGGCCGGTGAGCAAGCTGATGGATTCGGAACTGGAAGCGAAGCAGAAGGAACTCGCGGCCAGGATCGAAGAGCAGAAAGCCCTGGAGTCCAAAGTTTCCAGGCTTGAGATCGAGAACCAGGAACTGACTTCGCAGCTGGACACCCGGGAGCAGACGGAGAGCATCCCCACTGCCATCAATTACACCTTCAAGCTCGAGCAGATGGAGTTTGCCAAAAAAGGATATGTCGTCAAGGAGGATTTCCTGGAGAAACTCGATCCTGAGAGATACCGCCTGCCTGAACTGAACTGGTGGACGGTATTCATCGGGGAGAGCGGCGAGAAGAAGATCCTGTACATCCACAAGTTCTATTACAAAGTAGCGATCGGAATCGATTTTGCCAAGATCAAGTACAGCATGGACGGCAGCAGACTCCTGTTCTCGGGCGTCAAGTTCACGAAACTGCACGACATCAGCAGCGAGCTTGAGACCGACCATGGAGACATCGAGCGTTGCGAGATACTCCAGGTGGACGGAGACAAGACTGACATCAAGCACGACAAGGCCTTCAACGACCTGAAGAAAACCTACTGCGAAGAACAGGAAAAGAGTGTCAAGGAGAACCTGGACGTCGAAGTTGCCAATCTATGCCAGATGTACACCGACGTGTTCCGCGACAGCATCCAGGAACGTTACCACAACATCGACTTCGTCGAGAGCATCGATGACAGCGACAGAAACTGGTACGTACTCAATGGAACCACCGACCGCGAAGTTGCTGACGTCGCGGCGAACATGCTGATGCTTACCAGTCTGATGGGAAAGACCCAGGCTATCGAGGAGAATACCCTGAATCAGCTGACGATGTAGGCTACTTGATGTTGATGATGGTCGAGAATCCGGTGATATCGAACACTTCCCTCACCTGAGGTTTCATATTCGTCATCACAAGCTTGCCGCCATGTGAAGTGACACTCTTCTGGAGCATCAGGAAAGCCCTGAGCCCCTGGCTGGAAGTATATTCCATATCCGCACAATCAAGCTCGATGTCCGGGTCCTCAAGCGCGAAAAGCGGCTCGATGTCAGTCTGGAACGCGCTTGCGTTCGTAGTGTCAAGACGACCTGAAAGTTTAACATAGGTCTTGCCGTCCTCTTGTTTTATGATCACTTCCATCTCTATTTCCGAGTATTGATTTTCATTGTAAAGTTGTTGCAGCCATCTTCGAAGACATAGCTGACGGAATCCATCATCTTCTTGCATATGAATATTCCCAATCCGCCCACCGGGCGCTCGTCCAGGCTGAGGGTGATGTCCGGATCCTCTTTTTCGAGTGGGTTGAACGGCACACCGGCATCCTTGAATGAGATGGTAAGCATACCCGCTTCATCGAGAGTCGTCGTGATTTCCACGAAACCGTTCCCGTTGTTGTATGCGTAGTTCACGATGTTTTCAGCTATTTCCTCTACGGAAAGCCTGATCTTGAACCGGAGGGTTTCGTCCTGCGGAACGTCGGGACTCGACATGACCGTTTCGATGATTTCTGCCGTTTTGCCGGCTATTGGGACTATTCGTGTTGTCATATGATGCAAAATTAGCAAATATTTGTAAATTTGTATGATAAAAGCATAGGATATGCCAGATTCTCCAACCAGTTACGGACTTGACCTCCACAGCACCATGATCCTGGAAGACTACTGCGCCAGGATTCCCGTATACGAAAAGATAAAGGAAGTGGTCTCGGGCGTAATCAAAAAACGCCTGGACGACAACGGTATCATCATCGCCGCCTACGAGTCTAGGATCAAGACTCAGGACAGCCTTGCCGGGAAACTCGAGCTCAAGGGCAGCAAATACCGCAACCTCGATGACCTGACCGACATATTCGGAGCACGTATCATCACCTTCTACAACGACGAAGTAGACAAGGTCGCCGCCCTCGTGGAGAATCTCTTCGAGATCGACTGGGACAACAGCGTCGACAAGCGCAAGATGCACGACCTCGACAGTTTCGGGTACATGTCCCTCCATTACATATGCAGTATTCCGGAAAGCATGTACCATGATCCGGAGCATCCCGAAATCAACCGGATCCGTTTCGAAGTCCAGATGCGCTCCATCCTTCAGCACTCCTGGGCCAATCTCTACCACGACACCGGCTACAAGACCGGGGTGGAGATTCCAAAGCAGTACATCAGGAGCTTGAACAGGCTGGCGGGCTTGCTGGAGCTCGCAGACGATGAAATTTCCATGATCAGGAAGGATATCACCGACTACCGCCGAAAGGTGCAGAGCCTTGTAGCAAGCGGCAACTTCGCAGAGGTCCCTCTCAACGGCGACACATTCAAGAGCTATCTCAACCTGGAACCATTCCAGAAGCTTAATGAAAGGATCGCCGCGATCAACCAGGCCGAGATAGTGAAAGCCAACATGATGCCGTTCCTGAAAGTCTTCATGTCGCTCGGATGCAAGAACCTCGGAGATATCGAAGCCATGCGCAAAGAATATTCCGACGATGCATTCCGGCTCGCGGTATTCCAGATCGGCGGGACGGACCTTGACATCATATCATCCACCGTAGCAGTACAGAACCTGTGCCTGGTCTGCGCTAAGGCCAAAGGTGCGGGATTGTTGGACATTAAATGGATCCTTGACGAACTGTACGGCGAATCATCCAACAACAGCATGACGGCAGAAAGGATCCTGTCCCAGCTGCAGAAACTCAATATCAACTGACGATGGCAAACAATCATCTAGACACGAGCCTTTTCGACAAGGCCGTCATATTCGCAGTCAAGGCCCATCAGGGAACGGAAAGGAGAGGAAAGGGCTTCCCGTACATAATCCATCCCATGGAAGCCGCCGAAATAGCGTCCACGATTACGGATGACCAGGAAATCCTGGCTGCAGCCATCCTGCACGACACCGTGGAGGATACGCCTGCGACTATCCAGATGATCCGTGAGGATTTCGGTGAGCGGGTCGCTTCGTTGGTGGAATCCGAGAGCGACGTACAGATCAAAGGCAAGACCAACGAAGAAAGCTGGCACGCCCGGAAGCAGGACTCCCTCAAACGTCTGGAAGCCGCCCCTCTGGATGCCAAGATAGTAGCTCTATCAGACAAGCTGTCGAACATGAGGGCGATAGCCAGGGACTATGCCACCTTGGGAGATACCATCTGGAACCTGTTCCACGTCAAGGACAAATCCGAGCATGAATGGAGGTTCCGTGCCCTTGCGCGCTGCCTCTCCCCTCTCGCTGACACCGAGGCATACAAGGAATTCGTATCTCTTATCAACCAGGTCTTCGATACAGCGGAATCCGAAGAGAGGCCTTGCCTCATCGACATGGACGACTATGTGGCACCGGACGTCGGCAGGATCGTCACGGACGGGAAACGGATAGGTGTCGAATTCCAACTCATAAGTCCCAAGAAATCATTCGCACGCTCGATAGCTGAAGAGCCGGAAAGGATAGAAGAGTTCGCCATCCGCTTCGCCAAAGCAGCCAGGAAGCTCCACTCCACCCCTTGCGACACTACCGTATTCGGCAACGTCAAGGATTTCTTCAACCAGAAGATAACCATCAACAAGTACTTCACGGATGAAGAGAAGAAGCGGATGCACGAATATGTCAATTCGATACCTTCGGCACAGACCTGCCTGCACGGGGATTTGCACTTCGGCAACATCATAACCGATGGGACCTCCGACTACTGGATCGACATGGCCGACTTCAGGTACGGCAATCCGGTCTTCGACCTGGCCATGCTGTACCACATCGCCAGGAACAATACTAAAGAATTCAACATTACGAATTTCCACGCAAGCCAAGAGGAAATCGCCCGTTTCTGGGAAGTGTTCGTCAGGGAATATTTCGGCAACACCAAAAGCCTGGAGAAAGTGGAGGAGACTCTCAAGCCACTCTCAGCCATCTACATGGTATATTTCAGCACACTCGCGGATCTTCCTGAAGAACATAGGGAATACATCAACAGAATACTGCTCTCATGAAGGAAGGGAAAGGCCTGTCACTGGCTACCAGGGTAGCAGTTTATGTAGCCCTGTCGGTCTCATTGATGTACATAATCAGCACCCTCCTGATCGCACGTGTCACGGACCGTGTCCTTATGGATGAAGCGAACAAGTCTGCGAGGAACATGCTGGAAATCACTTCAGCAAGGATTGAACAGGTACTCAAGAGTACGGAGGCGAATACGTCGGCTGTCGCTTGGGTAGCCCGGGAGAGCATCACCGACGACAGAAGACTTTACATGATCACTAAGAGGTTCGTGGAAGAGACTCCCGTCATCACCGGATCGGCCATTGCAATCGGAGATACGCTGCTGAGGGGAAGGAAGTATTTCTGTCCGTATTCCTGGCGCTCTGACTCCGGGATCAATTCGAAACAGCTCGGAAGTGACGACTACAACTACTTCGAGAGGGATTGGTTCCTCCCGTTCTACACACAGGAGGCTCAGTGGAGCGACCCTTATTTCGATACTGACGGCGGCGAGAAACTGATGACCACCTACAGCTATCCGATCACAGGCTTCGACGGAAAGCCGCTCGGTGTCGTGACGGCGGACCTTGAGATCAGCCTGATGAGCGTGATCATCGACTCCCTTCAACTTGGCAACGAATCCAGGATTATCCTTACGACGAAGGACGGTACCATTGTGGCTGCCGATCATTCGAAGGGAAGCGAGGATGACATGATCACCATCTTCGATGTGGCCGATAAGGTCAAAGACCCGGGTTTCCATGACCTCACCAAGGCTCTTGTCAACAGGGAGAGCGGGACCATGATTCTCGGCAAGCAGGACGCTGAGCGCGTCATGGTCAGCTACGGGACTTTATCGAACGGATGGTCCATCTGCGTGTTCTATTATTTCAAGGAAATCACAGCTTCGACTGTCAAGATACGGAACATTGTCATCCCTGTCAGCCTGCTTGCCATATTGCTGATGGGACTGGTGTGCTGGTACGTAATAAAGAGGTTGCTGAAACCGCTCAGGAAAGTTACTGAATCAGCTTTGGAGATCGCTGAGGGGAACTTTGACACGAAACTCCCGGAAGTAGTCCGGGAGGATGAGATCAAGAAGCTGAGGGACGCATTCGACAACATGCAGGTATCCCTGAAGGACTATATCGAGAACTTGAAGGTATCCACTGCTGCCAACGAAAGATATTCAAATGAGCTGGTCATCGCGAGCAAGATCCAGGAGGCCATGCTGCAGCACGACTTCCCGAATGACGACAAGCTCGATATCTTCGCCAGGATCATTCCGGCCAGGGTAGTCGGCGGCGACCTCTATGACTTCAGCGTCAAGAACGGAAAGGTTTATTTCGCTGTCGGGGATGTCTCCGGAAAGGGAATCTCGGCAGCTCTGTACATGGCACTTACGAAAAGCGCGTTCCGCTTCGGAACCGGGCTCGTCGATATGGACCATGCCGTAGCCAAGATCAACAACGCCCTGTCCGAGAACAATCCGATGAACATGTTCGTCACCTTGTTCCTGGCATGCCTGGACCTGGAGACAGGAGTGATGCAATTCTGCAATGCCGGGCACAATCCTGTGGTAATCATCGAGCCGGACGGCAAGGCCCGTTTCCTTGAGGAGAAGCCGAACCTCGCTGCCGGACTGGTGTCCGGATACAGATACGAGAGCCAGCAGATACACCTTGCCAAGGGGACCAGGATCGTCCTTTATACTGACGGTGTGACCGAGGCCGAGAACGACTCGCTGGAGCTGTTCGGTTCCGACAGGCTGATCGGATGGGCATCATCCTCGGCCCTCGGATGCTCTGCCGAAGGACTGGCAGGTTCACTCCTGGATGCAGTCAAAGAATACACCGGTGACATCGAACAGAACGACGACATCACCGTGATGACGGTTATATACAAATAGGGAAAAGGCTACCTGCCGCGCTTCGTGGTGATCACGATCACTCCGTTGGCACCGCGGACACCATAAATCGCAGCTGACGCATCCTTAAGGACATCGATCCTGTCCACGTCGTTCGGGTTCAGATAGGAAATATCCGAAACCTCGCTGCCATCGACTATGAAGAGAGGCTGGGAGCTGCCGCTGATGGAGTTCTTGCCCCGGATATAAATGTTGGCCGAATTGTTTCCAGTCATATCTACACGCACCCCGGCGACTTCACCGATCAGCATGTCGTAGATGGTCTCATAGTTCCTTTTATTCCTCTTCCCATTCTCGATGGTGGAAATGGATGTGGTGTTGGATTCCTTTGGCTGGTGGGTATATCCGTCAAATACCGTTTCATTTCCGGATACGGATGCGGCATTCTTCGAACCCGCGCAACCGGCGAGAAGCAGTACCGAGACGAACGGCAAAAGCAGAAAGCGTTTCATATCAATCATTTTTCGAATCAAAACAAATACAACGGTAACAAATATAACAAGTTTTGTGCTATATTAGCAAAGATAAAACATTTATGCAGCTGATATGGGGAAATACGACTTTGACGAGATTCTGGACAGACGCGGGACCAACTGCGTGAAGTGGGATGCCGAAAGCCCTGCCGGGCCTGTCGGCGAGGATGTGATTCCGCTTTGGGTAGCCGACATGGATTTCAAGGCCGCACCTCCGATCCGCAAGGTACTTGAGGAACGGGTCGCCCACGGAGTATTCGGCTACACGCATATTCCTGACAGTTACTACCGGTCCGCCATAGACTGGTGGGAGCGCAGGCGTGGCTGGCACACTGAAAAAGACTGGTATATCCCAGTGGACGGTATCGTTCCCGGGATGTCGATCGTCGTTACCGCACTTACCAGGTTCATGATCGGTCCGGATGGCGAGGCTGTTGAACGGGAAGACCTCGGACGCGGTCCTGCAGGCGAGCTTCCGAAGATGATCATCCAGAGTCCGGCATACAACTGCTTCTTCTCCACAGCCCGCAACTGCGGCTGCGAGTTGTCCGTCAACAAGCTCATCTACGACACCGAAGGAGACCAGGCCACATGGTACATCGATTTCGACGACCTGGAAAAGAAGGCGGCCGACCCGATGGCAAAGGTTCTGCTGTTCTGCAACCCCCACAATCCGTGCGGCCGCGTATGGCCCAAGGAAGACCTTGAAAAGGTCGCAGACATATGCCGCAGGCACGATGTGATAGTAATCAGCGACGAGATCCACTGCGAACTTGAAATGCCTGGTTACCACTTTACACCGATGGCCACCATCGACCAGGACAATACGGTCACCATGAATTCCCCGAGCAAGTCGTTCAACATCGCAGGACTCGGGATATCCAACATCATCACCAGCAACCCTCAGTGGAAGAAGTTGATAGACAAGGTCATAAATGTATGGGAACACTGTGACCTCAACCCTTTCGGTGTCCTTGCACTGCAGGCTGCATACAACGAAGGTGAGCCGTGGCTGAAAGAGTTGTGCACCTACCTGAAGGGCAATTATGACTTGCTTGTGGACACGTTCGCGAAGGCGCTTCCGGAGATTCCGGTCAGCAAGCTTGAAGGGACATATCTCGCATGGATCGACGTACGGGCAGTCGGTATGAAGGCATTGGATATTGAGAAAGAGCTCATCCTCAAGGACAAGGTGTGGATAAACGGAGGCGCGATGTACGGACTGGACGGGTTCATGAGGATCAACCTCGCCTGCCCTCGGGCCCGGCTTCAGGAAGCCCTGAACCGTATATGTTCCGGATTGAGGCGCCTTTTGGACTCAAATTTGAATAACAACAAATAAAACAATAAGATATGAAACTCATCAGGACCATAGCTGCATTGGCAGCCTCACTCTGCCTGGCAGCATCTCTCAGTGCCCAGAGCATCTATGACTTCAAAGTCAAGGATATGGAAGGGAACGACGTCTCCCTTTCCCAGTACAAGGGCAAGGTACTCCTAATCGTCAATACCGCTACGAGATGCGGGTTCACCCCACAGTACGAGGACTTGCAGAAAATGTACGACAAGTTCAAGGACAAGGGGCTGGAGATCCTGGACTTCCCTTGCAACCAGTTCGGAGAGCAGGCACCTGGCAGCATACAGAGCATCCACGAGTTCTGCACCGGCAAGTACAACACTACCTTCACCCAGTTCGATAAGGTGGATGTAAACGGTGAGGATGAGAGTCCTCTTTTCAAGTTCCTGAAAGCCAAGCAAGGCTTCAAGGGCTTCGGGAACGGGGACAAGGCACAGTTCATGGATGAAATGCTCAAGAAACAGGATCCGGACTATGCCGGCAAGAGCGACATAAAGTGGAATTTCACCAAATTCCTGGTGGACCGCAACGGAAACGTCGTCGCACGCTTCGAGCCTACCGTAAGCATGAACTTCGTCAGCACCATTGTCAGTTCCAAACTGTATTGAACGGAACAGACTTCAGCTAACGTGTATAGAAATCGATCATCTGGTCGATAGCCCTCCGGCATACCGGACAGAAGGCCGGATATGAATTGGTTTTCATCCGGCAATCCAGGGCACCCCTCCAGACACCCTTGGACATATAGCCGCCGCCTTCGAGGATACCAATCTCAACCTCGCGGGCGGCTTTTCCGTCCTTACCCTTCCAGTCGACAACAGCCGGATCCACCGGGTAAGTCTTCCCCACCATGTCCTGCCATTTCGAGCCGAATCCAACCAATGTGGTGATATTCTTCTCCCATGGTTCCGTCTCAGGATTGTAGTACTGGCTGAACTGGTCGTCATAGTAGTACTCGTCCGCAAGTCCTGCGAAACTATGCCCGAATTCATGGACCACGACCGGCTTGAAGCCACTGTGATGAGCTGTGGTGAGGGTATATGAATTGTATATCCCGCCGCCACCGTATGTATCGGTATTCGCAAGGATGATGATATGCTCATACGGAATCCCGGCAAGGAGGTCGTGCAGTCTGAACAGGTTGAGGGTAGTAAGGTATCGGTCTGAATAGAAGGTGTCGAAATGTGATCCTACGGCAGTTTCCTTCCATATCCCCTCACGGGGAACGCTGACTCCGCTGTCAATTGAAGGGGCCTGGACGCAGACGATGTTGAAACAATCCTTCCTTGAACCGAAAGGCTCATGAGCGAACAAACTCTCCATCGCGGTTCGGGCATCGTCCATGAACGAATCCATCTCGGAGGCCGTATATCCCTCAGCCACGATCGCAATGTCGATCCTCTCATCCTCCCGGACATCGCCGTCAAGGCTCTCCCCTCCCTTCCATATCCATTCGTGAGGAGGCGGGGTATTCCCGACAGGGCGGATAAGTATGTCGGAAGGATCCACTTCATGGACGAAGCAGCACGAGACCTTGCCGAAGAAATCGAAGAGGCTCACGGTCACCTGGGCTTTCCTGGATGGCATGGGAACGAGGAATACGTTCTCGAAAGACCTCCTTACCTTCGTGGCTTCTTCTGTTGCCTGCCATTCCTGGAACAACGTCGAGAACGACATCATGTACTCTACCTTGTCGTACACCTCCGAACCGGGCGATTTCGTACGAACCTCCACCTGCCCGTTTCCCTTGAGAGGAACACTGTCCAGGTTATTCCTCCTCCCTGCCCAACCATCGATGGAACAGAGCCCTGCAAGCGATATCTCCTGTTCAGCAGCCGTTCCGCTGAAGATATAGTCGAGACGCAGGGTCTTGCCCGCAGAAAATGCCCTGTATTGTGGAAGGATGGCAGCCAGGACGAATACGGCCGCGAAGAATCGTGATTTCATATTGCTGGGAATGGAATTAAAGATCGAACAAGGCTGAAGGCCTGCTGCGAGGCAGGGCCTGGAGGTAAGTAAGATCCTTGGCTGTCACGCCGTTGCCCACGGGAATGGACTTGAGGGCATCTGCAGCAGCGGCAAACGCAAGGTCGGGAGTATTGTTGTTCTCGCTGAGATGGCAAAGGAATATATTCTTCAGTCCCGGATGCCAGAACATCGTTATGGCCGAGGCGCATTCATCATTGCTGAGGTGGCCGTACCCCTGGCAGATCCGCATCTTCAGTTCGTGGGTGTATGGTCCGCCGATCAGCATGCCCGGGTCATAATTGGACTCGATCACCACGGAATCTGCCTTGCATGCAAATGAAAGGGCCTCGTCTGTAACACGGCCGGCATCCGTCATCAGGAAAAACCGGTGTCCTCCCCATTCGATGAAATATCCCACGGTCTGGGTGGCATCGTGGGGAACTACGAAATACCTGACCGACGGGCAACCATCTTCAGGAATATCCTCACCCAGAGGAATCCTGTAAGCACTTCCTTCCGGCAGGTCGATGCAGCAACCGCCTATATAATCCATCGTAAATGTATGGTTCAGAAGGGCGATCCGCAAGTCACCGGTGGTATAGACCGGTTTCCTCAGATGCTTGCAATAGGAGCCAAGATGGCGGATGTGGTCCAGATGGTCATGGGTGACCAGGATAGCCTGGAAAGAATCAAGACCGAGGTTATGCTCCAACAGTATCCTCTTGAGGCGGCGGACGCTGACTCCGGCATCGATCAGCAGGCCCGCCTTCCCGTCGGACAGGAAATAACAGTTTCCGCAACTTCCGCTTGACAGACTGAGGAACCTCAACATCACTTCTTCTCCTCTTCGCAGTATTTGGATATCACACTGTAGGCATCAGCGACTCCAAGTTCACCCGCCCTGGAAAGGTCAATGCAGCCTTTCTCCTTGTCTTTCAGGTAGATGAGCACAAGTCCTCGGTTATAATATGCATCTCCCATATAAGGGAACACGCTTATGGCCTTGGTATAGCTGTCAACGGATTCCACGAACTTGGAAGAGAGACAGTACAGGTTGCCCAGGTTGAAATATACGTAAGGGATACCAGGCAGCAGCTTGTCTGCGGCGAGCATGTCGTCGATAGCCTCGGAATAATCGTACGTCCGGCTCACCTGGTCCCTTACACGGGCCCTGGTTGTGCCCTTGTCATCCATGGTAAGGGTCTGCACGTTGTTCTCGATCGAAGAGATGAAATCTATCATCTCCGCCCGCAGCACTCCCCTGTTGATATGGTAGAATGCCTTGTAATACTCGGAATACCGACCCTGGGCGGAGGCGTTAACCGCATCGTCGAAATGATTGAGTGCCTGTGCGAACTGCTTGGACTGTACGCTGTATAAGCCTCGGATAAAGGACCTGTCGGCATCCGTGAGGGACTTCGGATCCCCTGCTGCAAGGTAGGAATCACCATAGAGCGATGCATCTATCCCGTGCTCGAATACAGGTTTGGCAAGGGAATCAGAATTGGAAACCGCCATAGTGATCGGAGAATCAGATATGAACTTGTCGATCAAAGGATTCTCGTACCTGTGCTGCAGGGCATAGTTGCGGTTCTCTCGCTCCGTGGACAGGCTGAACTTGTACAGCGGTTTCAGGCGGATGTTTATGTCCCTGTTCTGGAGCAGCTCGTTGTCGAAATCCTTCTTGGCGAAATCCGCATCCAGGGCTATCAGGGAGCTGTATTTCTTGGTCGTGTCGGCAAAGGAGCCCGCATCGGCCGCATTCTTCGCCCGGTACTCCCTGACCTTCTTCTGAGCAGTGTCATAATCCTGCTTCGAAGACCTGGTACGCCCCAGCATGATCTTCACGTAGGATCTGTTCAGGTAAGCCTTGGCAAAGTCCGGATACAGTTCAATGGCCTTGTCATAGTCATCGAGCGCATCCAGCCACCGCCCCATCTGGACAAAGTATGAAGCCCTGTTGTAATATGCGAGGACATTCTCCGGATTGATGTTGATGACTCGGTCCATATCGGCAAGGGCATCTTCGAAATTGCCGACCTGGGCGGAAATCAAGCTTCGGTTGTACAAAGTCAAGGCATTCCCCGGCTCGTCCCTCAGGACCCTGTTCAGGTCAGCCATCGCCCTGTTGTAGTCGAATAGACCCTGCCACGCCGGATATATCCCTCCGGATCGAACCGGTCCAGCTTGATAGCCTTGTTGTAATCGGACAGAGCCTTGGTCGTGTCATTGAGGAACAAGTATGTCGCTCCCCTGTTGAGGTATGCAGACGGGTCTTTAGGTTCTTTCTTGATATACCGGTCGAAATCCTCCACCGCCTTGTCGAACTGCTGCGCAAGGAAATACGTTACACCCCGGCTGTAATACAGGCCGTCCATCCCGGGCCTCAGCTCA
>ONPI01000106.1 GCA_900319685.1 uncultured Bacteroidales bacterium
CCTAGGGCGAAAGTGGTAACTGGGGCTAAGTCGTAACAAGGTAGCCGTACCGGAAGGTGTGGCTGGAACACCTCCTTTTTGGAGTCTGTCCTGACAGCGAACGGCGCGCTCGTGCAAGGGTTCGAGGTCCTTTGTACTAATCTTTCTTTATTATACAGGCTCTTAGCTCAGTTGGTTAGAGCGCTACACTGATAATGTAGAGGTCGGCAGTTCAACTCTGCCAGGGCCTACTGAAAGGGGGTATAGCTCAGTTGGTAGAGCACCTGCTTTGCAAGCAGGGGGTCAAGAGTTCGAATCTCTTTATCTCCACCCGATGCAATGAAAATAGCAGATGCCGCACGCAAGTGCGGCATCTTTTGTTTTTATGCCAGGTCTGAAAGTGCTTGCACTTGACAGGTCTGGCATAAAAACAAAAGGAGGCAGAGCCTCGTCTGCGTTTTCATTGCTGGTGGACATTAAGAGAAAAGTCGCCCGAAAGGGCGGCTAATCTCTTGATATGTACGAAAAACTACTTCGTTTTGATATATTCCAGAACATCGGCGAGGCCGGGAGCGAGCATCGTGTTGTGGTTAGTGCCCTTGTGCTCGACCAATGTGACGGACGGATGACCGCTGAGTTTCATCATTCGCCAGAGATAGGCATTCTCCTCATATCTCCCATAGAGTTCATCCTCACGGTCCCCGGTCACAAGAAGGGTCGGAGGACAGTCGTTGCGCACCCAGTAGAGAGGGGCATATTCATCGACAAGGGGTTGCAGGGCGCCCATGCCGTTCATGTCGCGGTAGGCGAAATGGCTGATAGCCTGGCCGCTCAGAGGCAGCAGGGCGGCAATCGCATCGGCATCGGCCCCGTATCTGGCCAGATATTCCCTGTTGAAACCCAGCATCATCGTAAGATAGCCTCCTGCGGAATGTCCTGAGACATAGATCCTTGAAGGAGAGCCACCATAACTGGATATATTCCTGAAAGTCCAGGCGACAGCTTCCGCAGCATCGTCGATGGCATCCCTCACGGTCACGGCAGGCAGGAGCCGGTAATTCACGGCGACTACCACAAGTCCCTGCTCCTTAAGAGCTTCCGGGACCGACTTATGCCCTCCGGTAAGACCTCCGCCGTGGAACCAGACCAAGACCGGACAGTCCCCTCCCTTCTTCGGATGATATACATCCAGCTTCAGCCTTTTCTTCGAATAGGCATCTTTCTTGGTCGAATAGGAAATATCCTTGTCAAGGACATAACTGACATCCTGTCCCAGCGCAGCCAGCGACATAAGTAGGCACAGCAGTGCAATTGTAATTCTCTTCATACCGTAAAAATACGAAAAAAACCAGGAAACCAAGAGCTATTGAACGGATCCTGTGTCTATCAGGTTGTTGAGCAATGCATATACCGTCAGGCCGGCCACAGTCTTGATGCCGGTCTTGCGAGTAATGTTCTTGCGGTGGGATATGACAGTGTAGATAGACAGGTTGAACTTGTCCGCGATCTCCTTGTTCAGCATCCCCTGCGCAACGCAGACCAGTATCTCTTTCTCCCTGGCGGACAGTTCACCGCTCTCTGGACCAGGTTCAACTTGCCTGGAATCGATAGCGTTGCGAATCTTGCGGATGATGAGTGAATGCTCGTCATAAAGGGAAAACGCGCCGTCGTACTGACGAAGGATATCTTCATTCACGGCCGGCCCTTCAAGGGCGACTACGGCCGAGTCACAGACTTCCCCTATGATATTCCGACCTTCCTTCCTCCCATGGAAATCCAGTACCGCCGGATCGATAACCACGACGTCCGGGTCGATATTCCTCAACCGTGCCTTGCCTGACCGCGAGCAATCGTACAGGTTCTCCTCGACCAGGAATTCCCGGGATTCTTCCAGGATGCTTTTGAGTCCCCTCGCGACTATTTCGGAAGGGATGATCAATACCACAGACTTCCTACTTTCCATAGTTCTCGAGATTCAAAACCATAGGGACAAGGATTTCGTTCTCCACATAGGTATGGCGACGGAGATCGTCCTGAAGGTGATAGATGGAAAGCAGAACAGAAATCTTTCCGGAATTGTCGCACTCGGCAGGAAGATACTTCATGACAATGTTCTTCATATCTTCCAGTTTTTCTTCTACGTTTCCGTGGTGCTCTTCAAACTGCGCGATTGAATAATCCCCCGCCCGGCTTCCCTCCAGAATGGATTCCACATATGGGAAAACCACTTCCTCTTCATACGCGAAATGCTTGACGAGCTCTTCCTTGTAGTCCGTGCAGAACTTCCGGATCACTTCCCTGCGTCTCCTCTCGCAAGGAGCTATCAGCCGGTCGAAGGAAGCTTCCAGGTAAGACAGGGCGGCGCCGGTATAGTAGAGATGGGACCCTCGAAGGTAACGTATTATGTCAGAAATATTTCCATGTGCAATATCAGTCTTTGAAGGCACATATTCATTGGAAGAATACACCTTGCATATCAACAGGAAGGTATTCGGATCGATACCGCTCCTGGTACAGGCCTCGGATATCTTCAACCCGGAATACTTCAAGTCGAGCCCTATCCTGGAAACGACTTGGAGAAGGCTGTAGTTGATGTCTATCATGTCCGAAAGGACGGTATCTGGCGTGAGTATTTCTTTCATGTTGCAAAAATACGTTTTTTATCCGGCTGTTCCGATGCCATCATGCAAACAATGCCGTTATGTGGAAACCAAGGAAGGCTATCACCCACGCCAGGAGCATGGTATATACACATATCGCAATCGCCCACCGCCATTTCCCGGTCTCGTTCTTTATGGCCACGAATGTCGCTATGCAAGGGAAATACAAGAGTATGAATATCATGAAAGCGACCGCGGCTGGAAGGCTTATCGAGCCGGCCAGTGCAGACTGGAGCTGGGTATTGTCCTCGGTGGCCGTCCCATCGGAAGCGTACATGACTCCCAGGGTACTTACCACGAGCTCCTTGGCGACGACACCCGACAGCAGGCTGATGTCCATCTTCCAGCTGAATCCGAGCGGCTCCATTGCAGGAGAAACCGCCTTGCCGAACTGGCCTATGTAGGAATGCTCCTGCTGGTAGGCCTCTCCCTTGTCGGAGCGAGGGAAATAACCCAGGCACCATATCACCACGGATCCGATCAGGATAGTCGTGGCCATCTTCTCCAGATACTGCTTGCCCTTCTCCCATGTATGGCGCCAGACGGCCTTTCCGGTAGGGACACGGTAAGGCGGAAGCTCCATCACGAACGGCAGGTTGTCTTCCTTGATGAAACGACTGAGGATGGCTGCCGACAGTATGGCGAACAGTATTCCGAGGAAATAGATCCCCAGCAGCGCCATGGCCGAACTGCGAGGGAAGAAGGCCCCTGCAAGCAGGACGAAGATAGGGAGCCGGCCTGCGCACGACATGAAAGGAATTATGGCTATGGTTATCAGCCTGCTCTTCCGACTCTCTATCGCCCTGGTTGCCATTATTGCCGGCACGTTGCACCCGAATCCCATGACCATCGGGATGAAGGATTTGCCGTGAAGGCCTATCCTATGCATCAGGCGGTCCATGATGAATGCCGCACGCGCCATATACCCCGTGTCTTCCATTATTGACAGGAAGAAATAGAGTATCAATATGTTAGGCAGGAACACCAGCACACTGCCGACGCCTGCCACCACTCCATCGACCACAAGGTCCTTGAGCCATCCGTCTCTCATCAACGTCGCCACGAAATCCCCGAATTTGCCTACCAGGAAGTCTATCCAGTTCATAGGATAGTTCCCGAGGGAGAATGTGGCCTTGAATATCAGGTAGAGGATGACAATGAATATCGGGAAGGCCGCCCATTTGTTGGTGACCACGGAATCTATCTTCTCCGTCCACGACTTATCCCCGACCGGCTCGACATGGCGGACATAGGTCTTGGAAAGCACGTCGTGTATGAAGTTGTATCTCTGCTCGATCCTGGCGGAGTCGGAATCATCGCCTTCGATGATACGGTCTATGGACACCGGCTCGCCTTCGGATGCATTGTCATAGACCTCCAGCACCGTGTCCAGAAGCTCCGGGATACCATCCCCGGTCCTGCCGACCGTCGGACACACCGGCATGCCAAGCAGCCGGCCGAGCTTCCTGGTGTCGATACTGTCACCCCTCGCCTTCAGTTCGTCGTACATGTTCAGGGCCATCACGGTCCGGAGATTCATGTCCTTCACCTGCGTGGTAAGGTAGAGGTTCCTTTCCAGGTTGGAAGCATCCACGACATTGATGACCACGTCAGGAACGTTCCCGACGAGATTGTCCCGGACGAACTTCTCCTCAGGGGAAAAGGCGGAAAGGGAATATGTCCCCGGAAGGTCCACGAAAAGGATCTTCCTGCCCTTCCATTCGAAACGGCCTTCCTTGGCATCGACGGTTACACCGCTGTAGTTACCGACGTGTTCGTGGCTGCCGGAAGCCAGGTTGAAGATGGATGTCTTGCCGCAGTTGGGATTGCCTACGAGGGCCACCCTGATAGAGCGGACGTTTTTCCTGTTATATTCCTCCTCGGAAGAGACTTCAATCAAGGCCGCCTCCTCGCGCCGGAGAGACACCTTGTAGCCAAGTATCTCATATTCAACGGGATCCTTGAGGGGAGCGTTCATGATCACATCAACCTTCTTCCCCGGGACGAAGCCCATCTCGATGAGCCTCTTGTGGAAACTGCCTGTCCCGCCCACCTTTTCTACTATTCCGGAAGCTCCGGTCTGTAACTCTGATAGTTTCATCTTTGCAAAGTTAGTTTCCATACCCGGGGCATACAATCGCCAAAAGTTGGGATGACATCCCACTTCGTAGCCATTAATTATAGTTTCTCTTAGGAATATTTTTCCGATATTTGCACGACTCTTAAACAAAAGGAATGACTGAGAAGACGATCAAGGTACTGACCTCAAGGTCCGACGCAGCCCTGGATGTCCAGTGCAAGGATATCATAGGACAGATAGAGAATCCACTGACCACGCTGAGTATCGTGTTTTTCCATGATGCCCGGACCCTGGATGATTATCTTGCCTGCGACAGGATCCTGCAGGAAGTCTGCAAGGAATATCTCGGCGAGGACAAGCCGCTTGTAAGCTTCGTGGCACAGGCTCCGGTAAGCGGAAGGCTCACGGCGGAGGTCCTGTCCATCAATGGAGCCGGAGAGATCGAATGCAACGGGGATTATCTTCTGGTCAATACTCCGGAAGGGAAGGAACTTATCTCCCAGGGCATCCACTTCCCTGGATGCGGAGATATCGGAGAACAAAGTGCCAAAGTATTCTCAAGGATAAGGGAAATACTTGATACAGAAGGCTTTTCTCCATCGGATATAGTCCGCCAGTGGAATTATATCGACCATATCACCCAGGTGAACGACGGGCTGCAGAACTATCAGATGTTCAACGATGCAAGGTCCGCATTCTACAAGGAGGCTGACTGGAGCGGAGGATATCCAGCCGCCACCGGAATCGGTTGCTCCGCAGGCGGGGTGATGGTCAGCATATATGCCGTGAAGGATTCCTCTGTCGAAAGCAAGCCTATAGACAATCCTGTACAGGTACCGGCCCACAAGTATTCCGGCAAGGTGCTGGAGGCAGGAAGGCAGGAAGTCCGCACCACGCCGAAATTCGAAAGGGCAAGGCTGCTCGGAGATACCGTCTATGTCTCGGGAACGGCTGCCATCAAGGGAGAGGACAGCGAGTTTTCCAAGGATGCCAAAGTCCAGAGCGAAAGCCTGATAGACGTGGTGGAGCACCTTGTGGCCCCGGAGAACATAGCACCCGGATGCAAGGGGT
Source organism: uncultured Bacteroidales bacterium (assembly GCA_900319685.1). Classification (GTDB taxonomy): domain Bacteria; phylum Bacteroidota; class Bacteroidia; order Bacteroidales; family UBA932; genus Cryptobacteroides. Next base: position 5,791 of record ONPI01000106.1, read on the forward strand.
TCAAGTTCGATATGCTGAGGGTATATGTAAAGTATCCCGAAGACACGCAGGCAATCATGGAATGCCTCGGAAACCACTGGAAAGGAGTCCCGATGCATTTCCTGATAGCTGACATCTGCCGCCCTGAGCTGTTGCTCGAACTGGAAGGCACAGGAAAGGCCATCTGAGGATATGGAAAGCGGGAAAAGGTTCCTGGAATGCTGCTGCACCAGCGTTTCCGAAGCCGT
>ONPI01000146.1 GCA_900319685.1 uncultured Bacteroidales bacterium
GGTTCTTCGTCACTTTTGGTGCAGTATTAACCAGTTTTCGCATGTATCATTTTGATCATGAGAAGCCGGTTTCCCGCTCTTCCGTACATGGATCGTTTCAGGGCTTTTAGCCTGTTGTTCATTCCTTCAACGGGGCCGTTGGTAAGGTCGTAGATAATGGCATTCTTCACGGCGGCGATATCTGCCTTCAGTCCCTTGGCAAAGGAGGCCAGCTCCTTCATGTGGCTTGCCGAGTATTCGATGACCCAACGGTCTAACTTGTCCGGGTCGTTTCCGTTGATCGTTTTGCGGAAGGAAGAGACGAACCGCCGGAGTTCCGAAAGGGTGGCGGAAGACTGAATGGCCCGATTCAATGTCTGGTGTTCCTTGGAGCATTCGCCGGTCTTCTTGTTTACCCCGTACTGGTCGTTTGCGACATAAAGCTTCAATTTCCTGTTGCCGACAATGTCCGACGTCATTCTTTTTCGTTCAGTCCAGTACTCCGACATCTCTCTGGCCAGACGTCTCGCCCTTTCGCCATATCCCGGGAAGGTGTCCTCGAGCCACCTTGCGAAGCCCTTGAGCCTTCCGCCAGCAGGGATTCCGGCAATTGAACGAAGCGTGGCTACGGAAGCCCCTTCCCGGGCAGCATCCCGGATGGCCGGCAGAAGCGAAGCGTAGCGCATGTCCCGGGCGCATCTGGCGATTGCTTCGCGACGGAAGTGATACCTTCTGTGGATCTGTTCTTCGGACATTCCCATCGCCAGGCGTTCCGTTATGGTGCCGTAGTATTTCCTTCCCCGGATGTCAGATACCCTCTCATTCAACGGAGGAGGGGCCGGAGGAGGCGGATTCTCTGCGGAGAAACTCTCCTCCAGCTCCCCTATGATGGTGGCGGACATCGCCTTGAGCTGCTCCTGCATATGTTCCCCGCAGTTTTTCACGAGGTGGAACTTGTCCGCGACCTGTTCCGCCCCGGGCAATGCCAGGTCCAGTGCCTTGGCATAGTCGTTCGCACGGTCCCGCCCCACCGCTTCGACTCCCTGATACTTTTCCAACGCCGCAACTGCCGCATCCTTGGTGCGTCCCTCGAAGAGCTCCAGGACGCGATGCGAGTCCGCGTCGATGATGATTGAGCCATAGTCCTGTCCCTTCCTATACGCGAAGTCGTCAATGCACAGCCGCCTGGCCGATGGTACGCCGGCCGGGAATGTCGGCAGCCGGTCAAGCACCCGCAGGCATGACGAGGCGCTGCACGGGATTCCGGAAAGGCTTGCGATATATGAACCCTTGACGGAGGACACCTCCACCAGCAGACGCTCAAGGAACTCCCGCGCCTGAACGGTCCTGCGGGAATGGGCCTCCGTCAGTTCCGGAACCTGCCCGGAGAACACGCGGCGGGGACACGACGGATTTACACAACGGTACTTGCGGACTGACAAGCGTATGATGACCGGCTTCCCGGACAGCGGGAGGCTGCGGAGCGTTCGGATATAGGACGAATGGTAGGACCGGCTTTCTCGATGGCATTCCGGACATCTGCAGTGCACATCTGTGCTGTGGCCGTATATCTCGACGTGGCCGGAGCGCATCAACCCTCCGTCATATTTGACATGCTTTCCGCCCAATAGTTTCGCAATCGCTTGTCCTCCTAAAGATAGTTTCGTATCTTTGACGCCAGCTTCTTCGGACATTCATAAGTACCTTTTATTTAGCACTTTAAGTTACGAAAAAATATCCGAAAAAGCAAGGCTAATCAGTTGATATTCAATTGATTAGCCTTAATTTTTGCACCGAAAGTGACGAAGAACCCAAAAACATGAGGGTTTAGTACGGCTATGTTTTACTTGCCTAATTATAAGCGTATTACGGTGTTGTAACTTGCTTACTCAAAAGACAAAAGTAGATTCCGCTAATCGTGTGAACATCTCGCAAATAATGTGTATATTTGCGTACTTGCATATACGCGTGCGTGCGTATCCACGAACTCAAGCTGTTTTCCTGGATAGGAAAGGTCAGTTCGGGCTTTTTCTCCGTTGATATAACTATCGGCGGGAATGGAAGAATTTGCTATGACTCAGCGCATAGATGAATGTGATATCGGGATATTAATATGGGTGTTTACGAGGAAGAAATTGTCCCTGTAAAGATTGCGAATCTTGCAGAGTATGTGTCCGAAAGAAAGAGAGTCTCTTTGGATGAAGCTCTTGTGTATGTTTATTCGAACCCGATGTACGAGAGCCTTTACGACGAGGGGGCCAAATGGTGGTATCTAAGTACTCCCGACCTTTATGAAGAGTTCGAGCGGGAGCGGAGGTCGGCGGAAAAGGAAGTGTCGTTACAGGCATTCCGTTTCTTGACATATACGTTGGAGAAGTATGCGATCTCAAAACGGATCGGCGGACTGCAGGCTTTGGCTATTTTCAAAGAGTGTGGGGCGGATCAGTTTCTGCTGAATCATTATGACCTCCTCCACACCCAGGGAACGGGGTATGTGTTGGATGAGGTGCAGCGCTATATCGATCGGAGGAAAAAGAGATGAAACTGTATCATGGGTCAACGGTAGCGGTGAGGAAACCCTCCCTCAGGCCGGGACGTCAGAATGCCGATTTCGGAAAAGGGTTTTATACGACCAGTAACCCTGAACAGGCGGAACGCTGGGCCCATATCAAACAAGAACGCGAAGATGCGCCGCGTGCCGTCGTCAGCGTTTATGAATTCGACGAGACTCTTCTTGACAGCCCCGATTGGAACATCCGACAGTTCTCCGGCGCAGATGAGGCCTGGTTGTACTTCGTGACAGACTGCCGTAAATCTCGAGGCCATGACTATGACCTCGTCCTTGGCCCTGTAGCCAACGATAAGGTCTTCACAACCGTCAACCTCTTCGAGAGTGGAGTCTTGTCCGCCGAGGCTGCCATCCTCCAGTTGAAGGCCTATAAGACTTATGACCAGATGTCATTTCATACTGATAGAACGATAGGAACGCTCCGGTTTGTGGAAGCGTATGAGGTTTGAGTATCATAAATCTACATTTGTCACTTTGCTGCTTGCACAGCCTGGACAAATTGAGAATGAGGAGTTTGGGAACGAAAATAGAAGTTCCTGCCAGTCTCAACTCTAGCGGTGGATGCATAGAAGGACTTTAGCAAATTGACATTATACAATTAACTAGGAATTATGTCTTATATTGTTTCTAAAAAGACTTACAGTCGTGGTAATACTACACGGGGATTGTATCTTGGTGTCCCAGAGGCGGAAGGGGAGAACAATCCTGGCCAAGGACTCAAGGAGTTTTATGAAGATTACCTTGATATAAACGATGCATTTCTTTCTGGGAAGTTCATCATAACAGGCAGAAAGGGAGTTGGGAAATCAGCATATGTTAAGCATCTATGTGACAATTCTTCCTTAGACAATGAAATGCTTTGCTCTTTGGTAAAGTATAACACCAAAACTTTGGTGAAAATTATTCAGGGGATACTAGATGAGATTAGTGATAAGTATTGTGTCGTTCATGAGTGGATCATTTTGTCAGAAATGGTAAAGCTCTTGTTGAAAAATACAAATGCCTCATATTCAGATGGATACAGTGCGATTAAGCGGTTTTTTGAAATAAATAGTGGGATTCTGGATATTACTGGAAATTCCGACGCAAAGTGCCCCCTTCAGTCCGATTTCAAACTGACCCCTCTGTCCGATGAAAGTGACCCCCCAGGTCATGTGGTAAGAATCCCAAATAGAAAGCAGGCTGAAGAGGTTTTTACTCTCTTCAGCCTGCTTTACGTTTTTCGATGAAAGAAGGAAAGGTGGGGGGTCAATTAAGACCGGACCAAGGGGGTCAATTTACAGCGGATTCTCCAG
>ONPI01000075.1 GCA_900319685.1 uncultured Bacteroidales bacterium
TATCTCCCTACGGACGATACCCTGATCCCTCTGGGAGAGCCTGATGCCGTGGCCGGAACCCCGATGGATTTCCGCGAGTTCAAGCCGATAGGGCAGGACATCAAGGAGGATTTCCCTGCTCTCAATTACGGAAAGGGCTATGACAACTGCTTCATGGTCAGCGGTTATGAGCCAGGCCAGCTGCAATCAGCCGCAAAGTTGTATTCTCCGCTCAGCGGACGCCAGCTGGAGGTCCTGACGACCCAGCCTGCGGTGCAGATCTATACGGGGAACTGGCTTGCAGGCTGCCCGGCGGCCAAGTGCGGCAGGAGCTATTTCGACTATGAAGGAGTTGCCATCGAGTGCCAGCACGCACCGGACTCCCCGAACAAGCCTGACTATCCATCCACTGTGCTGCGTCCTGGTGAAATCCTGCAAGAAGCGATAATCTGGCAATTCTCAGTAAGATGAAACAGTATCTTGACCTGTTGAGGCACATCATGGAAGACGGGGTGGTCAAGCATGACCGCACCGGCGTGGGCACGAAGAGCGTGTTCGGCTACCAGATGAGATTCGACCTCTCCGAGGGATTCCCTCTCCTCACCACGAAGAAAGTGTTCCTGAAAGGAATTATCCACGAACTGTTGTGGTTCATTTCCGGAAGTACCAACATCAAGTACCTTCTGGACAACAATGTCCATATATGGGACGAATGGGCGGACGAGAACGGAGACCTCGGTCCGGTTTACGGCCACCAGTGGCGCTCCTGGCCGGCTCCCGACGGCAGGTCCGTGGACCAGCTCGCAGGAGTGATTGACCTTATCCGCAACAATCCTGACTCCCGGAGGATGCTGGTATGTGCTTGGAATCCTGGCGAAGTCGACAAGATGGCCTTGCCTCCATGCCACTGCCTGTTCCAGTTCTATGTGGCCGAAGGGAAACTGTCCTGCCAGCTTTACCAGAGGAGCGCGGACACGTTCCTTGGAGTGCCGTTCAACATCGCATCCTATGCTCTCCTGACCATGATGATCGCCCAGACCAGCGGCCTCGAGCCGGGAGAGTTCATACACACCACGGGGGACACCCACATATACCTCAACCACTTCGACCAGGTCATGGAACAGCTCGGAAGGACACCTCGTCCTCTCCCGAAGATGATCCTCAACCCTGAAGTCAAGTCCGTATTCGATTTCAAGGCGGAAGACTTCACCCTCGAGGGATACGATCCTTGGCCGGCCATCAAGGCTCCGGTCGCAGTTTGATACAAAGCCGTTTCAGAAAGATAAGATATCGTTGTTTATGGAAAAATGCATTATAGTGGCGATCGCCGACAACAGGGCTATAGGTAAAGGGAACGCCCTCCTGTGGCACATCGCGGAGGATATGAAGTATTTCCGCACGACTACTACCGGCTGTCCGGTAGTCATGGGATGGATGACATTCCAGTCGATAGGCGGCAAACCCCTTCCGAAGCGGGACAATATCGTAATCAGCATATTCCCGTGGCCGGACAAACCGGACGGAGTGAAGGTGGCTGGCAGCCTCGATGAGGCATATGCCCTGGTCTCTCCGGATGCGGGAAAGGTTTTTGTCATGGGCGGCGGCGAAACTTACCGCCAGGCACTCCCGACGGCGGACAAACTCTACATCACCCATGTCCATGCGACCATCGAAGATGCGGACACCTTCTTCCCGGTGATAGATCCTGCCATCTGGGAGGTTGAAAGCACAACTCCGGTCGCAACGGATCCGGAGACGGGTTACGGATACGAATTTACCATCTATACCCGCAAAAAGTAGCACCCGGGGCAGGAGATGAGCGGCAACAGGGAACATTTCGGCGGCCGTGCGGCCGTGATAATGGCTATGGCCGGTTCGGCCATCGGCTTGGGCAACATCTGGCGTTTCCCGTACATGGCCGGGGAATATGGCGGAGCCGCATTCATCCTGATCTACATAGCATGCTCCCTGGTACTGTCCCTGCCGATCTTCCTCTCGGAAGCGGTGATCGGCCGCAGGACGCATGCCAACGCCATCGGAGCGATGAAACAGCTTGCTCCTCGGAGCGGCTGGATGGCATTGGGATACCTGAGCGTGATAACCCCGATAGTCATAGCCTCCTATTACTGCATCGTCGGAGGGTGGTCCATTGAATATTTCTTCAAAAGCTTTACCCTCGACTTCGGAGAATTCTCCCCTTCCGGCTGGAAGGCCCTGGCTTTCGACACCTTGTTCCTGGCCCTTTCCTGCGGCATAGTCGCCCTCGGGGTCAAGGGAGGAATAGAGAAGTTCAGCAAGATGTCGATTCCGGTGCTGTTCCTGCTCATAGTCATCATCCTGGCATATTCGGTGAATATGCCAGGAGCCAGGGCCGGCATAGACTATCTGGTCAAGCCTGACCTTTCGAAGGTTACCGGAAAGACATTCGCCTTCGCGCTCGGCCAGAGTTTCTATTCCTTGTCCCTCGGAATGGGCATCATCATCACGTATTCATCTTATGTCCGCAAGGAGGAGAATCTGGTTGTCTCCGGAGTCGGAACCGCACTTTCCGACCTCTTGTTCGCAATCCTGGCCGGCTTCGCCATAATGCCGGCGGTTTTCTCGGCCGGAATCAAGCCGTCCGCCGGTCCGGGACTGATCTTCGAGACACTGCCGGTCATTTTTGCCGGTATGGGAGCAAACGCGCCCTGGGTTTCGAGCGTGGTTTCGGCATTGTTCTTCCTGACCGTGACGGTGGCGGCGATGACTTCCTCGGTCTCCGTAATCGAAGTCGGGGTGGCATATCTTGTAGAAGAGAAGAATATAGCCAGGAAGAAGGCATGCCTGATCGTGTTCCTGGTAACTTGGCTGCTTGGCCTCGTGAGCGTGTTCTCCATCAAGTTGTTCGGTATGGTGGATGCGTTCACGTCCAATTTCCTCCTGACTTTAGGCGCCATCATGGTGGTGCTGTTCGTGGGATGGAAAATGAAACGGGATGATGTCCGTGACGAGATCACCAACGGCGGAACCAAGCATGCAGGGTTGTTCCCGGTCATTTATTTCCTGATAAGGTACGTGGCTCCGATAGCCGTCCTCGTGATATTCATTTCCAACTTGATAATGTGATGGGCGGAAGGGAACGTTTCGGCAACAGGGCTGCGGTGATCATGGCGATGGCCGGTTCTGCCATAGGCCTCGGCAATATTTGGCGGTTCCCTTTCATCGTGGGACAGAACGGTGGAGCCGCATTCATCCTGATTTACATCCTCTGCTGTTTTCTGCTCTCACTGCCGATATTGTTCTCCGAGTCTGTGATCGGCCGCAGGACCAGCAGGAACACGGTCGGAGCGATGGAGGCTCTCGCTCCGGGCACTTCCTGGAAATGGCTGGGGCTTCTTACGGTAATATCTCCGATCATTATCCTCTCATATTACAGTGTCGTGGGCGGATGGTCTGTCGAATACCTGTACAAGTCCCTTACCATCCAGTTCCATCCCGATAACGTGGAGGCTGTGACGGGGATGTTCGGAATATTCACGGCATCCGGTTTCAAGGTCATAGCCTGCCTTCTGCTCTTTCTGGGAATAACGGCCGGGATTGTTTTCGCAGGAGTCAAAAAGGGCATAGAGAGATTCAGCAAGATAACCATACCGGTTCTCTTCGTGCTGATCGTAGTCATCGCAATATATTCCATGACGCTGCCGGGAGCCGGAGAGGGCCTGAAGTATCTTGTGCATCCGGACTTTTCAAAACTGACCCCGGACGCCTTCGCAGCCGCCCTTGGACAGAGTTTCTTCTCCCTGTCCCTTGGGGTAGGCACCATGCTGACGTATTCATCCTATGTCAGGAAAGATGAGAACCTGGTGGTCTCCGGAGCAGGAACCGCGGTTTCCGACCTGCTGTTCGCAATCCTCGCCGGATTTGCCATAATGCCGGCGGTATTCGCTTCCGGCATCGCACCTTCGGCCGGGCCGGGTCTTGTATTCGAAACCCTCCCTTACATCTTCGCGAAGATGGGAACCGGAGGAGTGGTTATAAGTGCGGTGGTAGCAATCCTGTTCTTCATCACCATCCTTGTCGCCGCTCTCACTTCTTCGATTTCAATGATGGAAGTCGGAGTGGCTTACCTCAGCGAAGAGAGAGGACTGTCCCGTGCCGCTGCGACAGCAGGAATATTCCTGTTCGCCTTGGCCGTGGGTATCATGTGCGCCTTGAAAGGAAGCGTGTTCGATTTCCTGGACAAACTGTGCTCCAATTTCCTGCTTACGCTCGGAGCCCTGCTGTTCAGTTTGTTCGTGGGGTGGAAGATGGAAAAGGAAGATGTGAAGGATGAACTCACCAACGGAGGCACCCTTCACACCAACGCGAAACTGTTCCCGATAATCTATTTCCTGATAAAGTACGTAGCTCCGGTCTCGATAGCCGTCATATTCATAAGCGGCCTTCTCGGATAAGCCTTATTTCTTCGGGACCGGGATTATGAAGTCTGCGACTATCGGATAATGGTCGGAGATGTACTGTACCCCGTATTTGTTCTCGTCCACTACGATGAATGATTTTGCCGTGGCACCACGGAACATCAAGTGGTCCAGCCACATAGGCTTGCTGCCCTTCCTTCCGAAATCATTGAAGGTAGGAGCCGGGTCGGCCTTCCGGACGGATTTGGCGGCATCTTTCATATATTCCTGCAGAGGCTTGATCCCCTTCTCGGTGTCAGGCATGTTGAAGTCTCCTCCGACGAACACCACGGCATCGTCACCGGCGATTTCCTTGATCTTCTCGACGATGAGGACTGCGCTCTGATACCTTGCATTGGCACCCCTGTGGTCCATGTGGACGTTGAAGTAGAAGAATATGCGCCCGGATTTCTTGTATTTCAGCTTGACCCAGGTGGCGTTCCTCACGCTTGCGGCATCCCAGCCTTTCTGGTCCGGGGTCTGGTCCTCGTTGAGCCAGAAATAGCCGTAGTCCAGCAATTCCAGCTTGTCCCCGCGGAACATCACCGGGTTCTCGTTGTTCTTGAGCTCCAGGTCCGGAGTGCCTGGCTTTCCGCCACGGTCCACCATGACGTATTTCCCGAGGTCCTTCTTCAAGTCGGCCTTGTGGTACGGATATGCTTCCTGGAATCCGATCACGTCAGGTTTGTATTTCTCGATGGCTTTGATGCATCCGGCCTTGCGGGCTTCCCAGCTGAGTTTCCCGGTGTCGGCCGGGAACTGGAAGCGGATATTGAATGACATCGCCCGGAAATCCTCGCTCCTGGCTCCTGCCTTGAAGCAGAAGGCGGACATCAGCACGAGGACGGCGGTCAGGTATCTGAACGGTCTTTTCATGGTCCTGAAATCTAAATTTCTATCCTGGCGGCCCATCCGCCGCCCTTTGCCATATGTACTTTCACGATTCCGTCGGCCGGAACAGTACCCTCCGTCCTGACATAGTCGCTGGCATTCCTGTTGGCGTTGATTCCATCCTTGAAGATGGTCATGTGCTTTCCGGCTCCGATAAAGCCGAGATCAAGGTCCAGGTCGCGATCGTTCCAGTCGGTCAGCGCTCCGACGTACCATACGTTCCCCTTACGCCTGGCCATTGCGACATATTCCCCGATCTCTCCGCAGAGAGGGACGGTCTCGTCCCAGACGGTAGGGAATCCGGCGATGAATTCAGTACACTCAGGTTCCGCAAGATAGGCTGTAGGGGTGTCGCACAGCATCGTAAGAGGGGCGTCGAATATGGCATATTCGGCGAGCTGGCGGCAGCGGGTTCCCTGGCTCATCGGTTCCGAATTGATTGAACGGGCGTTACCCTTTATGGCATTCCGCATCGCGCCCTGGGTGTAGTCCATCGGACCTGCGGCCATCCTGATGAACGGGATGATGACGTCGTATGTAACCTGGTCATATTGCTCGGCACCCCACTTCATCTGCTCCAGTCCGGCCACACCTTCGAAGTTGAGGACGTTAGGATATGTCCTGTACAGGCCGGCAGGCTTGAAGGCTCCGTGGAAGTCCAGCAGGAGATGATACTTGGCGGCTGTCCTGGCCACTCTCTCGTAGAATTCCACCACGATCTGGTCGTCCCTGTCCATGAAGTCCACCTTGAAGCCCTTGATGCCCATCTCGGCGAAGTGCTTGCAGATACCGTCGATATCCTTGTCCATGGCCTTGTATCCTGCCCAAAGGATCAGGCCCACGTTCCTTTCGGCGGCATAGGCTACCAGTTCCTCGAGATGGATCTCCGGAACGACGAGGTACAGGTCTGTCTTGTTATTCTCAGCCCAACCCTCATCAAGGATAACATATTCGATTCCGTACTTCGAAGCGAAGTCGATGTAGTACTTGTAGGTAGCATCGTTGATTCCGGCCTCGAAATCCACACCCCTGATGTTCCAGTCGTTCCACCAGTCCCAGGCAACCTTGCCCGGCTTCACCCAGCTCCAGTCCGTGTCTGCGGCAGGAGTGGCAAGCTGCCAGACCATGTCGAAATCGGTAAGCTGCCTGGCTTCAGGCACTACTCCGACGATCCTCCAAGGGAACTTCTGTCCGGCCGTCGCCCTGGCAATGTAGTCTTCACGGCTCTTGACCATGCCCTGGAGCATATGGTAGCCGCCCACTACGGTTTCTTTCGGATATCCGGCATAAACTCCCTTCATCCCTGTACCACCCTGGCCATGCAGGAACATGCCTGGATAATTATAAAGGTCTGATTCAGTGATAATTACCTTAATACCGTCTGGCGCATCGACGACCAGAGGCAGGAATGCCAGCCTGGCCTGGTCCCACTCGGACAGTTTGATGTGCTGGTAATAATTCTCGAAGGAATTCATGAACTGCTCCTCGAACGTTCCCTGGTCCCTCTCGTAAGGAACCCAGGCCTTCCAGTCTTCAGGGAAGTTGAATTCAGCCTTTTCGCAGGTGACGTTGAAGTCTCCCTTGATCAGGGTGGAGACGAACCGGTAAGCTATTCCGGAGTCATATGCCCTGAACTCTATATTGTAGCCCTTATAATTGAGTGTGAGCCAGTTATAGATATTGTCAACGGTGGCTTTCTTATATGTTACGGTAGGTATGTCCTTCGTTGCGACCCGGCCTTTGGTCACCTTCTTGACCTTGCCTTCACCGAGCACGGTACCACCCTCGAGAGTCATCGAGATGACCGAAGGGGCAAGGACCTGGGTTCCGTTGAACCAGACCGAATAAGAGACGTTGTTTACGGCAGAAATCTCAGCCCGGAGCTTTCCGTCAGGGGAAGACAGCGTGTAGCTTTTGGCGGCTGAGGACGCCGTCAGCGGCAGCACCATCGCCAGGATGACGGCTGCCAAGAGTGTTCTGAGTCTGATATCCATATGGTTTGTATTGGTTTTCTTGCAGTCAGTCTTGTAAAAATAATAAAAAATCAATGAATTCTTGTTAACTTGCATGCTATGATAACCACTTTGATGCAGACAGACGTGGTCTGGGCGGACCCCGAAGCTAATCGCAGGAAACTGGACACGATGCTTTCCGCCTTGCCTGAAACGGACCTGGTAGTGCTGCCGGAAATGTTCTCCACCGGATTCATGCCGGATCCGGCAGGGAGGGCGGAAACGGACGGTGGCACCCTGGAATGGATGCTGTCCAAGTCAAAGGAATATGGTTTCGCAATGGCGGGGAGCATCTCTACCGAAGAACAGGGCAGGTTCTACAACAGGTTCTATTTCGTGGAACCTGACGGGAAAGTAACCATTTATGACAAACGTCACCTCTTCTCCATCAGCGGCGAAGACAGGATTTATACTCCCGGGAACAGGAGGGTTACCGTGGAATACAGGGGTGCCAGGATACTCCTCCAAGTCTGCTACGATCTCCGTTTCCCTGAAACCTGCCGCAATTCCCTCCGTGAGGACGGAACTCCGGATTACGACCTTGCCATATTCGTAGCCAGCTGGCCGAGCCGCAGGGTAAGCTCCTGGAACACATTGCTCAAGGCCAGGGCCATCGAAAACCAGAGTTTCGTGATCGGAGTCAACCGCGTCGGAAGCGACCCGGAATGTGATTATCCGGGAGAATCTGTACTGTTGGATCCGATGGGAAGGACTGTCGTTTCCTGCGGCACGGGCTGTGAGGTATCCGTCACCGGAGAAATGGACCTCCGCCTCCTTTCCGCTTTCAGGGATTCATTCCCCGCTCTCAAGGACATACTTTAAAACCAAAGGATATGAAAAAACATTTCAGAACGATCGCAGCACTTTGCTGCGCAGCACTCCTGACCACCAGTTGCGGTCTCCTCAACCTTCCGGTCGGCACCGACCAGGACGGAAATTCTACCGGCACCACCGCCGAAGACATCATCAACATAATCGGCAGCATCCTCGGCTCGTTCGGTAACACCACCGACCAGGCATCCATCCTCGGCACCTGGACATACCAGGAGCCTGCAGTCCAGTTCACGAGCGACAACCTGCTGGCCAAGGCGGGCGGCAGCATCGCCAGCGCCAAGGTGGAAAGAAAACATATTCAGGTACTTATGAATTCAACGAGGAAGCCGGGACGATGGAAATCAAGACCGCTGCATTCAACCTTCCGACCGCTTATGTGTCCGTTTCCGGATCCCAGTTCGCGCTTACTTTCGATTCCACCAAGCTCCTAGGAATGGTCCAGTCCGCCGGTAAGGTAACGGGCAGCGACTCCGCGCTTTCCCAGATCGCGGCCATCGCCCAGGCATATGACGGAATGAAGACAGGATTCCTGTTCACAAAGTAACCTAAAGCTTTTTTTTCGTATTTTTGTTGTTTGCTATGGCCAAGGTAAAGGTTCCCGAAGACACTCCGCTCATCAAGCAGTTCTTCTCTGTGAAGGCCCAGCACCCGGAAGCGGTGCTCCTCTACAGGGTGGGGGACTTTTATGAGTCATATTCAGACGACGCCGTCCTGGTCAGCAAGGTTCTCGGGATAGTGCTTACCAGGAAATCCAACGGAGACAAAGGTTACGTCGAGATGGCCGGATTCCCGCATCACGCCCTCGACGTATATCTTCCGAAACTGGTCCGTGCCGGCTACAAGGTGGCGGTCTGCGACCAGCTCGAAGACCCGAAATTCGCCAAGAAACTGGTCAAGCGCGGAGTTACCGAACTGGTGACTCCGGGCGTGGCCTTCAACGACCAGCTGCTCGACCAGAAGGAGAACAACTTCCTCGCAGGCCTGACTTTCGAGAAGGACCAGTGCGGAGCAGCCTTCCTGGACGTGTCCACCGGAGCCTTCCAGGTGTCCCAGGGTTCCCTGGATTATATCGGCACCCTTGTTTCTTCCCTTAATCCCAAGGAAATCATCGTCCAGAGGGGTTTCGAGAAAGGCGTCAAGGAAAGGTTCGGAGAGAATCTGTATGTTTCCACCGTCGAAGAGTGGGCCTTCGTGTTCGACGCCGCGGTAGACAAGCTCAAGAAGCAGTTCGGAGTGGATTCCCTCAAGGGATTCGCCATAGACCGTTACCCTCTTGGAATATGCTCCGCCGGAGCCTTGCTCGTCTATCTCGAGCAGACGTACCATACCGGACTGAAGAATATCTGTTCCATTTCCAGGATTGATGGAGACAAGTTCGTCTGGATGGACAAGTTCACCATGCGGAACCTGGAGATATTCGAATCAGCAGGCGGCGGAGAAGGCGTCAGCCTGGTCAGCGTGATAGACTTCTGTGTGTCTCCGATGGGATCCAGGCTTCTCAGGAACTGGCTTGCGCTGCCGGTGCTGGACATAAAGGAGCTGGACTCCAGGTACGATATCATCGATCATTTCATTCCGGATTCCGGCGACCTGGAACGGATCCAGGAGCATATCGGAGGAATGGGCGACCTTGAGCGCATCATTTCCCGTGCCGCTACCGGGAAGATCGCACCTAGGGAAGTGATGCAGCTAGGCCGTGGCCTGGCTGCGATGGAACCGGTCTCGACGCTCTGCAAAGGTCATGGCGTCAAGGCCCTTGACAGCCTTGTCGGCGGCATCAGGGACTGCTCTTCCCTGCTGGAGTCCATCCGCAGGACGATGGCACCCGAACCTGCCGCGGCAGTAGGAAAGGGTCCTGTCATAGGCCAGGGTGTGGATCCGGAACTGGATGAACTCAGGGAGATTTCCTCCGGGGGCAAGGATTATCTGCTGGACCTCCAGCAGCGAGAGGCCGAAAGGACGGGAATATCATCCCTGAAGATCGGCTTCAACAATGTGTTCGGCTACTATATTGAGGTAAGGAACACTTTCAAGGACCTTGTGCCACCGGAATGGGTCCGCAAGCAGACCCTGGTCGGCGCCGAACGTTACATCACTGAAGAGCTGAAGGAATACGAGGCAAAGATCCTCAGCGCCGAGGACCGCATCTATGCCCTCGAGACGAAGTTGTATTCCGACCTCGTGGAGCTTATCCGCAAGAATATCCCGGCAATCCAGACAAACTGCCGGATCATAGCCAAGCTGGATGTCCTGGCCGGATTCGCCAGGCTTGCCAGAGAGCGCTCCTACTGCCGCCCGGAGATGACGAAGGATTATTCCCTGGACATAAAGGCAGGCCGCCATCCGGTTATCGAGACCATGATGCCGCCGGGCGAGGAATATGTTCCTAATGACGTCCACCTCGACGACAAGAAGCAGCAGATAATAATACTGACCGGACCTAACATGGCCGGTAAATCAGCCCTCCTCCGCCAGACCGCCCTCATAGTGCTTCTGGCCCAGACGGGATGCTTCGTCCCCGCTGAAAGCGCGAGGATCGGCTATGTGGACAAGATATTCACAAGGGTAGGCGCTTCCGACAACATTTCCCGCGGAGAATCCACGTTCATGGTCGAGATGCTCGAGACATCGATGATCCTCCACAACCTGAGCGCCAGGTCCCTGGTGCTCCTGGACGAGATCGGCAGGGGAACTTCGACCTACGACGGAATGTCCATCGCGAGGGCGATAGTCGAATACATCCATGAATACGGCCACGGCGCCAAGACCCTTTTCGCGACCCACTACCACGAACTCAACGACCTGGAAGAGAGTTACAAGCGTGTAAAGAATTTCCATATCGCCGTCAAGGAAGTCGGTTCACAGGTGATATTCCTCAGGAAGCTTCGGGAAGGAGGGACGGCGCACAGTTTCGGAATCCATGTAGCCCGTATGGCCGGCATGCCGAAGGAAGTCATCCAAAGTGCCGAGAGTACCCTGAAGGCCTTGGAAATGAATGATTCCCAGCACCTTGTGAGCGCAAGGAAGGGTGAGATCAAGAAGCCTGTGCAGACCAAGGCCGGCACGATCGAAAGCGATGGCTCCCTGCAGCTTTCATTCTTCCAGCTGGACGACCCGACCCTCGAGTCGCTCCGGGACAAACTCACCGCCGCCGACCTCGACAACATGACACCTCTCCAGGCCTTCGACCTGTTACGCTCGATGAAGGAAGAACTGGGAGTTTGACGCATTTAGACCGCGATGAAGAGAGTTCTGATCATAACCTATTATTGGCCGCCTTCCGGCGGTTCCGGCGTCCAGCGCTGGGTCAAGTTCGCAAAGTACCTTCCCGCTGCTGGATGGCAGCCGGTGATATATACTCCGGAGAACCCGGAGCTTACCACAGTTGACAAGACTCTTTCGGACGAGATACCTCCCGAGGCCGAGATAATAAAGCGGCATATCACCGAACCTTACGGAATATACCGCAAGATAATGGGTAAGGGCAGTTCCACCGACCTGAAGACCCTGACCGGAGCCTCTTCCAACAAGGATGAGGTCAATCCGATCAACGGGGGGAAGAAATCCTGGAAGCAAAGGCTGTCCCTTTTCATCCGGGGGAACTTCTTCATCCCTGACCCGAGGATCCTCTGGGTTAACCCGTCGGTCCGTTTCCTTAAAGAATACCTGAAAGCCCATCCGGTGGATGCCATAGTGACCACGGGGCCGCCCCAGTCGATGCATCTGATAGGCCTGAAGCTCAGCCGGGCAACCGGTCTGCCTTGGCTCGCCGATTTCCGCGATCCATGGACGAAGATGTTTTATTTCAAGCATCTCGGCCTCACGAAGTGCTCCGAGGAAAAGCATCATGTCCTCGAAAAGGAAGTGCTGGACGGAGCGACCAAGGTCATAGCGGTCTCGCCGTTGGTCCAGGCTGATTTCCAGGCCATGACGGACACACCGGTCGAGCTGGTAACCAACGGTTTCGACGAGGATGATTTCAAGCAGGAATTCGACCTGGATGAGAATTTCAACGTGACCCATACCGGCCTCTTCGCTTCGGACGGCAACCCGGACGTGCTCTGGAAGGTGCTTGCAGACAAATGCAGGTCCGACGAGATGTTCCGCAGGTCCCTGAGGATCAGGCTGGCCGGAAAGACGGACAGGGAGATCACGAAGTCCATCGAAGATGCCGGCCTCGGAGCGAACCTTGTAGATCTGGGTTACCAGAGCCACGAAGTGGCTGTCAGGGAGCAGCGCAACGCATCCATCCTTATCCTCCCTCTAAGGAAGGAACCTGAATACAACGCGGTCCTGCCAGGTAAACTCTTCGAATACCTTGCTTCCCGCCGGCCTATCCTCGGAATCGGCCAGACCGAGGGAGCCATGGCGGCGGTCGTGAGGGATGCAGGTGCCGGAGTGGTCTATGACTGGAATGACGAGAAACGGATCCGCCAGTGGATGGATTTCTGCTGGGATGAGTTCAAGAACGACGAACTGCATGACACCACGGGAGATATTTCCCGCTATACCCGCAGATATACTACCAGGCGGCTTGTCAGCCTTTTGAATGAAATTACTGCACAGGATAAAAAGCAACCCCTGTACGGGTAAATGCATCCCTTATGGTGCAAGTTACAATAATAAAACCAAGTGATGATGAACAATAAAGTCAGGAATATCCTAATCTATGCCGGCATCGTGGCGTTTTTCCTGGTGCTGGCATATGCATTCGTGCCGGAAGTGCTTTCCGGGAAGATAGTCAACCAGAGCGACATCACCGGTTTCAAGGGAATGTCCAGGGAGGCTTCGGTGTGGAACGCTTCCCATCCGGACGACCCGGCCAGGTGGACAGGTTCGATGTTCGGAGGAATGCCTACTACGTCATTCATGCCATCTTCGGAAGGAGACTGGACCCAGGGCCTGTACGACCTGATGATGACCGGAAAACGACCGGCGACCTGGTTGTTCATATCCCTGCTGGGAGCCTTTCTGCTTATGCTTTCGCTTGGGATAAACAAGTTCCTGGCTATCGGTGGTGCCGTGGCCGTTACCTTCTGCTCCTACAACCTGCAGATCATACAAGTCGGCCACAACACCAAGATGCAGGCCCTGGCCTTCCTGCCGTGGGTCCTGGCCGCCGTGATATTCACTTACCGAAAGGCTTTGGCGAAGAAGGAAGGCAAGGGATGGAAAGGATGGCTTCCGCAGACCCTTCTGGGAGCGGTCCTGTTCGGTCTGGCTCTGAGCCTGCAGATCAAGGCCAACCACCAGCAGATCACCTACTATCTGGCCATAATGATCGTCATATATGCCCTGGCCCTGGCGATTTCGCTGCTGTGTTCCAAGGAAGGAAGGGCTTCCCTGGGACGGTTCTTTGCCGCCTCTGCCCTTCTCCTGGTCGTGGGTTTGGCTGGAATAGGCACAAACACGATCAAGCTTGCGCCTCTGTATGAATATTCCAAGTACACGATGCGCGGGGGCTCGGAGCTTTCGAATCCTACCGGAGGGCAGGTCAACAAGGACGGCCTCCAGCTTGACTATGCTACCGCCTGGTCATACGGATGGGAAGAACTGCCGAACCTGATGATTCCGGATTTCAACGGCGGATCTTCCGCCGGACTTGTGAATCCCGACAAATCCGAGGTGGTCAAGCTGTTCAAGCAATACGGCCAGAGTGCTCCTGAAAGGATGCCTTATTACTGGGGTCCGCAGCCTTTCACCGCGGGACCTATGTATATGGGAGCCATAAGCATATTCCTCTTCCTGCTGGGGTTGTTCCTTTACAAGGGAAAGGAAAAATGGTGGATGCTGGCTGCAACCATAGTGGCTGTATTCCTCGCCCTGGGCAACCATTTCATGTGGTTCACCAAGCTGTTCTTCGACTATGCGCCGATGTACAACAAGTTCAGGACGGTCTCGATGGCGCTGGTCATCCTCCAGTTCACCCTCCCGATGCTAGGCTTCCTGGTCCTCGACCGCCTGATGAAGGGTGAATATACGAAAAAAGAGTTCCTGAAGAAGGGTTGGCCGGCCCTTGCCCTGACGGCAGGAATATGCCTTCTGGTTGCCCTGGTTCCGAGCCTTGCCGGTACGTTCTCCGGCCCTTCCGACGGGCAGATGCAAGACGTGATAGCGGACGCCCTGAGGGCCGACCGCATTCGCCTGCTCCGCACCGACGCATTGTGGTCCGCAGTAGTCATCCTGTTGGCTTTCTGCCTGATATTCTGGTCTTTCAGCGTCCCGAAACAGGCTCCGAAGTCTTATGAATTGAATCCTGAAATCGGCGAGTCAAGGCGTAAGGTCGCCATGGCCGGGATATGCTTCCTCGTCCTGGTGAATATGTTCGCCGTCGGCAAGCGGTACCTCAATTCCAGGGACTTCACCACTCCGCGCCAGTTCGACAGCCATTTCACCGCGCGTGAAGTGGACAAGGCTATACTTGAGGACAAGTCGCCATCGTTCCGAGTGGCCGACCTTACAGCGGACATATTCAATGACAACTACAATCCTTACTGGCACAAGAGCGTCGGTGGATACAGTCCGGCGAAGCTCCAGCGCTACCAGGACCTTATCGACAGGTATCTTGTAGGTGAACTCCAGGGGGCGATGGGTGCCGCGCGCGGGGCAAAGACTCTCGGGGATTTCCAGGACGCCCTTCCGGAAATGAAAGTGCTTTCCGCACTGAATACCAAGTATTTCATCCTGGGAGCCGACTTCCCTCCTGTGGAGAACAAGCAGGCATACGGGCCGGCGTGGTTCGTGGAAAGTTTCGTTGATGCCGCTACTCCGGATGACGAGATAGGACTCCTGGCAGGCGCCGATCTTCGGAAGGAAGCAATATTGGGACGCGACTTCGAAGAAATGGCAAAGGTATTCGGTGTTTCTTTTGAAGACAAGGCGGACTTGCGTGATTCCATCTGGATGACGTCATATTCTCCGAATGAGCTTCATTACAGGTATGTCTCTGCGTATGACCGTCCGGCTGTATTCAGCGAAATCTATTATCCTGACGGATGGAAGGCTACCGTGGACGGGGCGGAAATTCAACTTTTCCGTGCCGACTGGGTGCTTCGTGGGGCGGTTTTGCCAGCCGGAGAGCACGAGGTGGTCATGAGGTTCGAGCCGAAGGTATATACGGCAAGCGCAAGGACTTCCCGTGCCTCTAGCGCAACCCTTCTGGTATTGTTGTTGCTTTCTATAGGCGGGATGTGTGTCAAGGAATCGTAGAAAATACTTATATTTACGGAAACTGTTGAATATTCAATAACTTAAAATTTATCATCATGGCTGAAGAAGTAAAGAAGAGCCTTAAGGAAAAGCTGCAGGAAGCAGCTGGTAAGGTAGTTGACAAGAGCAAGGAAATCTATGAGAAGGCAAAAGACAGGACCGAAGATGTAGTAGAGAAGATCAACAGCGCCGACCTCGATGGAGACGGGAAGGTGACTTTCAAGGAAAAGGTCCAGTTCACGGCTGGAAAGGTAGCTGACAAGAGCAAGGCCGCCTATGCCGAGGCTAAGGACAAGGCCGTAGAACTTGGCGGAAAGGCCAAGGATGCTTTTGCCGAGGCTAAGGAGAAGGCTGCTGATGCCATCGACACGGCAAAGCAGAAGATCCAGGAAAAGAAAGACGAAAAGGACGCATAGTCATGAAAAGGCACGGCTTAGCCGCGACAGCCGTCCTGTGCTGTGCCTTGACGCTGTCCGGCTGTGGAATCATAAGGACCGCCAATGCAATCGGGTCCATATTCGGCGGACGCAAGAAAGTCAAGACTATCAAGAAGATAGTCAAGATCATCGGGTCTGTCCTCGGACAGTTCTATGACACGACCACCAAGAAATCTCTCGTGGGAGACTGGACCTACGCAGAACCTGCCATCCAATTCGAGACCCAGAGTTTCCTGGATAAGGCAGGTGGTGTCGTTGCCAGCCAGACCGTAGCCGACAACATCGCTCCTTATTTCAATATCCTTGGATTCAAGCAGGGCAACCTTTCCATTTCCCTTCGCGAAGACAATACCTGCACCTACACCTTGGGTGGAAAAACTTATCAGGGCACGTATGACTACGACGATGAGAATAAGAAGATAACCCTCAAGACTCCTCTGTTCCCGCTGCCGGCTGCTTATATTTCGGTGGCAGAGGACCAGATGGCTCTCACTTTCGATTCAAGCAAGATCCTTACTCTGATCCAGGCCCTGGGCTTGGTCTCCAAGGACCAGACTCCGGTCTCCGCTGTATCGACACTGGCTTCCAGCTACGATGGAATGAAGACCGGATTCACCTTCGTCAAGGTGAAATAGGTAAAGGGAACCATTTGATAATCAGGCCGACTCACCCTTGAGCCGGCCTTTTTCCGTCATCCCCGGCCTGTTCGGGGATCTCGTCATTCCCGACCCGTTCGGGAATCCTCGTCATTCCCGACCTGTTCGGGAATCTCCTTTACGTCAGTGGCTGCAACACCGGGCGCTTGCTGCTTCGCAGCCCTGTACGGGTAAATGCGCCCTAACGTTGCAGCCAACTGCCGTCTCGCCTTCCCTTGAACTGTCTGCAATCTTTCCAGGACGCTCCTCTGTCTCACACGGACACCGCTTTACTCGTTTTTGTCTAGTCCTGATATAAGTTTACCGATGTTGAACAATAAGTAGTTAGGACAAAGAAGTCCTGATATCGGTTTACGATGATATCGCGAAGATAGTCTATTTTCGCGATATTATTTATCCTGGCATCGGTGATTGTCGCCTCATTCTCCAGTAGTTCTTCCAAAGTTTTTTTGGAGGATAGGAAGCCTTTCTGGATGCAGCCGGTGTCATGTTCCCAACACTTTCGTGGGGTCGGACGTTGTTGTACAGATACACGATCCTGTCGATGGCCATTTGTGCCTGGTGGCTGGACTCGAGTGTCATTTGATACAACCATTCCGTTTTCAAGATACCGTTCACTCGCTCCGCGACGGCATTCTCATACGGATCTCCATTCTCGGTCATACTGATCAGGATGCCCTGTTCCTGCAGTTTGGAGACATACTCCAGGCTGCAGTATTGACACCCCCTATCCGAGTGGTGTATCAGTCCTCGCAGAGTCCCTGACGGATATTTGGAGAGAGCCATGTTCAACGCCCTGAGCGGTCCTGTCGTATCCAAGGAGTCGTGCAGGGCATATCCCACGATCTCGTGCGTGAAGGCATCCGTGACGAGCGACAGGTAAAGGAAGTTCTTCGTCGACTCTCGCATAACCTCGATATACGTGATATCGCTGACCCATACTTCATCCGGCCGCGAGGGCTCCACTTCACGTATCAGGTTGGGCCACTTCTTCATCCAGTGCCTCGAGTTGGTCGTCACCGTGCGGCTGCGGTGACGCTTTACCAGCATCCCGCTGTCGCGAAGAAGATCGAACAGTCTGTCTCGGCCGATGTCGTGACCGTCTTTCTGCAGGAGTATCAACAGTTTTCTGCCCCCGAGCCGGGGCAGGTCCTCGCGGATAAGCCTCACCTCGTTGACAATGGCCGTATCGTCTATTTCTTTGGCACAGGCGGCGTGGCGCTGCTTCCAGTATCCCTGGCGGGTGAAGCCGAACAGTCCACAAAGTGTATCAAGGCTTACTTCCGGGTGTCTTTCCTTGAGTTCTTCGACTGCTCGGCCTCGACTTTTTTTGACAGGTCGATGCCATACTCGTCCTTGAGGATCCTCATCATCACCTCGAAGCCCTCCGCTTTGATATTGGAGAGCTTTAACGCATCCTCCAGCGCCCTGATCTTGTCCTGGAGAAGCTGTACTTCCTCTTGATGGGTCATGATTGACATGGCTATCCGACGTTTCTGCGGATTGTCAAAGATATCAATTTTCCCCTTTTTATACTCCGTCGCGAGTGTCTTTATCTTCACAATACTGTACCCGTATCGTTTCGACAGGCTCTCCACGGGAACTCCGGAGAAGTATTCGCGCAGCATCTTTGCTTGGGCTCGCTGCATCGCCCGGCAGCTTCTTGCTTCCATTCTTTTTTACCTTTTTTTGGTAAACTTTTTTCAGGACGATACA
>ONPI01000132.1 GCA_900319685.1 uncultured Bacteroidales bacterium
CTGTCGAGAACATGGTCTATTCCAACCAACAGGCCTATTACCATGCCATTAACCGGAGTTCCGACCTCGGCGACAGTGGCCCTTTCATCGACTTCATGCTGGAAGTGATCCTGGATGCGCTCATCGATCATCAAGGGAAGTCCAATGCAGAAATTGCCGATGAAAAGGGTCTGAACTACCAACACCAAAGAGTCCTGGGATATCTGCGCGCAGACAGACATATTTCAGCAGCCAGGATTGCAGCAGATTTGGACATGAGTCCCCGCCAGATTGAACGGATGCTTGCCGATCTGAAAGCCAAAGGCATCATCCGTCGGATAGGTGCCAACAGGAATGGATATTGGGAAATCGTGGATGATTAAGAGTCAATGCATATGATGAAGGCTAAGAGACTGATTGTATTTATCCTGTGGGCCTTCCTGCCCATGATCGGAGTAGGACTGGCCATTCATTTCGGTGGGATGAAGGTAGCGCAGGCGGATACCAACCAGGCAGCGGCGGCCGGCATGCTGTTCAGCGCCGGAGCCATGCTGATCCCGCTGCTGGCGGTCATATTCACACAACTGATATTCAAGGAACCCGTACTGAAGGGCTTGGGCATTTCCTTCAAATTCAACCGCTGGTGGTGGATAGGATGGCTGCTGATGCCGGTATATGCCCTGGCGGTGCTTGGAGTGTCGCTTCTGATGCCGGGTGCACAGTTCTCCATAGATGGCGATACCATGCAGGCGTCCATGCAGCAACTGCCGTTCGAGGCCGGTCCCTGGGGAATCATAGCCATTTCCATAGCAAGCGGATTGTTCGCCGGCGCCACCATAAATGCCGTGTTTGCCTTCGGCGAGGAGGTTGCATGGCGCGGATTCCTTGTAAAGGAGTTCAAGGGGAAGAAGTTCCTCACGGTCTCGCTTCTTATCGGAGTAATCTGGGGGCTATGGCACTTCCCTCTCATCCTCAACGGCCATAACTATCCCGAACATCCGGTAATCGGCGTGTTCATGATGGTGGTGGCGTGCGTGTTGCTTACTCCTGTGCTGCTCTATTTCCGCAAGAAGTCCGGCTCAGTAATCGTACCAGCCATCATGCACGGTACCATGAACGCCGTGGTCGGGATCAGCAATGTCTGCATAACCCCGCAGAACGACCTCCTGATAGGAGGTCCAGGTCTTGCGGGTATGATCGTGCTGTTGCTGTTGGATCTCGCGCTCTTCCTATATGACCGGTTCGTTTCCCGCGAAGGTCTGTTCTGCAAGGAAATCTGAATATAGGATTACTTATATCCCATAAGTTTGACCGGGCCGAGGAGGCCTGACGGAAGAAGCTTATCTCCGGCGTTGTAGAAACGGCGGACTTTGGTGACTGGAATCTCACCTTTCTGGCGGTCTCCGATCATGCGGTTGACCCAGAGATTGGTAACATTCACCTCGATCGTATTCTCGCCTTCGTGAAGCCATTGCAGGAGGTCGGGGCTGAGGAATGGTTCGCGCCAGAGTACGCCGGCGTTGTGGCCGTTGACGATCAGTTCTGCCATCACATGGACGACGCCCAGGTCGATGCGTGCCTCTTCCAAGCCGTCAAGCGCCCCGGCAGGGATGGTGAATGCTGAACTGTAGTGTGCCGTACCGGAGAAGTATCGGATAACAGGGTCTCCCATGTTGGTAGTCCAGTCATTCAGCTCCGAGAAGGTCTCCAGGGCGCTTTCTCCGCCTTTCTGATGGAATTCCACATCCCACCAGCGCTCGAGGGTCATCACCTCGGATGCCTTGTATTCCGGTCTTGCCTCAGGAATATCCAGCGGATGGTCTGTCAGCACGACGAATACGGCGTCTCCAGCCTTGAGGGCCAGTTCCACCCCGTCGTCGTTGCGAGGGATACGGAACATCGAACCATCCTCGGCATTGAACAGCGCTGCGCAAGGACCTCCTTCGCGGAAACGGACTTTACCCTTCCATTCCTTCTGGGTGAAATTGCCCAGCCAGTAGATGTCGGTTCCGCCTCCTGTCCTGTGCACGAACTGGATGCCGGCAATCGTACAGTCGTATCCCCTGCTGTTCTTCGGAACATTCCCGCCGAACAGGAAGCCGTCATTCCAAATACCGTCAGCCGGGCCCTCCAGGACCACGTCCGGAGCGATGTCTGCAGCCTTTAGAATTGCAGGAAGTTCGTCCTCGAAGCAAACCGGGACTCCGGACGCCCTCAATGCATCGATCCTGGCCCGGATCCCATCGGACATATATTTCCGGCATAAGCCTCCGAGTACAAGCACCTTGTAGCGCTGGCCGCTCCCTGTCACCAGGCAGCCGCCTTCCGGCTTCACCTCATGCAGGAGGACGTCTGGATTGGCATAGTCGAAATTGTATCCTGCCGGAATATGAGGGAGGTATGACAGGGACTCTCCGCCGTACTGACCGGTTGCATTTGTATCTTCCCCGTAGAATAGCAGGATATCCGCCACGCTGCGGCCTGTCTGCATCATCTGGCAGCTGCGGGCGAGATAGTCCGTCCAGACCCTGGCATACGGCGCCCAGGTCTCGTTGCGGTGGAACCATTGTCCGTAACGGAAGAGAGCCAACCCTGGCAGGTAGTCGTCGGACGGTTGCGAGGCACTGTCGTGGATGACGAAACGATTGAGGCCGCTGGCCAGCGCGATGTCCGCCACCATCTTAATATTGCCGGGATGGTAGGTGTAGGCCCGTTTGCCGTCACCATTGACCGTGAAGGATTCGGCAGCGACAATCGGTTTACCGTAGATATGTGCCACGGAGGCACTCTCTCGGATGTCGCTGATCGCGACTGCCGGCAGTGATCCACTCAGGCTGTTGGTCATCCATATTCCGGACATCGGCACCGTAGCGTTCTTCTTGACCGCCATGCCATCGCCCTGGAAGGCCCGGTTCAACTCGTGGGATTCGATGTAGGTGCCGTTCATGCCGAAGGTGGCGATGATATCGTTGACCCGGCAATAATTCTCTTCAAAGAGTTCCGAGAGAGTATTCCGCCAGTCGCGCAGGAACTGTTCGCTCTTTTCCGCACTGCCGATTATCTGTCCGGTCAGCACAGGCAGCCATGGCATCAGGTCATAGCCCCGGCGCACCTTGAATTCCTCCGGAAGGGCTGGAGTCCAGGTTTCGGGTCCGGCTTCGTAACTGTCGATCAGCAGATGCGTTATGCCCTTTGATCCCAGCATTCCACCGGCAGCCTCCTTGTACATCTCAAGATAGCGGTGGAAATAACGTTCCCAGGCCCCGGGATTGAGTTTGTCCACCTCCAGCCCGGTGGCATTCGGCGAAGCCGGATGGTTCATCTTACCGGTCAGAGAGGCTCCGAAACGCCAGATACGCCATCTCCCTTTCGGGAGCGTACAGACAAGGTGGCCGTCCTCACCCATCCCGGCACTGAGATCCACCACGTCTTCCTCCCGGACGCAGAAAGCCGCAGGAACAGCATCAGTGGCATATTTCCAAGCGTCGAAAGGATAGGAGGAACCATTCCGCTCTTCCACTCGTTCCACCCTTGGAACCGTAAAGAGCTCCAACGATTTCATGGCAGGCCCTTTCACACGGAAATATCTGGCCTTCGTCGGCGGCACGTTGACGGTGGCATATTCCAGTATGGGCACCATGAGCTTGCTGACGGTCTTCCAGTTCCGGCCGTCGTTGCTGCACTGGAGTTCGTGAGAGCATTGGACCTCTTCCGTACGGAAGCGGTTTCCGGTTGCTCCGGTCCTGAGGGTGAGGGCACGGACCGTAGTCTTGCGTGGAAAAGCTACGGTGATGACACTGTCCGAAACGGAAGTATTTGCTCCCAGTTCCGCCATCGTCCGGTCCGCTTCACTCAAGCGCACGGCAATGACTGCAACGTCATAACCGTAAGGCTCCACAATTACATGCTCCTGCCCCCGTGGAATATCCCGATAAGGTCCTGTAACCTTCTGCAAAGCAGGGAGTTGAATATCTACGCTACCGCCATCCACCTCAACTGTCTGCCATTCCAGCTTCTTCATGGCATCATCCGGGCTCACCCATGGTCCTCCGGTGCTGCTCCAGCCCGGCGCGCTGGCCACCGCCATCTCCATGCCCAGCGAGTCAGCCAGACACACGGCGTAGCGGAAAGCCTCCTTCCAGTCCTCTGAGAGATACGGGCGTTTGAACGGTGCGGCTTTTGGCATATTGACACCGCCGGCGTCGAACTGATGGAATCCGGCAATCCCTACGGCATCCATCCATTCAAGGTCCTTACGGATACCGTCCAGGGACACTTCCCCGTCCATCCAGTGCCACCAGACATAGGGCCTGGCTGCCCGTGGAGGGTCCTGGAAATCTTTTACCAACTTGGAGCCGCCGTCCGGCGGTGCCGTCAGGAGAACGGCGAGAAGGGAGATGATAAGCGTAGCATTCATGGCTCAAATGTAAGCAGATAAAAGACAATCGGCTAAGATTGTG
>ONPI01000071.1 GCA_900319685.1 uncultured Bacteroidales bacterium
ATGAAAAGATATGGTAAATATAATGAAGCATTAACTGTATTAAAAGACACTAAACCAACTATATCTATTGAAGATACATATGATAAATATTTAACAAAAGGCAATTCCAATAAAAGAAATGTCTCACTTGTATTTAAAATTGCAGATGATAAAAATATAATGGAGTTATTATCATTGTTAGAAAAAAAAGATGTTCAAGTTACCTTCTTTATAGATGGAACATTACTAGAAAACAATGCAAAAGTAATTAAAAGTCTATCTAATCATGAAGAATACGAACAATGAAAGTGGCTTCTTACTTTGTCTATACGTTAAAGTTGAGGATACTTCATAATGTGACAAAATAAAAGTTTGTCGTATCTTTGTAACAAAAGTGAATACAATGGGTAACCTCAGATTGCTGATTTTTGTTTTCATCTCTCTGACTATATCGTCCTGTGGACAGAAATCTACAGTGCCACAGGATGGCGACATTGTTTTTCACGAATCTACCTCCCGCCAGAGTCCAATCATCAAATTAGCTCAGCATAGTAAATGGACGCATTGTGGAATTGTCTTTCATATTGGCGACAAAGCATATGTGTATGAGGCAGTAGCCCCCGTTAGATATACGCCATTAAAAGATTGGGTTGCCAGAGGGAGGGATGGGGTATATTGTGCTAAAAGATTGAAAAGTCCATTATCTGCATCTTCAATAGAAAAGATGAAAACTGTCGGTGCTAAATACAAGGGTAAGCACTATGATACATTGTTCCAATGGAGTGACAACCGAATGTACTGCTCGGAACTTATCTGGAAGATTTACTTCGAAGGAGCAGGCATAGAAGTATGCAAGCCTAATCATTTCTCCGATTATTCCATCTCGCTTCCTCGTGTAAAGAAGCTCATCAAAGAGAGATATGGCGACAAGTTCGATCCATCCGAACAAATCGTCTCTCCTCAAGCCCTTTTCAAGTCGAAGCTACTGAAAAAAGTCCATTACTCTGAGTTCTGACCACAAAAAAAAGGAATAACCAGTTAGATTATTCCTCTGTAGTAGCGGGGGGAGGACTCGAACCTCCGACCTCCGGGTTATGAGCCCGACGAGCTACCGACTGCTCTACCCCGCGATGTTATTGGGACTGCAAAAGTACGACTTTTTTTGAATAATCCAAAAAAAACTACAAATCGTCTTCCGCGATGTCGTCATCATCACTACCGAAATCAATCTGCTCCCAAGCATCCTCCATTGCCCGGCGGTCCTTCTTTGTCGGCCTTCCGGAACCCCTGTCACGCTTCAGGAAGAATGTCTCTACCGGAGTCCGGAGCTTGTCCAACTCGGACTGGGGAGTAAGATTCTCAGCATAGTCCGGGACCAGTTTCGCCCCCAGGCGATGTTCAGGAGCCTGTATGATCCTGTAAGTGTACAGGACCGTGCCCTTCCGTATCTCGACAGTTTCCCCGGACTTGACCATACGTGAAGGTTTGGCGTTCACGCCCCCGATCTTGACTTTTCCACCCTTGCAAGCCTCAGTCGCCTCAGTCCTTGTCTTGAATATCCTGAGCGCCCAGAGGACTTTGTCTATCCTATCTGATTCTGCCATGTCAATTCCAAACTTTTATGTGCGGATCCGGAGCTTCGTCCGGGACATATGGATCCCTGACCACCCTCTTCTCCGTCAGGACCTCCAGCAGACGGGTGTCCTGTGCGGCAGGGAATATGAAGAAATCATTTACCTCCGAAGGCACAAGGATGCATTGCCCGGCCTTCAAAGAGTAGCGTGACTGCCCGCCGTCATCCGAAGGAGTCTGGATGATAGCCTCTCCACGCTCGCAGAAATAAATCGCGAAGCTTCCAGGGTGCTCACTGAATATATGGAGCCCATCGGCGAGGTCGATCCTGGTGACGGTGAACTCCGGCTCCGTGGTAAGCACCCTGCGGCCGCCTTCTTCAACCGTTCCGGAAGCATTCGGCCCGGCAGCAGGCTTTTCGGCAGGGGAGTAGTCGATCAGGTCGAAAGCCTCTTCCAGCATCATCCCTTCAGTCTCCTTCCCCCAGCCGTGGAGGTTGAAGGAAAGCTCTGAGCATTCGGAAATCTCCAGGATCCTGAGTCCCGGCCCGGCCGCGAATACGGTCCCCGGCTTGATCAAGATTGAGTCTCCAACCGAAGGATGGACACATTCAAGGATATCCTCCACTTTTCCTTCCTGGCACCGGCGGTAGAACTCCGCGGGCTCGACATCCTCCCGGAAGCCAAGACGGATTCCGGAGCCCTTTTCAGCCTCGAGGATATACCAGAGCACGGTCTTCCCGAAAGAATCATATCTCTCCGCAGCCTCCTGGTCGGCCACGTTCACCTGCAGCGGCTGCCAGTCTTTTGTCTCGATGACTTTGACAAGGATGGGAAACTGCAAGCCATAGTACTCGAAGGCATCGTCTCCCGTCACCCTTTCCAGATAGGTCCCCATCAACTCGCTCAGGGTATTCCCCCCGAACCAGCCGTTGTCCACCATCGAATCCTTGAAACCCAGGTCAGCGACCAGATAATCCACGCTGCCCCAGGATGTCTCGTCCCGCAACCCGATGAACTTCATCGGATACAGTTTCCTGTTGTCTTCTTCCATATCCATTGAATACAGCCCCCGGAAACACCCGGAGGCTGCACATCAAAACTCCAAACCCGGATTTATTTGCCGAAATAACGCTTCAGGAGGCCGTAGAAACCGGCTCCGTGACGAGCCTCGTCCTTCGCCATCTCGTGTACAGTGTCGTGCACGGCGTCATATCCGAGCTGCTTCGCCCTGGTGGCGATGGCGAGCTTACCCTCGCAGGCACCGGCCTCGGCCTGATACCTCTTCTCCAGGTTGGTCTTGGTGTCCCAGACCACCTCTCCGAGAAGCTCGGCGAATTTGGAAGCGTGCTCAGCCTCCTCGAATGCGTAGCGCTTGAAAGCGTCGGCAATCTCAGGATATCCCTCGCGCTCCGCCTGACGGGACATCGCGAGGTACATTCCGACCTCGGTGCACTCCCCGTTGAAGTGGTCGTGCAGGCCCTGGAGAATCTCTTCGTCTTCGACCTTGCCGTCGCCGAGGTGATGCTCGCAAGCCCACTGAGGCTTTCCTGAATCTTCCTTTATTTCAACGAATTTACTAGCAGGAGCCTTGCACTGAGGGCAACGCTCTGGCGGATTCTCACCTTCGAATACGAATCCGCATATCAGACATCTGAATTTCTTTTTCATGATAATTGAATTAATCTTTCACAAATATATGCAAACAATATGATTTACCAAGTTATTCCATATCCGGTGAGAATGCTTTCGGACGGGTCAGGGTTTCCTCCCTGATGACATTGCCTTCGGCATCTTTGACCCTGACCAGGACCCTCCCCCTGGCAGTCCGCGCCTTGGCGGAGAACATATGCCGGTTGATGATCCTCTCGTACTTGTCGTTGAACACCGGTTTGTTTATGAACGAAGGAAGGTACTTGTTGACGTTGAAGAGCGGGTCCTCATCGCTTACCATGTTCACCTCCAAAGGTTTCCCGTTCTCGAGAATCTCCACGGTCCAGCCTGGCCTTAAGTACCAGCAGTTGACATAGATGAAGTTGCGGAACCTCTTGTCGGCGTAGTCGGTCCTGTCCGGATAGGTCTTCATCTGGGCCCTGATGTCCTTGTCCTTTGCATAATAGGACATCACCGAGTTCATGTCGTATATCCTCATCCATTTCTCTCCGAAACGGTGGGTGCTGTAGACGTAGTCGCAGCTTCCGTCGCGGCTGAACGTGGCGGAGACCACCCCGGCCTCCTCTCCATCGATGCCGAGTACCGTGACCGGGGTGGTGGTCCACATGTCACCGGATATCGCAGGGACCTCCATCTCCTTGAATACAGGCCATTTCTCGGAATCGATGAACTGCATCCTGTGAACGTGTCCGCAGGCAACGTCCACGGTTCCGAAACGGGCGAACAATGCCGCTATCGAATCCACCTGCGACGTCCTGTCGAACATCGTACCCTTTTCATCGCCGGTTACGATCGGGGCATGGAGGCAGAGCCTGATCCTGGCATTGTCCGGAAGGTCCTTCAAGTCGGCCTTGAGCCAGGCCATCTGATCCTTGGTGAAACCCTTTCCGTATGACCTGTCACCGACTATTCCCTTGCTCTTCTTCCCCTTGCCCGGTACGTTGACATACAGGATGTCATCCATCATGATCCAGTGCTCGCCACCGATGTTCATGGAATAGTATTCAGGCCCCAGGACCTCCCTGTAGAGGTGCTCCGCATCGCGGTCGGTGTTGTCCGTGTGGATTGCGCCATCGTTGTCATGGTTGCCGGAGACGCTGTACATCAGTGTAGGGTAGTGGTTTTCCAGGAGAGTGTTGACAGCATCCTTCAGATTGAAGTCATAGGTGTACCAGTACAGTTCATGCGCAAGGTCGCCCAGGTTCAAGGTATATACCGGACCGAGTGCGGAAAGCCTTTCGGCCTGCTTGCGGATGTTCGGCATGGCTGTCTCCCTGAACTCCCTGAGGTCAGGCTTGAAGTCGGCGTTCGTGAGATGGGCATCCGTGAAGTATAATATCGAATATGTATCCTGATTCTCCTTCTTCAAGGTGAAATCATGCTCCTCGGGAACACCCAGAGGCTCAGTCAGGTTGGCGTAGAAGTCAGGACGCAGACCGTCCCTGCTCGTCGCTACGTAGCCCGAAGGGGTGGTTATGAATACGAATCCCTGCCTCTTGTCGCTGTACATCCTGTACCGGCCGTCCTTGCCGGTTTTCACTATCCTCACACCGTCGGAGACGTGGACCCCTTCCAGAGGCTGCCCTTCGCAGGTCACCGAACCCGTCAGCACGACCGGCTCCGGAGAAGCCTCCCTGTCCTTCCGGGCGGCTGCGACCACAGGGATATAATGTTCCTTGAAGTCTGACCACCGGTAGTAAGGCCCGCTCACGCTCTCAAGCGGGAGCTTCATGTCCTTCTCGTTGAAGAGCATCTTGAATATCACGTCGTCCTTCTTGTTCTTGTAGAATATCATCTGGACGTTGGCTGCCATCGGTACCTCGTAAGACTTCCATGTCTCCTTTACCGAGTCGAAGTCCGGAGCCTTGTATGCCCATCCGTCGATACCCATCAGGCAGAACATCGACATGATGCATCCGTCATGGCCGAAACGCAGGCGGGCAGCCGTACCATCCGCCATGTCCTGGTCAGCCTTCGTGATGATGTCGTCAAGCATGCTCCAGGTGGCCTTCCAAGGCAGTCCGTAGCTCTCGTCGCTCTTCCCTTTCCAGATATAGTACTTCAGGTTGTCACACTCCCACAGAGCGAGGATCTCGTCCTGGGTGAACAGGTCATAGAACCCCGGATCTTCGTCAAGGCACTGGCCGTCGCCGGCAAAGTCGAAGAGCTTCTGCATGAAGTCCAACTTCCCGCTGACCTTCGACGGATTCAGGAAATACCTGCTGATGAACGCGTTGACATCGAGTTTGCGGTTGCAGTATTCGACATACGGGCGATGCCAGTCACCCGCTTCGCTGCGGTTGCGTTTGTCGAACGAAGTCGTGTAAGGGGAGTTGCCGGAATGAGGATTCAAGAACGGCAGGTCGGCGTAGCTGCTCTCCTGCCGGATGTCCAGGTCCGGCCTCTTCTCCTTGAGCGCCTCGCAGAATGCGTTCATGCTTAGCATCGTCCTGTTCAGGGAGGACCCGAAAGCCTCTATATGGGCACCTTTGCGCCTGAATACCTTCGGGTAGTTGGAATACAGCCTTTCGGCAAGCGTCCTCATCTGCCTTGCACCCATCGGGGTGAGTTCCCCTCCGCGTCCCTTGAGCGAAGGATATACAGCCAGGAACCTCTCCCTCAGTTTCTTCCCCTCCGGAGTGAGATTGCGCTCCGACTCGGCTTCGTCCAAGGTGTTCCTGATCTTGTCATAGAATGATTCTTCCAGGATATACCTTGCCCCGTGCCGTTGGTATGTGCTGATATAGAAAGGCTTGTAGCCCTTCGGGGCCGGTGTCAGGTCCCTGTCTGCGAAATCGCTGACGTAATAGATGTTTCCGGCCTTGCGGGTATCCTGCCGGACATCCTGGTACGCATCCTGCCCGGCTGCGCAGAAACAGCACGCCAGGAGGACGGACAGTATGGAAAATAATCTCCTATGCATCGCAATAATCAGTTGTTAGTGTTCGAAACCAATTCCCGAGTTAAAGCTATCTGCTTGTCGCAGAATGCCTTGAAGTCAGGCCAGCTGTAGAACGGAGCCTTCGCTGAGCCAATCGGAAGCTCGACGTCCCGTTCATTGTACAACACTCTTACGAGTATGTCGTCCTTCTTGTTGCGGTAGAAAACGAACTGGATGTTCGAA
Source organism: uncultured Bacteroidales bacterium (assembly GCA_900319685.1). Lineage (GTDB taxonomy): Bacteria > Bacteroidota > Bacteroidia > Bacteroidales > UBA932 > Cryptobacteroides. The sequence goes on from ONPI01000071.1 coordinate 6,349, forward strand.
GCTACCGGCACACGGTTGCAGTGCCATTCCTCTGCAATCTCGTCAATCGAAGCCATAGGCTTGTCCCAGCCCTCGACTCCCAGGAAGGCAAGCATCGGAATGATCATAATGTCGTGCCCGAAGCGCAGCCTGACATCAGTCTCACCGGTCGCGATGTCCTGTACTGCCTTCGAAATGATATCCTCCATCGTCAGATGTATGGCAGACCACCTCCTGCCGCCCTGGAAGAGTGTGTCAGGACCGTAAAGCAGGAAGTAGTTGCAGTTCGAAACCTTCGAATGGGCGACCATCTCATCCAGTGAGAATATATCCCAGAAACGAACCTCCGAACCCGTGTTCTGGATAAAAGATGCGGTGCGGTAGAACATCGACTCGATTTCCCTTTCGCTGCCGAACCGGGATATCTTGGACACATCCTTGAACAGCCTTGCCAGAGGAGCGTGCGGATCCAGTACCCTTTCGGAATATTCATCTATCCTCTTTGACAGGGTGTCTGTCAGAGGCTTGAGGGGTTCCATCTCAGGATTGTACTCCGTGAAAGGGTTCAGGACTGCCATTTCCGAAGCACCTGTGGTCCTGGTTATCCCGAGGCCGGGGTACTTCTCCTTCAGGCCCTCGCAGAAAGCCGCCATGGACATTATGCAGCGTGCCCTTGTCGTGGAACGAGCATCAACGTTCACCTTGCCTTTCTTCCTGAATACTTCCGGGAAGTTGCGCAACATCCTTGCGGCCAGTTTCTTCTGCTGTGCATATCCCTTCTGGGTCAAGTCTCCGGCGCGGTACTCCAACATAGGGAATACGGTCTCATACCTCCGCAATACATCCTGTCCCAGGTCTGTCAGATTACCTTCCTCCCGGGCGGCGAGCAGGATGCGCCTGACATTCACGAATTCCGGGTTGGAACCTGAAAACCTGGCTCCGTGGCGGCCGTAATGGCTGATGTAGAAAGGTTTGTAGCCTTTCGGAGCTTTCGCGATGGCAGGAGTGTCGAAATCATACATCGAATATACGTAACCTGCCTTGTCAGGGTTGGCCTCGATTTCTTCCCGGACGGTTTGGGCGGAAAGCCAGAGCGGAAGCAGGGAAGCGGCGGCCAGGGTTATCAGCTTGGAGAAATGTGCCTTCATTCCTGTGGATTGATTTTTATCAAATATAGTCAAAAAATGCAATAATCGGAAATAAATGAGTATATTTACAATGATATGAATGACACTAAATATACCATCGGAATGGACCTGGGAACGGATTCCGCCAGGGCCGTCTTGTACGAAGCCGCAGGCCCTCAGGCAGGGAGGGAGATATCGGTCTGCACATGCCCTTATCCAAGGTGGTCACAAGGCTTGTACTGCGACCCTTCGGAGGCCCGTTTCCGCCAGCATCCTCTGGATTACCTGGAGTCGGTCGAAACAGTCCTGAAAGGGGTGATAGCCGAATGTCCGGACAAGGATTCGATAGTCGCCATTGCAGCCGACACGACCGGCAGCACCCCATGCCTCATAGACGGCAATCTCACTCCGCTCTGCCTGAAGCCGGGACATGAAGATGACCCGGATGCGATGTTCATCCTCTGGAAGGACCATACCGGGGAAACGGAATCCCAGGAGATCAACGCCCTCCTTCCACGGTTCGAAGTCAACTATGCCGACCATTCGGGGAAGCTTTACGGGCCTGAGAACTTCTGGTCCAAGATGCTCCATGTCCTCAGGAGGTCGCCGGGACTGAGGGAAGATGCTTATGCCGCAATAGAGCTCTGCGATTATGTCCCTGCTGTGCTCACCGGCTGCAGGAGTGTCGGGGAACTGAAGATGGGGCAAGCCGTGGCGCAGGGCAAATGGATGTGGTCCGAGAGATGGGGAGGATACCCGCCGGAGGACTTCTTCAATGCCCTGGACCCTGTCCTGGTCCCGTTCCTCCGCCGCCTGCCGAAGAAGAACCATCCTTGCCAGGAGGCTGCCGGCACTCTCTGTCCCGAATGGGCGGAAAAGCTCGGCCTTTCAGAAAGAGTGTTCGTAGGAGTCGGAAATATAGACAGTTATTCGGGGGCCCTAGGAGCCGGAGCAGCGCCAGGAAAGATGATCATGAACCTGGGCACATCGGCCTGCTTCATGAATGTCGTCCCGGACGAGGTCATCCTCGGAAGGATAGTCCCTGGAGTATTCGGACAGGTGAACGGGATGATCCTGCCTGGCTGTGACGGATTCGAGACCGGTCTTTCAGCCTACGGCGATGCATTCGCGTGGTTCAAGAGGCTGCTCGGCTGGCCGCTGGAGAAGTTCCTCCCGGAAAGCGAACGAGCCTC
>ONPI01000068.1 GCA_900319685.1 uncultured Bacteroidales bacterium
TACGACAACCTTGGGGGCCCGGACTACCGGATGTCCATAGACCGCGTAGAACGCATCGTATTCGAGAACGGAACGGAGAAGACCTTCTCCCCTGCCGCCATCCTTGTCCCAAGCCCGTATGCCTACGACTATTATGACCTCTACGGCCCCCTGGAGTACCGTTGGGGACATTATTATGACCGCTACGGACATATCTGCTCCGACCGCTTGTACGACTACCTCGGGGTATCGATGTACGGGAGCAAATACCGCAAGGCTCAAAACCAGTTGCAGTGGGGATTATGGCTTACGATGGGAGGAGCAGCCCTGCTGACCACCGGCATCGTCTGCGGTGCGATGCGAGCCGATTACAACCGTGGCGTTGCCCAGATGCACAGCAATTTTCCAAACAGCGGGATGGGCAGGAGCGATTCTTCATCGATGGAAGCAGTCGATATCGCCACAGGGATAGCCGGAGCAGCCGGCCTGGGTGCCGGGATCACGCTCCTGGTCAAAGGCAACAAGAAGATGAACGAGATCGCCGATGACTACAACCAGCGTTACGGACGCGCTGCTCATGGCAGCAAGTCAAGCCTCAACGTCGGCACGACTGCCCACGGCATCGGACTCGCCTTTAATTTTTAAAAAACCGTATCTTCACGGATGATCATGAAACCTATTGTCAAGAAATCCCTGTTCGAGGCTGCTTCCGTGGCCATCATAACCCCGTGTGTCCTCGCACTCATGGACGTGGTGATCGACCACGTCCAGCCCCTGACGTTCTACCTGATCGATGCCGGCCTCCTGTTCGTCACCATATTCATCGTCAGGATTATCTTGAACCGGAAAGAAACCAAACGCTAAAGGTCGTCGATCGGGTTCTTGACGGTAGAATTGTTGACGGTCGAGGCCGCATTCGCATATTTCAGGATCACGTGCCAGTTCGACTGGTTCGACACGTCGGCGTCCAAGGTGATGGTTCCGTTCGGCAGGCTGTAGGTCGCGATATTGTTGTTGGTCGAAGTCTTCGGCTCGATACCATATTTCTGCGTCAGGGAAGCCTGCAGGGCATCATATGCCTTCTCCAAAGAATTCCATTCAGAGATGACCGGGAAGTCCACGCGCACTTCCTGGACGGGGTTGCTCCCGGAAGGAGTCACCTTGCAACCGCTGTAACCGGCGAAATCACCTGTATATGTGCCGTTTCCGTTATTCCTGAATCCGGCATTGACAAGCTTGGTACCGAACGAGGTGCTTGAGCCCGTGATAGGAATACCCTTGAAAGTCAGAGGGGCCGAGGAGGCCGTAGTGGACGGGGTCGTGGAAGGGAGGTTGATGGTGGACGATGGCTTTTCGTCGGTACCGATGCCAAGTTCCCTCTCCAAGTCCGAAATATCCTTCGGAGTGTCGTCGTCGGTAACAGTCTTATTGCTCTTCGGGCTGAACCAGCCGCCGCCGGATTCATTGGAGCCGGTAGTAGTGGAACTGCTTTCACCCAACCCTCCAGGGAATCCTTCCGGCAGATTGATAACGCTGCCAAAATTGCTGGTGCAAAGCCTTACAAGCAGGAAAACGACCACGATGGCCAGTACAAGCTTAATTGTTTTTTTCATTGCCGAGTGATTTTCAAAACATTACAAATATAATAAAAAATCACAAGGTTGGTACGCGGGGTGCCGGCCGGATGGGTTGCCGGTTCCGTCATTGCCGGCACCGACCGGCAATCCCCAAAACGGGCATGACCCGGCGAGCAGGGGTTCCGGTCGAGTACAAAAACGAAGCTATTTGTCCGCAATTGGAATCTTGAGGTTCCACTTGAGTACATTTGAGCCCGAAATCGTACGCAACGGGAACCTGCAGGGACGGCAGAGGTGTCGCAAGGGTATCGTTTCCGGATGCCTTTGCGCGGATCTATTCTAGGGCACCGCTGCCAGCAGCCTTTTCGCCAAACAGGCGCACGGTCACCGGCCTCTGGCGGCCTTCCTGGGCAGGTCAGCGTGCTCCAAGGGTCGAAATCGACGGGTGGCGCACATCAATAGGCCTCCCAGAGCCCTCCAAGAGGTATCAGTGTGCGCCTATTTGGCGGAAATAGTCGAATCGGCCGGAATTGATTATTTTTGCATTATGGATACAATGGGAAAGCGTGTGTATGCCGGTGTCGAGAGGCCGGCGTTCACTCCGGAAAGGATCAGTGAGCTGCGCCCGGACGAGGTATTCGTATTCGGGAGCAACCTGGCAGGAATGCACGGTGGAGGTGCGGCACGGGCCGCCTACAATCATTTCGGGGCCGTATGGGGATGCGGAGTCGGGCTCCAAGGCCAGAGTTATGCAATCCCGACGATGCAGGGCGGTGTGGAAACAATCGCCCCTTACGTGGACGGGTTCATCGAGTTCGCGAAGGAGCATCCGGAACTATTCTTCTATGTCACCAGGATCGGGTGCGGGATCGCCGGATTCCGCGATGAGGAGATGGCTCCGCTGTTCTCAGCGGCCCGGGGAGTGGAGAATATTTGCCTCCCGAAGAGTTTCGCGGTGTAGAGATCCCCGGTCGGGGCCGGGCATGACGGGCGCGTCATTGCCGGCACCGACCGGCAATCTCGCCCCTACCCGCCAAGCTGGCGGATGAAGTGCTGGAGGATGTCGGGGCGGAAGAGGAGGGGGAAGACGAGGCCATAGACGGCGCCCCAGAAATGGGCCGTGTGGCCGATGTTGTCCATGTTCCGACGGGCCATGTACCAGCAGTAGAGGAGGTACAGAGGCGCGAATATGTAGCCCGGCACGGGGATCGGAATCAGGTAGATGTATATTCCCATCTTCGGCTCGAACAAGATGGAAGCGAACAGGACCGCCGATACGGCACCCGATGCTCCCACGGCGCTGTAGTATGGATTATCCTTGTTCTTGAGGAGGTCGCCGACCGTCGAGACGGCCAGGGCACTCACGTAGAGCAGCACGTACAGGATGATCCCGGAAGTGCTGCCGAAAGCCGCAGCGAAATACCGCTCCACCACCGTTCCGAAAAAGTACAGGGTGAGCATGTTGAACAGCAGGTGTCCCCAGCCGCCGTGGACCAGGCCGTAAGTAAGCATCCGGTGCCACTGCCCACGGTGCCATATTCCGTATGCATTGAACTTCAACGCGTTTGCATCCAGCGTCCCGTTGAAGCACAGGAGACTGACCGCGACGGTGACAAGTATCAGGACAAGGGTCGTCATATTCTTTTTATCCTATTATCAATCAATTACTTCGAGGCGGCCGCGCGGCTCTTGCTGACGAGCACCACTCCGCCGACTATGAGGACCGTAAAGAGGACCTTCTGCCAGGAAAGGGTGTCCATCCCTACCCAGACGCTGATCACAGCCGCGATTATCGGCTGAAGGTAAGTGTACATGCTCACCAGCGTCGGACGTATCCTCTTCTGCCCGTAAGGGATGAGGAAATATGCGACGAAGGTGGCGAAGAATACAAGGTAGCCTATCTCCCAGCGCACATCCACCGGAATTGCGGCGAAGTCGGTGTGTATCAGCCCGTTGGCAGAGAATGGCAGGGCTATCAGCAGGGAGAAGAGGAACATCCACTTCATGAAGGTTACCACGCCGTAGCGGGAGATCAGCGGCCTGAACGCTCCCAGGTAGAGTGCGAAACTGATGCTGTTGAGCAGCAAAAGCACCACGCCCATCGGCGTTGTCGATGCCGCTCCTCCGTGATGCACGGAATTCAGCACCAGCAGAAGGACTCCCACGAAACTGATCACTACTCCCCCGGCCTTCTTGAACGTGATGGGTTCCTTCAGGAAGAGGAAGGCGAAGAACATGGTGAATATAGGTCCGAGGGTGCCGAGTATTCCGGTGTCGAGAGGGGTCGCCATCGTGATGGCATACAGGAACGTGGTCTGGGGCACGAAGAGGCCGGTGAAAGAAGCCAAAGCTATCTTCCACATGTCACCCTTCGCGATACGTTCTCCAGGGAGGAACAACGAAAGCAGCCAGAAGAGTGCGGAAGCACCCGCCGCCCTCAGGGTGAAAAGCACTATCGGGGAAACCGCTTCCGCATTTGCGATATCCTTGCAGAATATCAGGTTCAGCCCGAATATGGTGTATGTCGCTGCAATGGCAAGATGCCCAGCCAGTTTGTCCCTTACCATCAACCGAGTTTTACTGCAGTTCCGGAAGCGGTTACCATCAGCATACCTCCTTTCTCGCCAAGGACTTCGTAGTCGATGTCTATGCCTATGACAGCATCGGCTCCGAGCCTTACCGCGCGTTCGGCCATCTCGTCCATCGCCTGTGAGCGGGCGTTGATCAGTTCCTCTTCGTAGGAACCCGAACGGCCTCCCACAAGGTCCCTGATGCTCGCCGCGATATCGCGGAAGAAATTCACGCCGGAGATGACCTCCCCGAATACGACGCCCTTGTATTCACGTATCGTGCGTCCTTCGACCGTAGGTGTTGTTGTAAGTATCATATTATTGGATATTAATGATTTATAGATTCAGTCGCTGTTTACGGATGACACTGTCCAGCAAGACTCCGGGAATGATACGCTTGACAGCATCCACCACTACGTTCAGTTTGGCTTCGTGTATATAATCGTTGCGGACAACAAGGGAAATGGTCCTGCTTGGTACTGGATCGGTTATCGGGCGCAAGCAACCCTGTTGGCTGTATAGAATAAGGTCAGTATGGGTCTCCGGAATGATGGTGATGCCTCCATTGTCATTTACAACTTGGATAAGGATACCGACGCGTCCGCCTTCGAACAGCCTGTCGTAAGATATCTCTCCTTCCTTGAAATCTCCCGGATTCATAAGCCGCAGACCATCGCGTATGATCCAGATCGGCTGCTCGAAAAGGGTCTCCATCTTGATGGATTCCTGTAAATAAGCAGGATTCTGCGGAGACACATAGGCAAGGAAACGTTCATGATACAATGGAATCTCCAGTAAATCCGGATCCTGAACAGGACCCGCAATAATACCCATGTCCACCTCCGCTTTCCTGAGTTTGTCCTTGATGGTGCCTGTGAGCATTTCCTCCGTCAGCAGTGCCAGGGAAGGATGCTGCTCCCCGATGTATTTGTACAGGCCGGGGGTCAGCACCGGGGATACTGTGGATATGAGGGCGATCCTGAGCTGGCCTGAAAGCGATTCCTTTTCCGAACGAGTCATCTCGGAAATCTGCGAAACATTGTAGAGGACAACCTTGGCACTGTCTATGATCTTCCTCCCTATCTCAGTAGGAACCACCGGATGTGCATCCCTGTCGAATATGCGCACATCCAGTTCATCTTCCAGCTTCTTCACCATCAGGCTCAAGGTCGACTGGGTAAGGCCGCAGGCTTCTGCAGCTTTACCGAAGTGCCGATACTCGTTTATTGCAATTATATAACGCAACTGCTGGAGAGTCATCCTCTTGTGCAGATTGATAATATCAATGCAAATATAAACAAAATTGTATTGATAAATGAATATTCGCAAAATATCTTTGCGGCTGGAAAAACGGATATGAATTGGAAAGTAATCATATGGTATATCGGCGTCTCCCTCCTTCTTGTGGCAGCGCTCATGACCGTATCCGGCATCGTCGCCTGCCTTACTACGGGAGACGACAGCCGTATTCCACTGCTGCTTTCTGCTTTCCTCACCGGCATCATGGGTTTCTTTCCGCTCATATTCGTAAGGAAAGGACGCCACAGGCTGACATTCAAGGAAGGGAACAGCATCGTCGTCGGAGCATGGTTCATGGCTTGCCTGTTCGGGATGTTCCCGTTCTTGTTCTACGGCAAGGAGTTTACACCTATCAATGCCATATTCGAAAGCGTCTCCGGCTTTACTACAACAGGGGCATCTATCCTGAACGATATCGAAGCACTGCCGCGTGGGCTGCAATTCTGGCGCATATCCACCGCCTGGGTAGGAGGGATTGGAATAATCACCTTGTTTTCGATGCTCACAAGAGGCATGGACAAATCGGTACTGTCCGGTTCTGAAATCTCCGATGTAGCCTTGGAAGCATTGGCGGGAAGCCGCACCAACAGTTTCGCCAACCGGATGATGACCACTTATATCATGCTGACTTTCATCAGCATGATATCGTTGAGGCTTACCGGCATGGGGTGGTTCGATTCCGCGACCAACGCAATGTCGGCCTGCAGCACCTGCGGCTTCTGCACCAGGAATACCAGTATCGCCTTTTATTCCAACCCCGCCGCCGAAGTCGTCCTTATCGTCACGATGCTCAGCGCCGGCCTCAATTTCGGCATCCTGTTCCTGGCATACATAAAAGGCCGTCCCAACTACATCTGGAAGTCCGATACAATAAAGGTCTTCCTATCTTTGGTATGTCTTGCCATTATCATCATCACCACCGACCTTTTGGCCAATGGTCAGTATTCCTCCTTCGGTACTGCGCTGAGAGATGCCTCGTTCCAGGTCGCTTCCATATCCACTACCACAGGATTCGCCACTCAGGATACCACGACATGGCCTCCGCTCTGCATGTCGGTGCTCATCATCTGTTCGCTGATATGCGGGTGTTCCGGTTCAACTTCCGGAGGCATCAAGATAGACCGGGCCATCCTGGCGGCCAAAGGCATCATAAGGAAAGTCGCCCTGACTGTTGAATCGAACACGATCCAGGTCGTCCGAATAGATGGCCGTATCCGGCCGCCGGGCCAGATAAGCGACGCATTCTGCTACATAATATGCTATCTGGTATTCATGTTCGTCTTCGCCGCAATATACATCGCTTTCGGACTGGACTTCACCACGGGGGTCACTGCATCAATCGCCTTCATCGGCAATGTCGGTCCCGGTTTCGGAGATGTGGGCTCGATGTCCAATTACTCCTCCATCCCGTCCTTTCTCAAGGCTACAGGAATAATAGAAATGCTATTGGGGCGCCTGGAAATATTCCCGATCCTGTATTTGTTGCGCTCCATCCGAAGAGGTTGAACCTTGCCCCCGGCTGTCACGGCCGGGCTCTATCGAGTGTACAGGGCAGTTAACTTATATCTAACTTTTCTGGAAGATTTGAGGACTATGTATCTGATTTGAAATCAGCGCAAACATTACTTGTAATGTCCAAAGGCGGAGAGAACAAGGACCTCTACCACGTCATCATAGATTCTATAGACCAACCGGTGCTCCTTTGTGATTCGCCGAGAATAGACGGATCCGTCATATCCTTTCAGCGGTTCGACCTGACCGGTCCCCGTCCGGGGATGCTCGCGAAGTTCGTCTAGGAGTCTGGCCAGTTTAGGTAGCGCTTGAGGAGCCTTCTTCTGAAGCTCTTTCAAGTCTTTCTTTGCGTCTTCCGAGAATACGATGGTGTACATTTCATTGCTCATTAATCATCCGGATGAGGAACTCCTCACTGCTTTCTCCCTCTTCCATCCTATGCACTTTCCCGGATTCATAATCGGCAATGCCCTGACGGATTTTAGCATCCAATGTGTCCCTGTCGATGAGCGTATCACTCTCTGAAATAGGCACAAGGCGGTAGCTGCCGTGAGACCTTGAGGTAATCACGACATCATTGACACGGGCCAAAGCAAAATACTTCCGCTGGTTGGCCCTGAATTCTCTGCTGCTTACTACGACCATAGCGTTACATTTACTTCGGCAAATATAATCATTTTTGATTTGTGTACCAAAATGGTACACATTTTCCTGATTCTCGAACGCCATATTACGAAACCGCCCGGCCGTCAAGGCCGGGCTCTATCGAGTGTACGGGCGGAGGGACTCGAACCCTCACGGATTTCTCCACCAGATCCTAAGTCTGGCTTGTCTACCATTCCAACACGCCCGCAGAAGGGTTGCAAAGATAATCACAAAAAATCATTCCGACAATTCCGTACCCTCGGATCCGGCAGCCTCCGCCTTCACGGCCTCAGCAGCGTTGAGCTCCTGCTTCTCGGCCTCGGTCAGTTCCTCCGTCTCCTCGGCGGAATAACTCTCAGCCGCCTTCTTCGACTCGATGGCTGCCTGAGCCTGTTCGTTCTGTTTGATGGCCTGTTCCACTCCCCTCTCGAAAATGTTGTGGATCGAATTGACGAGGTTCACACGCACTCCATCCACCTGGTCGTCGAAGAGAGGAATCTTGGTACTCTTGAACTTGGCCTTTCCAAGCTTCCATCTCCAGTCCGAGAACATACCCTTGAGGTTGACTCCGAACTTGAACGGAACCGGCGACTTTATGGCTGCCACGTGGTACCTGAACTTCTGGTCGAACTGTTGTATTCCGCTGAGAGCCACCGTGTACCTGTCAACGTCCAGGATGAACGGGAATATCTCCAACTGGTCGTTGTTGATGATTCCTCGTACAGACATCGCATCTATGTAGCTGGAATCCCTGTCCTTGAACCTCAACGACTTGCGCAGTTTGTCCAGATCCTCCGACTCCGAAAGCGACAGGTTCTTCCCGTCTATCTTCACTATACCGGTCACGGATGGCAGGATCAGGTTCATGTCCGTGTCGAGGGATGATGTCGCAGCCATCTCGCAGTCCAGCAAGCCCTTGAATGCCTTGAGCATCGGCATTATGCTGTCCACGGCCGGGAACAGTTCGATGACTCTCTCGGCAGTGATGTTGGACAGCATCAGGTCGAAGCCGGCCTTGAGGTCTTTCTTGGTCCGGCTTGAATAGAAACCTTCCAGGAAGGCCTCTCCCATATTCGTCATCGCAAAGGTATTGGTGGCTTGCAGGCAGCGTTCTTTCATCTCAAGGCTGGTCGACAGGTACGAAGTCTCCAGGCTTGACCACCTGACCGTATTGGCCTGGACGGCGACCTTGGCGTTCAGGTTGGCCGGAAGGACTAGGAGGGTGTTCCTGGCCGAAGTGTCCACCACTGCACCGCTCTTGACAGCGGGTCAAGGCGACGTTCTCCCCTGGAGGAACGAACTGCTTTCCGGCATTGACTGCCAGAAGTATCTCGTTGACATCCACCACGGATGAGTTGAGGTTCAGGTTGAGGTTGAGCAGCCCGCCGCGTTTGGAAGTCAGTGCCCTCTTCAGGCCGGTCAAGGTCCCGTTGGCGGAAATATCCGACTGCCCGGAATTGATGGTGATGCCCGACAGGGTGAGGCTGTTGTTGGTGAACTTGGAGTTCAGGGAGGTAAATGTATTCTCCAGCGGATAATACGGCGTGATCACCTTCCCGCTGCTCGCCTTCAGGTTGCCGGAGATGTCCCAATCCTGGATGTATTTCGCGACGGACTCTCCCAGGCTGATCTGGATGTCCTTCTTCCGGAAATCCTTCTCGGTGAGGTAGTCAGGCATGGCCCTCCGGTTCTGGCTGAAAGCCTTGAAGAACAGGGAGTCGCGAGGTACGCCCGGATAGACCTTCTGAAGCGAGTCCAGCAGATGCTTCCGCCTTGCCTTGTTGTCAGCCGCAACCGGATGAGCCGCCACGTTGAGCGCAACACCCGCCGCCGAATACCGGTTCACGCTTTCGCGTATGGTGAGAGACTGGTTCGAGCTTGAAAGGTTCAGGTACGGCACGGTTTCCTTTCCCTTCGGGGTCGGCGTGAATTTCAAGGTGTTGGAAGTCCCGCTCACTCCCACGAAGCAAGAATCCAGATCCATCATGTTTACCGAGGATGCCTCCAGCTTGCAGACGAGCGGATGCCTGCCTGGAAGTCCCTTTATCTTCTCAGTGGAATTGCTGGCGGAGAGAGCCACCTTCTTACCCCTGATGAAAGTGGATTTGCCATATTCCGCGAAAATGCTGTCGATCGCAGCCGAGACCACGTTCTTCCCCTTGGCATCAGGCTTCAAGTTTATGGCAGTCTTCCCGAGAAAGGCGGTGAGGGTGTCCTTAGGATCGTAGATCCTGATACCGTTGCTCTTCAGGGCTGCCTCGATGCCGATGTCGGAGAAGTTGTATATGTCCAGTTCGGAGACCTTGAACTCTCCTTTCACGTTGCCGTCCAGGTTGCCGCGGGCCGATATTCCGGAATCCTCCGGGAGGAACCTGGTCAACGAATCCAGTCGGAAATGGACGTCTCCGTCCATCGACACCAGAGGGTCTCCTCCCAGGATGTCGTCCGCCGAACCTTTCAGCTGGACATTGGCTCCCTGGACGTGCATGCACAGATCCTGAACTTCAGCCACAAGCTTTCCGTCCCTGGTGCTGGCGGTGGCTTCCAGGTCGAAACGTCCAGTCTCGTCGATGCCTTTCCAACCGATATGGGATTCAGGGACCGTGAGGTGGACGGACATCTTCGGAAGCCTGCCGGACTCCTTGTCGTAATAGCCGTCGGCAATGGCCGTCCGCAGAAAGCAGTGCATCCGTCTTCAGTTTCTTCAATACAGGGAAATTCTCCCCGAAATACTTGGTCACGTCGCTCACCGGCTCGTCTTCCATCGCAACGTCAGCCTTTACGTACATGCTGTCCAGCGACATGTCCACCAAACCTTCGCCGGTCAGGTCGATGGTCGCCACAGATGCCTTCAAGTCCTTGACTTCGAAGAGTTTCTTCTGGAAGTCCGGAGTAAACTCACATGATGCGCTGAGCGGTATCTCCATCCGGCCGGCAGAGCGCAGGGCAAGATAGGCCTTGGATTCCAGGTTGACCCCGAGATGATCCAGTGCCAGTGCGAGCGTATCGGACGGCAGTCTTCCTGCCACGAACAGGGAATCCATCGAGAAGTTCACCCTGGACAGCTTGCGGTCCACGGCGTCATAATGCCCCTTGGCGGACATCTCCTTGAAATGCAAGGTGCCGGAAAGGGTATCCGCCAGGTCCGTGAATACGGCGAACGGCCGGTCCGCGAGGCTGACCTTGCCCACGGAGACAGGCATGCTGAACAGCGTTGAATCGGAGTCGCTCTCCTTCGGCTCAAGCTTGAACATCTTCCAGTTGGCAGCCGTGGAATCGTACCTGTGGGCGAACACCCGCGGATGCTCCAGCACGACGTGCCGTATATTCAGCTTCTTCCTAATGAGGTCCATGTAATTGACGGACACGCTCAGACGGTCGAAATGCGCCAGGGTGTCCATCTCGGTGCCCCGGCCGAGATTCCTCAGTGAATCACTGACCGTCGCCACCGAGTCGTAGGCCGCGAATCGGTCATGGGGATAGGTAAGGGAGAAATCCCCGATACTCACGTTGAGATTCGGGAAACTCTTGAACATCGAAGCCTTGACATCGGAAAAGGTCACTGTCCCGTCCACATACCTGTCCGCCAGGCGGTTCACCACCTTTGTCAGGAAAGCGGAACTGAGCAGCAGCTGGAGGGCGATAATGACCACTGCCCACAGGCCGAGGAATGCCAGCAGGATGCCTTTCAGCCACTTGCCAGCCCTGCTCCGGCCTTTGCCTTCCCTTTCCTCTTTGACTTCGTCCGTCATACTTCGGAGACTCCCCTGCCGGATTCGCTTACAAGCTCCTTGAGATGGGCGTTGAAGGCCTTGCGTGAAAGCAGGTCCTCAAGGGTGAGATGCATCCTCCACCTCCAGTAATGGCGAGGATTCGCAGGAATATTGATCCTTTCGTCGGACGGATCGCCCTGGTAGCGCACCTCCCCGTCGATGGACATCCAGTCCTGGAGCGGCAATACGCAGAGCATTGCCGGCGAAGCGAGATGCTGCTTCACGATCAATTCACAGAGCCAAGGCTCGCAGAACCACGGAGCGTTCCCTTCGCAATGCAGGGACTCGTGGAAGAACTTCCCGGACATCGCCCTGTCCTCTTCCCACCATCCGCGGATGGTCGAGGTGTCATGAGTTCCGGTCGCGCATACCGACAGGTAAGGATAGGTGGCAGGATCGTCGAATACCTTTTCCGGAGACTTCGGCATCCTCTGGATTTCGAGCGAAGCGATATTCAGCTCCTTCATGGTCTCGGGGACGCAGTCCGGAATCATTCCGAGGTCCTCGCCGCAGGCCAGCATCCTGGTGGAATCCAGGAGGGCCGGGAGTTTCTTCATCGCGGTCTCTTTCCAGAAGGTATTGTGGCGGCGGTAGAAGAAATCGTTGTACAGGTCGTTGTAGGCCTGCTTGAAATAGTCGTTAAGGGCCTTGTAGTCGTCAGTGTCCTGGGATGCGATCCTCGGATGGTACCAACCGTCCTTGTGCGGATCCGGAACGAACAGGCTTGAATTAGGATCGAATCCCTTTCCGCGGAGTTCGTCTCCGGAATACGGGAGCGCCGGGTTGAAGTGTCCCATCAAGCCCGACTTGATGCCGTAAGGAATCTCCCAGATACGGAAGAATCCGAGGATATGGTCTATCCTGAAGCAGTCGAAATATTCGCTCATCTTCCCCAGGCGGGACTTCCACCAGGCATAACCGTCCTTGGACATCTCTTCCCAGTTATATGTCGGGAAGCCCCAGTTCTGGCCGTCTGCAGAGAATGCATCCGGCGGTGCGCCGGCCTGCGAATCCAGGTTGAAGAGATTCGGGAACTGCCAGGCGTCCACACTGGTGCGGCTGATTCCGATAGGCAGGTCTCCCTTTATCGCGACTCCCTTCGAATGGGCATATTCCACCGCATCCTTGAGCTGGGTGTCGAGGCAGTACTGTTCCCAGCAGCAGAAGTCGATCTCCTCACGATGCTTCTTGCAGAATGTCTCGATCCTGGACTTGGAATATATCGAATGGGTCTTCCACTTGCCGAATTCCGGAGTTCCGTTCATGTCGCGAAGCACGCAGAAGGCAGCATACGGCACGAGCCAGTGCTCGTTCGCAGCATAGAACTCCTTGTATGGCCCGCTTGCCATCACCTCCGCTCCGACACGGGTGAAAGCTTCCTTCAGG
>ONPI01000105.1 GCA_900319685.1 uncultured Bacteroidales bacterium
ACATCCATCACCGCATCGTAGTTGTATTCACCGGCCATCGTCTCCCTATGCTCCGAAACCTTGTAGTCGTAAGTGTGGAGGGAGTTGACATACTTCGGGTAAGTGAAAGGCAGTTTTCCGCTGAAGTTCTCTTCGCCGCACATCAGGGCAGCAAGTGCGTCTCCTCCCCTGTTGCCCGGAAGCATCACGTCGATGACAGCCTTGGCAAGAGGTTCGATCTCACGGATGATCCTCGGGCGTCCCTCGTTCAGGACGAGGATGATCGGCTTGCCGGTCTTGGCCAGAGCCTCGACCAGGTCCTTCTGGTTCTTGGACAGGTTCAGGTCGTCGATGTTGCCCGGGGTCTCGCAATAGCTGTTCTCTCCGATGCAGGCCACGATCACGTTAGCCCGGAATGCCGCTGCGACTGCCCTGACGATCTGAGGCTCATTTTCCTTCTGCCAGGCTCCCGGCGACCAGCGGTCACGCTCGTCATAGGTAACGCCGGGCTCATATGTTACGTTGCCCTCCCCGAATTTCTCAGCAAGGGCTTCGAATATGGTATTGTGATCTCCGGCAAACCTGTCGGCATCTCCCTGCCAGGTATAGGACCAGCCACCGTTGAGCGTGCGCATCGAGTTTCCGTTAGGGCCGGTCACCAGGATGCGGGTACCATATTCAAGAGGAAGGATGTTGTCTTCGTTCTTGAGAAGCACCTCGGATTCAACCGCGGCGGCATAGGAGGCCTGCTGGAACTCTTCGCAAGCGAAACGGTCATAGCCGGAAACGTCCCAGAGCGGCTTTTCGAAGAGGCCCAGGCGGAACTTCAGGCGCAGGACCCTGCGGACGGCGTCATCCACCCGTGACATCGGGATAAGGCCTTCCTTGACGGCTGCCACCAGCTGTTCGCAGTTGGCAGGATCGTTCGGATCCATAACCATGTCTATTCCGGCATTGATACCGAGGGCAAGGGCTTCCTTGACGTCCTTGGCTACGTGGTCACGCATATAGAGATTATCGATGTCCGCCCAGTCGGTCACGATCAATCCGTCCCAACCAAGTTGCTCTTTCACCCATCCGTTCAGGAGTTCACCGTTGGCGTGCGTAGGGATGCCGTTGATGGATGCCGAATTCACCATTATCGTCAGGGCGCCTGCTTGAAGGCATTCCTTGAAAGGACGGAAATACTTCTCCCTCAGCTCATTGTAAGGAACTATGGCTGGGGTCCTGTCCTTTCCGGAGACAGGCACTCCGTATGCCATGTAGTGCTTGATGCTCACGGCTACGTGCTCTAGGTCGATATGGTTAGGGTCGTCTCCCTGGAGTGCCTTCGTTTCAACGGTTGCCATCTCGGCGTTCAGGAACGGATCCTCTCCGAAGCTCTCCCACTGCCTTGGCCAGACAGCGTTCCTTCCGAGGTCCATAACCGGGGAGAACACCCATGGAACCATCGCTGCCCTGGTCTCATATGCCATTGCCTCACCCATCGCACGGGCATATTCCCGGTTGAAGGAGGCGGCAAGGTTGATCTCCTGAGGGAAGAAGGTACCGTCAGTCAGATATGATGCTCCGTGGATCATATCGAGTCCGAATATGCAAGGTACTCCGATCTCTTCCAAGGATTTCTGCTGGATCTGGGACACCATCATCGCGGTGTAGGCAGCCGGTGTGGCCACATCTCCGAAGGTATTCAGGATCGATCCGACCTTGTACTTGCCGATGACCGTCTGAAGCTTGTCTGGGTCCAGGACGAGTCCTTGCTCAGTCCATTTCGTGATGGTGGATGTGGTCATCTGCATCATCTGTCCGGCTTTCTGTTCCAGGGTCAGCTTCTTGAGGACGCTGTCCACTTTCCTTTCGATTGCCGCGTCCCTTGTGATGGCGGGTCCGCCGGATGGATTCTTGCGTGAGCATCCCGAAACTGCCAGCAGGCATGCCAGCGTGAGGGAGCAGGCCGCTGCGATAATGATGTGTTTGGATTTCATATCTCGTTAAATTTGTATTACTTATCCTACCGATATAGTCTAATCTACAAATTTAATAAGAATATCTTTAATCTGCCACTACTCCGGGCAGCCGCGTGTCCCGTGAAAACAGAAGCGGGAGAAGTGCCTCAGCTCTTCCCCCGCTTCAGATAAGATATGTATAACTATTGTTTTACAATAATTTCCATTCCCTTACGGATTGCCTCCTCATTCTTAGGGATGAGGTGGTGGTGACGCTCAGGGAGAGTCTTGCGGAGCGCTGCGAGCACGCTTTCGATCTTGACTACAGGGTGAATCTTCAAGAGGCCACCGAGCACGATCATGTTGAAAGTCTTGATGAGGTTCATCTCGGCAGCTGCATCCATGGCGTCGATGCGGTAGATCTCGATGTCCTTCCTGGTAGGAGGTTCATTGATTCCGTATCCGTCATAGATGATAGTTCCGCCCGGCTTTACCTTAGGCTCGAACTTCTCCAGCGAAGGCTGGTTCAGCACGATGGCAGTATCGTAGCTGGAAAGGATAGGAGAAGAGACCGGGTCGTCGCTGACGATCACGGTTACGTTGGCGGTACCACCGCGCTGCTCCGGACCGTAAGCCGGCATCCAGGTAACTTCCTTGCCTTCCATAAGACCGGCATAAGCCAGAATCTTTCCCATCGAGAGGACACCCTGTCCTCCGAATCCTGCAATGATAATTTCTTCTGTCATAGCCTTGTCTTTTTTATTTTTCAGCACCTTTGTCCTTGAGGTCGCCAAGATGGTAGAAATCGAACATGTTCTCTTCCATCCACTTGTTGGCCTTTTCAGGAGACATCTTCCAACCGGAATTGCAAGTGGAAACGATCTCGACGAGATTGGATCCCTTGCCCTGCATTGAATATTCGAAAGCCTTGCGGATAGCCCTCTTTGCCCTGTTGATGGCAGCCACGGTGTGGACCGACTGGCGGGTCACATAGCAGGTTCCGTCGAGGCTGGCGGCAAGCTCCGTAATCTTGAGAGGATAGCCGTGGAGGCTCACTTCCCTACCGTAAGGGCAGGTAGCGGTCTTCATGCCCAGCAAGGTGGTAGGAGCCATCTGGCCACCGGTCATTCCATAAATAGCATTGTTAATGAATATGATGGTGATGTTCTCGGCCCTGTTCAGAGCGTGGATCGTCTCGGCAGTACCGATGCAGGCAAGGTCGCCGTCACCCTGGTAGGTGAAGACCAGTCTGTCCGGCCAGAGACGCTTTGTGGCACTGGCAAGTGCAGGGGCCCTTCCGTGGGCAGCTTCCTGCCAGTCAACATCGATGTACTTGTAGGCGAACACTGCGCATCCCACAGGAGAGATGGCAATCGTCTTGTCCGTCATCCCCATCTCCTCGATCACCTCGGAGACAAGCTTGTGCACTACACCGTGGCTGCAGCCAGGGCAGTAATGCATCGGAGTGTCGTTCAGCAAGGTAGGCTTCTTATAGACAACCTGGCCTTTCTCAATTATTTCTTCTCTTGTCATGGCTTTTCGGATTAGAACAGACGTTTGAGTGCATCTACGACTTCGTCAGGATCAGGGATGATTCCACCGAGACGTCCGAAGTGCTGGACCGGGATCCTGCCCTCGACGGCGAGGCGGATGTCCTCTACCATCTGGCCGGCATTGATTTCGAGAGAGAGGATGCCCTTGACCTGGCCTGCGAGCTTGCAGACTTCCTTGGTAGGGAACGGCCAGAGGGTGATCGGACGCAGGAGGCCGACCTTGATGCCCTGGGCACGTGCGACCTCTATGCTCTTCTTGGCGATACGGGCTGCGGAACCGAAGGCTACGATTGCATATTCAGCATCGTCGAGCATGAACTCCTCGTAACGGACCTCGGTCTCTTCGATCTTGCGGTACTTGGCCTGGATCCTGTTGTTGATGATCTCCATCTCCTCGGAACGAAGCTCGAGGGAGGTGATGATGTTAGGCTGCCTCATTCCGACGCGGCCGGTGGTAGCCCAAGGGCACTCCTTGATGATCTCCTCTTCGGTACGACGAGGCTTGAACGGAGGAAGGACGACCTTCTCCATCATCTGGCCGATAGCACCGTCGGCGAGGATCATGGCCGGGTTCCTGTAACGGAATGCGAGAGTGAACGCAAGATCCACGAAATCAGCCATTTCCTGAACGGAAGCAGGAGCGAGGACGATGAGGTGATAGTCACCGTGGCCGCCACCCTTGCAAGCCTGGAAATAGTCGGACTGGCTAGGCTGGATGGTACCGAGGCCAGGGCCGCCGCGCATTACGTTCACGATGAGAGCAGGAAGCTCGGCACCTGCCATGTAAGAGATTCCTTCCTGCATGAGGCTGACGCCAGGGCTGGAAGAAGAAGTCATGACCTTCTTGCCGGTGCATGCTCCACCATAAACCATGTTGATGGAAGAGACCTCGCTCTCGGCCTGGAGGACCACCATGCCGGTGGTTTCCCAAGGTTTCTCGGCAGCCAGGGTCTCGAGGACCTCGGACTGAGGAGTGATAGGGTATCCGAAATAGCCGTCGCATCCACAGCGGATCGCGGCATGGGCAATGGCTTCATTGCCTTTCATCAAAGTGATTTCCTGATCTGCCATAGCTCTACTCGGTTTTTAGACGGTAAACGGTAATGCACCCGTCAGGGCATACGGTGGCACAGGATGCGCAGCCCGTACAGGTGTCAGCAAGAACCTCGTGGGCGAAATTGTAGCCCTTGCGGTTCACTTCCTTCGTGGTCAGAGCCAGAACGTCCAGAGGACACGCAACGACGCAAAGGTTGCAGCCCTTGCACCTTTCGGTATCCACGACGGTAGCTCCTTTCATTTTAGCCATAATACCTTGATTTGTGTTATTGTTACTGGTTGTACATATCCTTGTTGTAGAAGTCCAGGATCTCGTTGGCCATCCGGTAGGCGTTGCGCGCCGGACTGTCCGGGTTGAGCTCCATCGCTTCCAGGTAGTTGTTGATGGCACCCTGCCAGTCGCCTTTCTTGCGATAAGCGTTTCCAAGGAGGTAATAGGCCCTGTCAGAGGCATTTCCGGAGGAGGAAATATATTCCTCCAGCGAACGGATCGCCTCGTCGGTCCCGCCCTCCTGCAGCAGACGCTCTATCTCATCCAGGCCCGGCATCTCCTATTCGTCGATGAAGAGGCACCATCCGCGAGGATCTTCCTCCAGACCCTTCTGGATGCCGATGATCTTCTCGTAGAGCATACGGCTCTTAGGTCCGCATTCCTTTCCATAGGAATAGTGGCGGGAAGGCTCCTCGGACTCGAGGGTAGGCTTGTCGTCGATCGAGCAGATAGGAGTGATCACGACCGCCGTGCCGCAGGAGTTGACCTCGTCGAACTCGGCGAGTTCCTCAACCTTGATCGGACGGACCTCGACATCCATTCCAAGGTCGGCAGCCACCTTGCGGAGACTGTTGTTGGTGATGGAAGGAAGGACGCTTGTGGAACGAGGGGTAACGTAGGTGTTGCCCTTGATGGCGAAGAAGTTGGATGAACCGAACTCCTCGATCGTAGTCTTCGTGGCGGAATCCAGGAACAGCAGCTCACGGTAACCCGTGTTGTGGGCGATGTTGTAAGCATGCAGGGACTGAGCGTAATTGGCGCCGAGCTTGTAGCCTCCGGAACCATTTGTAGCAGCCCTGTCATAATTCCTCGAAATGACGGCGGTGCCCGGAGCGAGGCTCTTCGCTCCTGAATATGTACCGACAGGAGAACACATCACGGCGAACATGACGTCGCGGGCCGAGTGGATTCCGAGCTGAGGATTGATTCCGATCAGGATAGGCCTGAGGTAGAGGGATGCACCCGTTGCCTCGTATGGAGGCAGGAAATCCAGGTTCTCCTTCACGCAGGTCACGCACATCTCGATGAACATCTCCTCTGAAGGATAGTTCATATCAAGGTAGATGGCGCTGTCCTTCATGCGCCTGGCGTTACGCTCAGGACGGAAGAGACGGATCTTGTTGTCCACGCCACGGAATGCCTTGAGTCCCTCGAAGCAGGATGGTGCATAATGGAAAATACCTGCGAAACTGCTGAGAGGAATGTTGAAGTCTTCAGTCACCACCGGTTTCTCCCAGGCTCCGTCGATGCAACGGCTGAATACCAGGGCCCTGGTCTGTGTGTAGCTGAAAGATAGTTTGCTCCAATCTATGTTAACCATATCTTCTTATTTTGAAATATTATCAGTCTTCGATAAGTCTGTCCTTGTCATAAGTATGTATCTTGGTCTTTCCGGAAAGGATCAGATATCCATTCTCGGCCAGGCTGTTG
>ONPI01000067.1 GCA_900319685.1 uncultured Bacteroidales bacterium
CTCGTAATAATCCTCCAGTTCGGTCTGGGCTTCCCTGAGGTCACCGATCATCGCACTGTAGCGCGGATACACCATGTTGGCCACGAAGTTGCACATCCAGAAAGCACTCTTCTCACTGAACTCCAGGATATTGTTGTTCTCCCTGCGGAATGGGTCCGGGATACGGTCGATACCGCAATATACAGGGACATAAGCCACCATCGTCGCATCGTCCATATTGAAGTAGGTGATGCCTCCGAAGGCGTCCGGAAGCCATGAGCGCATCCTGCAGACCATGGTCATGCCGCTCTGCTGGCAGCCGATCGGACGCTCGCGGAACATCTTGGTACTGTCGGCGCTTTCATAGTTCACAGGAGCGTTCCTGTATGGGGATGCCCAAGGACCGGCACTCACGTCGGCGGTCATGTCCAGGGCTGTCCCTTCGTAATGGTCGCGCATGTCGTTCTGGATATCCCGGTAGCTGACCTTCTTGTCCGGCTTGATCCATAGAGGCAGGTCGTCGTGCTCGGAAAGGTCTCCGTTCAGATACGGGAGGTACGAATCCATGACGGCTTTGTCGTAATGATGGCGGAAGAAACTCCAAACGCGGGCATCACAATAGCGGATAGCGCCCCAGTCCAACGGACCGTAAGCCTCCCGGAAGCTGAAGTCCTTGTCCTGTCCGTCGAAGTAACCCATCTCCCTTGCGAAGGAGATGACGTCGGCGGAGTACATGCAGTCCCCGTCCTTCGTGACGCAGAATCCAAGCTTCTTGTCGGCCTTCCGGACCTGAGGGAACCGGCGGATACGGCTGGAGTTGGCATAGGCCGTGATGCAGTCGTCAGGCACACGGAGAGCAACCCACACGGCGCCTTTCCGGCCAGGACCCTTGCCGATGATTTCCATTATCCAGGCCTCGTCCTTGTCGCACACGGCGAAGGACTCACCAGTGGACCTGTATCCATATTCCTGAACCAGGGCATCGATCACGGCGATGGCCTCACGAGCCGTTGCAGCACGCTGGAGGGCGATATGCATCAGGGTGAAATAATCCAGGTAGCCTTCAGGATTCCTCAGTTCCTTGCGCCCGTCCCACGTGGTCTCCACGATTGAGACTTGCTTTTCGTTCATGAGACCTGCGACCGAATAGGTATATTCGGCCTGAGGGATGTAATTCACCGTGGCACCGGGCCCCCATCCCCTGATTGCGATCATCTCACCGGGAGCATGCCTTCCGGGAGCAGAATATGAGAGTGAAGAAGCAAAGCCGAATCCATCACAGTTATACGTGCAGATTACGCTTCCATCCACGGACGCGAGCTTGCCGACGATGAGGTTGGTACAGGCATCTGACCAGGTTCCGGTGCAGACTGCAAGGATGGCTGTCAAAGCCAATGAAATGATATGTTTCATACAGCAAAATGATTTTCAATGGATAACGTTCCTCAAATGTATGAAATATCGCAGAATAAACCAACACCGGTCATTGTTCTTGTGATGGGAAATCATTATCTTTCGGAAAAGATTTCGAAGTATGAAGACAGTTCAAGAACCTGCGAGAAGTATTCCGGTCAGGGATGAAGTGGATGTCCTGGTTGTAGGCGGAGGTCCGGCCGGACTTATGGCAGCACAGGCGGCGGCTCTTGTGGAAGGCACCCGCGTGATGCTGATCGAGAGCCGTGGCTCCCTCGGCGGGAATATGACCCAGGGGCTTCCTCTTCTGGGTTTCCTGGGCCGCAAGGGCAACGAAATCATCAAAGGTCTCCCCCTCCGGTTCGTGGAACGTCTTCGCGAACGCGGTCAGGCTACCCACCACCGGGCCTGTCCGCTGCACGTAAGCCTTACCATGATAGATCCTGAAGGAACCAAGCGGCTGGCCTGGGAGATTATGGAGGAATGCGGAGTCAAAGTGCTCATGTACGTGCTTTGCGTCGATACGATCATGGAAGGAGACAAGGTCAGGGGCGTGATCATAGAATCCAAGAAGGGACGTGAGGCAATCCTGGCCAAGACCGTAGTCGATTGCTCCGGCGATGGCGACGTGGCGTTCAGGGCCGGCGCCCCAATGGCTTATGGCAATGAAAACGGCATTGCACAGCCCCCTACGCTGATGTTTTCAATGCGCGGAGTCGATTCCAGAAAACTGCGGGACGCCGTGGCGGACCATCCCGACGTGTATGACATCGACTTCATCCCGAACGAATTCTTCCGCGCCGACGACAACTGCACGATGGTGGGGTTCCGCAACCAGATCCGGCAGGCTCGCGAACAAGGCTACGACCTGCCCGTGGAAAGGACCATATTCATGACCGGAATGGCGCCGGATGAATGGTGGGTCAACATGTCAAGGGTCAACGGAGTGGATGCTACCGATCCGGAGCAATATACCAAGGGCGAAGAGATATGCATCCGGCAGAATGCCGAAATCGTACGGTATCTCAAGGCTTTCATCCCGGGATTCGAAAATGCCTATGTGGACCGTGTCGCCCCGTTCATGGGAATACGGGAGAGCAGGCGCATCATAGGTGAATATATCTTGACGGAAGAGGACATATTCAACTGTGCCCGTTTCGACGACGCCATCGGTGTCGCAGCATATCCTGTGGACCTTCACCATCCTGTAGGCGGTGACTGTACCCTCATGTGGTGCCCGGACTGCTATGACATTCCGTACCGCAGTCTCGTTCCGAAGAAGGTGGATGGACTGCTGTGTGCCGGCAGGAACATATCCGCGACCCACCTGGCGCTGGCTTCCGTGCGGGTAATGGGACCTGCGATGTGCCTGGGCGAGGCGGCCGGAAAGGCTGCTGCGCTCTGTGCGCTTTCAGGAGTGGAGCCTCGTAACCTGGATGTCCGGACGCTCCAGGACGCACTGAAAGCAGAAGGCGTGTATCTCAGATAATTGAAGGCACAGGGTACGAAAGAGGCCAGGCGGAATCGGTTATAATATTCGGAGGGCGTAGACCGACTGGGGGAGTTTGAGGGGAACGCCCCTCAATGATCGGAAGCACATGGTGCGAAAGAGGCCAGGCAGCAGCCTGGCCTCTTTCGTACCCCCGCTCGGAATCGAACCGGGACCAACGGAACCGGAATCCGTTATTCTATCCTTTAAACTACGGGGGCATCAGCACCACTTGAAGCAATGCCGGTGCAAAAATAACAAATCGAAAGGAAAATAGGAATTTTATTTTTCGCATATTCAAAGAATATGTTGTATTTTTGTCAGATATGAAAAATGCATACATATTCCCAGGTCAGGGTTCACAATATCCCGGAATGGCCAAGGACCTCTACGAGTCCGGCGGCAAGGGTAAGGAACTCCTGGAAACCGCAAACGAAATCCTTGGATTCAGGATTACCGACATAATGTTCGAAGGTACTCCGGAAGACCTCAAAGCAACCCGCGTAACACAACCGGCCATATTCCTGCACTCCGTCGTCCTGGCGAAGTGCATCGATGGTTTCACTCCGGATATGGTGGCCGGGCATTCTCTTGGTGAGTTCTCCGCACTTGCAGCAGCGGAAGCCGTCAGTTTCGAGGATGCCCTTCGTCTTGTCCATATCCGCGCAACCGAAATGCAGAAATGCTGCGAAAAGGTGCCCGGCACGATGGCCGCGATCATCGCACTCCCGAATGAGAAGGTAGAGGAAATCTGCGCATCCTGTGCAGGAACGGTAATCCCTGCCAACTACAACTGCGACGGACAGATCGTGATCTCCGGCGAGAAGGATGCCGTCGAGGAAGCCTGCGTCAAAGCTAAGGAAGCCGGAGCGAAGAGAGCCCTTCCTCTCCAGGTGGGCGGTGCCTTCCACTCCCCTCTCATGGAGCCGGCCAGGGTGGAACTCGGCAAGGCTATCGAAGCTACCAACTTCAAGGAGCCACGCTGCCCTATCTACCAGAACGTGACCGGCCTTCCGACGACCGATCCCGAGACAATCAAGAAGAATCTCCTCGACCAGCTCACTTCACCTGTCAGGTGGACCCAGTCTGTAAAGAATATGCTCGCCGACGGCGCCTGCCGCTTCGTCGAACTGGGGCCGGGTGCAGTCCTCCAGGGCCTGGTGAAAAGGATCGCCGGCAATATGGAAGGACTTACCATTGAAGGAATTACAACACTCTAATTACATATTAACGTACGTTAACGAAATGGCAAAAGAAAAAAAATTCATCACCTGTGACGGTAACACTGCAGTAGCCAATGTCGCATACCTTTTCAGCGAGAACGCCTGCATTTACCCTATCACTCCATCATCTCCGATGGCAGAGAACATCGACGAGTGGGCAGCCCACGGCAAAAAGAATCTCTGGGGAGAAACAGTCAGCGTAACTGAGCTGGAAAGCGAGGCCGGTGCCTCGGGAGCAGTGCACGGCTCCCTCCAGGCAGGTGTGCTTACCACCACCTACACAGCATCGCAGGGTCTCCTGCTCATGATTCCTAACATGTACAAGATCGCCGGCGAAATGCTTCCGGCCGTCTTCCATGTTTCTGCCCGTACCCTCGCCACACACGCTCTCTCCATATTCGGAGACCATCAGGAC
This sequence comes from uncultured Bacteroidales bacterium, assembly GCA_900319685.1. Taxonomy (GTDB): domain Bacteria; phylum Bacteroidota; class Bacteroidia; order Bacteroidales; family UBA932; genus Cryptobacteroides. Next base: position 4,520 of record ONPI01000067.1, read on the forward strand.
GTAATGGCTTGCCGCCAGACCGGCTTCGCACTCCTCGCCTCCGGTTCAGTACAGGAAGCGCAGGATCTTGCTGCCGTAGCCCATCTCTCGGCCATCAAGTCCAGCATCCCGTTCCTCCACTACTTCGACGGATTCCGTACTTCACACGAGATCCAGAAGATCGAGGCCCTCGACGAAGAGGCTCTCAAGGGAATGGTCAGCGAGAAGTCACTCAAGGCTTTCCGCGACAGGGCCCTCAATCCTGACGCCCCTGTCACCCGCGGTACCGCCCAGAACGGCGACGTCTATTTCCAGGCCGCAGAGTCCAGGAACAACGTATATGCCGAGGTACCGAACATCGTTGCCCGCTACATGGGCGAGATCAGCGAACTGACCGGACGTGAGTACCGTCCGTTCACATATTACGGAGCTCCGGACGCCGAGAACGTCATCGTGGCCATGGGTTCCGTCACAGAGACCATCAAGGAGACGATCGACTTCCTCGCCAAGAAGGGCAGGAACTACGGCCTCGTCACCGTACACCTCTATCGTCCATTCGCATCCCAGTATTTCTTCAAGGTGCTTCCTAAGACCGTCAAGAGGATCGCTGTCCTCGACAGGACCAAGGAACCGGGAGCGCTCGGAGAGCCTCTCTACCTCGATGTAAAGGCACTTTTCCAGGGCGAGCAGAATTCTCCGCTCATCGTCGGAGGCCGTTACGGTCTTTCTTCCAAGGACACCACTCCTGCACAGATCGTTGCCGTATTCGACAACCTCGAGCTCAAGGAGCCTAAGACCGATTTCACCATCGGCATCGTGGACGACGTCACCTTCAAGTCCCTGCCTATCAAGAGGGAAGTTTCCATCGTGAAGCCGGGAACGACCGAGTGCAAGTTCTACGGACTTGGTTCCGACGGTACCGTAGGTGCCAACAAGAACACCATCAAGATCATCGGTTCCCATACTCCTAAGTACTGCCAGGCTTACTTCGACTACGATTCCAAGAAGTCCGGCGGCTACACTTGCTCACACCTCCGTTTCGGCGACCAGCCTATCAAGGCTCCATATCTTGTCAGCACCCCTGACTTCGTAGCCTGCCACGTTCCTTCCTATCTCGAGAAGTACGACGTGCTCAAGGGCATCAAGGACAAGGGTACCCTCCTCCTCAACTCCCTCTGGGATGAGAAAGAGACCGTCAAGAGGATCCCTGACAACGTGAAGGCCGTCATCGGAAAGAAGAAGATCAAGGTGTATATCATCAACGCCACCAAGATCGCCCAGGAGATCGGACTCGGCAACAGGACCAACACGATCCTCCAGTCCGCATTCTTCAAGATCACCGGCATCATCCCTTACGAGGATGCAGTCAAGTATATGAAGGACGCCATCGTCAAGAGCTACGGCAAGAAGGGCGAGAACGTCGTCAATATGAACTACGCTGCTGTCGACAGGGGCGGTGAATATACCGAAATCCAGGTTCCTGCCGAGTGGGCGAAGCTCACCGCCAAGTTCGAGACTCCTAACAAGAGCCGTCTCGCACCTGAGTTCGTGAAGAACATCGCCGACGTGGTGAACTCCCAGGACGGAGACTCACTCCCTGTAAGCGCATTCCTGCCTTACGCCGACGGTACGATGCCTGCAGGCACATCCGCATACGAGAAGCGCGGCGTAGCCGTCATGGTTCCTAGCTGGGATCCTGACAAGTGTATCCAGTGCAACACCTGCGCATTCGTCTGCCCTCACGCTGCCATCCGTCCGTTCCTGCTCACTGAAGCAGAGGCCGCCAAGGCTCCGAAGAAGGTCAAGATGGCCCAGGGCAAGGCTGTCCTCAAGGAATACAAGTACGCTCTCGCAACTTCTGTCGACGACTGTACCGGTTGCGGCAACTGCGTCGATGTCTGCCTCGCGAAGGACAAGGCCCTCACCATGGTTTCCGCACTCGACCAGCAGCAGGAGCAGAAGAACTTCAACTGGCTCGTATCCAAGGTCGGCTACAAGGACAATGTGGTCAACAAGGCAGCCAACGTGAAGAACTCCCAGTTCGCACAGCCTCTCTTCGAGTTCAGCGGTGCCTGCGCCGGCTGCGGCGAGACCCCTTACATCAAGAACATCACCCAGCTCTTCGGAGACAGGATGATGATCGCCAATGCAACCGGTTGCTCTTCGATATACGGAGCCTCATTCCCTGCATCTCCTTACTGCACCGATTCAAAGGGACACGGACCTGCATGGCAGAACTCCCTCTTCGAGGACAACGCAGAATTCGGTCTTGGAATGAAGATCGGTTCCGACCGCGCACGCGAGACCGTCGCCAACCTCATGACCCAGGCTCTTGGATGCGAGAAAGCTTCCGACGACATCAAGGCCCTCTGCCAGAAGTGGCTTGACAACAGGGAGGATGCAGCAGTCACCCGCGAGGTCGCAGACAAGATCGTCCCTCTGCTCTCCAAGAGCAAGTGCGAGTCCTGCAAGAAGCTCCTCGACTACAAGCACTTCATCCCATCCCGCAGCCAGTGGATATTCGGTGGTGACGGTTGGGCATATGATATCGGCTACGGCGGACTCGACCACGTGCTTGCTTCCGGCAAGAACGTCAATGTCCTCGTCCTCGATACCGAGGTATATTCCAACACCGGTGGACAGAGCTCCAAGTCGACTCCTGCAGGTGCCATCGCCAAGTTCGCTGCTTCAGGAAAGAAGATCCGCAAGAAGGATCTCGGAATGATGGCCATGAGCTATGGCTATGTATATGTAGCCCAGGTCGCTATGGGTGCAAGCCCGGTACAGTACCTCAACGCGATCAAGGAAGCCGAGGCTTATGACGGTCCTTCACTGATCATCGCCTATGCTCCTTGTATCAACCACGGTCTCAAGGCTGGAATGGGTCTGAGCCAGAAGGAGGAAAAGCTCGCCGTCGATTGCGGTTACTGGCACCTCTACAGGTACAATCCTGCTCTCGAGGCAGAAGGCAAGAATCCGTTCACTCTCGATTCCAAGGAGCCAGACTGGACCAAATTCCAGGACTTCCTGAAGGGTGAGGTTCGTTTCGCTTCCCTCTACAAGCTCTTCCCAGAGAAGGCTGCCGAACTGCTCGGCCTGACCGAAGAGTTCGCCAAGGTCCGCTACGGCACCTATGTCCGTCTGGCTGGCAAATAACAGCCGGAGACAATACCTTTAACTAAAAAGGAGATGACTGACCCCGTCGGTCATCTCTTTTTTCTTGACGCATCTCGGCCGCGGCAGCTCGCAGCTGACGCCGGGACAGATTGCAGTTGACGGACGCGACAGATTGCTGCTGACGGACGCACAACACGATAAGGGGGATGGTCTAAGAGTCAGATTGACTTGAGGCCATCCTCCTTTGTTATTCTCCATATTCCACCTATCTCCATCCCCTATCGCTCCGTCCCCTATCGCCCCTTTCTTCGCCCCCTTTTCTCGCGCAAGGGTCCATCTGGGCGAACCCTTGAGCTCGATTTCAGCCCTTTTCACGCTCAAGGGTCCATTTGGGCGCACCCTTGAGCACGATTTCGGCCTTTTTCTCGCGCAAGGGTCCATCGGCGCGCACCCTTGAGCATATTTGCACCCGTATTCGCCCCACCCTCGCGCAAGGGTCCATTTGGGCGCACCCTTAAGAAAAGAACGCCGAAAGGACTTGGATTAATAATGATAATTGACGATATTTGTTTCAGAGCCTGGTTAGGGAGCCTCCCCGAATCCAGGAAATCAAATAACCTACACTTATGGAAAGCTTCACTCTTGTTTCTACTGATCATCTGAGGAGCGGGATGCTCTTCGAAGATGAAGATGACTTCCGAGCGGGTATGAACATCGTCGCAATCTGCTCACACCTTACAAAAATCAAAGTACTCGCCTTTATCCTGATGAGTTCACACGTTCATTTTGTTTTGCGGTGTACTCAAACTGAGGCTAAATCATTTATCGACAAATACAAGATGCTCTACAGCAAGTATTATTGTCGAAAACATATGGCCCGAGAATCCTTGCGGCGTCTGAGGATCGATATCCAGGAAGTCAATCTCGAGGACGAATCATTATTAAGGGCGCTCGCCTATGTCATTATGAACTCCGTGGCAGCGAATCTGGTTCCCATTCCGATGCTTTATCCCTGGGGTACAGGTGCGATAGTTTTCAACGCCACGCCCGTCAAAGGAATAAAACTTGGTGAACTGTCTAAGAATAAACGGCGTAAGCTCCTAAAAAGCAGAGTGGACCTTCCGGAAGAATATATTGTCGGAGACGGAGGATATATTCTTCCTTGCAGTTACGTTCCGGTAAAATATGTCGAGTCGCTCTTCAAGACTCCCAAGCGCTATTCATATTTCTTGAATAATTCCTCGAAAGCAAAACAGCGACTGAATAACGCAGAATCACCGTCGTTCAGCGATATTATCGTAAAAGCAGCGATGACGAACCTGATCCAATCGCTGTTCCGAAAAGCATCTTTAGAAGAGATGGACGAAATGCAGAAGGTTGAGCTTATGCGGCAGATCCAGCGCCGTTTCAGTTCCGACACGAACCAACTTGTCCGCGTTTCAGGTCTCCCGCCAGAAGAGATAGACCGCCTGATTAACTGCTTCCACTAGCGCAAGGGTCCACCTGGGCGCACCCTTGAGCACGATTTCGGCCTTTTTCACGCGTAAGGGTCCATTCGGGCGCACCCTTGAGCACGATTCCGGCCTTTTTCTCGCGAAAGGGTCCATTTGGGCGCACCCTTGAGCACGATTT
>ONPI01000087.1:0-8071 GCA_900319685.1 uncultured Bacteroidales bacterium
GGTTCCATGGTGAACTTCGTACGGTCCCAGTCGCATGATGCGCCAAGCTTGCGCAGCTGCTGCAGGATGATGCCTCCATGCTCCTCCTTCCATTCCCAGGCGTATTTCAGGAACTCCTCACGGGTAAGGTCCTCCTTGGATATTCCCATATCCTTGAGCTTGGCCACCACCTTGCTTTCGGTCGCGATGGATGCGTGGTCGGTGCCGGGCACCCAGCAGGCGTTCTTCCCGTCCATGCGTGCCTTGCGTACCAGCACGTCATTGAGCGTGTTGTTGAGCACGTGCCCCATATGGAGGATTCCGGTCACGTTAGGCGGAGGTATGACTATGGTGTATGGTTCCCTTTCGTCCGGTTCAGAATGGAAGCACTTGTGTTCCAGCCACCAGGCATACCACTTGTCTTCCACTTCCGCAGGATTGTATTTTGCGGAGAGTTCTTTCTTTTCGCTCATATTTCCATTAACTACATTCAAGAAATACAAATATAGCACAATTTTCACTAAATTTGTATTCCCGACAGCAGGTGCTGCCTGCTATGGGGATCAAAATCCAAGAATATGGCAGAGAACAAAGAAATCAGTCTGGAGATCAAGCCAGAAATCGCAAAGGGCAACTACTCGAACCTTGCAATCATAACCCACTCCCACAGCGAATTCATCATTGATTTCGCTACGATGCTCCCCGGACTTCCGAAGCCTGAAATCAGCAACCGGCTCGTGATGCCCCCGGAACATGCCAAGAGGCTCTTGAACGCACTCATGGACAATGTCACGAAGTACGAATCGCAGTTCGGCCTGATCGACATCGGCGGTAGCGGACAGCAGCAGGGCGGCACTTTCAACCTCGGTGACCTTCCTCAGTTCGGAAAGAACAACTGATAGCCTGATGACTGAATTCAAGGACATCAAAGGGTTCGCCTTCGATATAGACGGCGTGATGACCGACGGCGGCATCCTGGCCGACCTTGAAGGCCAGCTGTACAGGACTTTCGACTCCAAGGACGGCTTCGCCGTACGCATGGCGGCGATGAACGGCTTTCCTGTCGCAGTCATCACCGGAGGACGTTCGCAGAGCATCAGGGCGCGCTTCAGTACCAACGGGATCCCTCCCGAGGACATCTACCTCGGGTCCAGGGTGAAGATAGACGACTTCGACGATTTCTGCAGGAGGCACGGCCTTAAGCGGGAGGAAGTGATGTATTTCGGTGACGATGTCCCCGATGTGGAAGTTATTGAAGCGGCAGGGATCGGAGTGGCTCCTGCAGATGCCTGCATCGAGGCCAGGGAGGCCGCTGACATCGTGTCCATGCGCCCGGGAGGGAAAGCATGCGTCCGCGAATACATGGAAGCTGTCATGAAGGCCCAGGGGCGCTGGGTCTTCAACTCAAGGGTTTACAAGAAATTGTTCTAGTCCCTGATATGGACACTCACGGAAAGAGAATCATCCTCGCATCGAATTCGCCGCGGAGACGCGAACTCCTGGCAGGCCTCGGCTTTGAATTCACAGTGGATGCCAGGACCTTGTTCGAAGAAGAATATTCCCCGGAAACACCTCACAACATGATTCCGGAGATGATGTCCCTTGGCAAATCCATGGGCTTCCACAGGGAGCTGGAGCCGGACGAGATCCTTGTCACCTCGGACACAATGGTACTGTGTGGAAGCGAGATTCTCGGGAAACCGTCCGACAGGGAAGACGCCGTCAGGATGCTTCGCCTCCTCTCCGGACGCGAGCATCAGGTCATCACCGCGGTGACCATCAGGGACATCGGGAGGACAAAGACTTTCTCGGTCTCCTCCGATGTTTACTTCAAGGACCTTACGGACGAGGAAATCGACTATTACATAGACAATTACCGGCCATTCGACAAGGCCGGTGCATACGGCATCCAGGAATGGATCGGATATGTGGGGATCTGCAGGATCGACGGATCTTTCTACAACGTAATGGGCTTCCCTACCCAGCGTTTCTATGAAGAGCTGAAGGCCTTCCTGTAGGCTTATCTGTCCTTGGAGTCCAGTATGATCGTCACCGGACCGTCATTGATCAACGAAACATCCATCATCGCACCGAACTCGCCGGTGCCTATTTCCTTTCCGAGCTGTTCGGACATCTTCCTGCAGAAAGCTTCGTAGAGCGGGATAGAAATCTCGTGCCTGGCTGCTTTGATGTAAGAAGGACGGTTTCCCTTCCTGCAACAGGCCATGAGGGTGAACTGGCTGACCACCAGCACTTCCCCACCGATATCCATCACGGAGAGGTTCATCACTCCGGCCTCGTCGTCGAATATCCTCATAGCCGTAATCTTCCGGACAAGCCAGTCAATATCCTCCTGGCCGTCGTCCTCGCCGACACCCAAAAGCACCAGCAGACCCTTGCCTATGGAAGATTTGCATACTCCCCCTATCGTGACGCTCGCACGGGATACCCTCTGGATCACGGTCCTCATGATGCAACCTCCTAGAAATACCAAACCACGGAAACACCCGTGTAATAATTGAACGGCGGAGTCTTCCCGATTGCAGGGTAAAAAGCCACAGACTGGTACTGGCCAAAAATATCCAAATGTTTGAAACACATACCGGCACGGGCATAGTACTCAATCGATTCTTTAAGTACGTCGTAACCTCCGCCCGGTGCTATGTAGAAGCGGCATTTGTCAGTTATAGGGAAAAGGTTGACCTTCAGGGCCGTGCTGACGAATATTGACCTGGTACCTTCTCCCTTGACTATATCCGGCCGGCCTGATGCACCCACAATCCAGTTAAGACGTTGGAAAGAATCCCCCAGCTTGAATTCCAGTATTCCCGTTGGCCTTGCACCTTTCCTGGTCCCGAAACAAGAAGCCCCCACTCCGACGTGGAACAAAGTTCCTTTGTCCGACTTGACCTGCTTGACTTTATTGGCACGCTTAGTGTGCTTGGAAACCCAATCCTCCACCTGCCGCTTGTATATTCCTTGAGGAAAATTCTTCAGATAATCTTCCGCAGCGGAAAAGTCCGGTGCCTCCTTGAAATGCTTGAATGCCCTGTCATCATCGATCTCATAGAGGATGTCCCTCGCTTGCTTGTCGAGCTCTACGTACTTGGACGCTTCATTCAGCAGGTCGTAAACCCGCTTGCTGCCTGCCTCTGACCTGGCTTCTCCCCGGACATACAGGTCCTTGGCAAACGCAATCTTGCTCTCAGCATCTTCCACAGCGGTGTTGTGCGAATGAAGGATATCGTACATCATCCTTGCCTCGGTAAGATGGCGCTTCCGATAAACCGTAGTCTCGTTTATGTACGAAAGGATAGCTGCCTCGTCATCCTTGTCGACCGACTTCCATTTTTCATCGTCCTGGCGGATAAACTCTGCCTGGGACGCCCCCAAGTCATCTATCATCTTCTCGTAGAGGATCAGATTGTTCATGACGGTGTTGAAAACATATTTTATCGACTCGGCGTCAAAAACATGGTTTTCTGACTGTATCCGGAAACCATAGTCTGAAGGCAGTACGGCAAGTCCTTCAGAAGGATCTATGGTAGAAACCATTTCCTTTGTGAATATGTCGTCATACTCCCTGAATGCATAGATTAAAAGGACATACGGATTGACTTCCCTGCCCCTCAAAGCCATATAATATGCCTTGCCGGAATACTTGAAACGAATCTGGTTATCTTCTTCAAGCTGCGGAGACAAGCCTTTCGAATCAAGGAAATAACGCATCTCCCTCATGAATGCCTTGTGGGACTCGAGGACCTGGGCCTGAGTTGCCCAGGAGAGGAAAAGGATCGGAATAAACAAAAGGAATCTGCGGAATGACATATTCATTACGATTGGCTTGCATTATCCTCCTTTGGAAGGTTGATGGTACGGAAACGCTTCTGGCGGCGTTCCCAGCGTTCCTTGGCGAACTGCTGCATATCGATGGCCTGGTCGTTCTCGTCGATGATCTCAAGCCCTAGGATGGTTTCTATGATATCCTCCAGGGTCACTATCCCCTGGAAGCATCCGTATTCGTCGATGATGAGGGCGATCTGTTCGTGGTTCTTCAGGAGGCCGTCCCAGACATTGCTCAGGGAATCTTCCTCGTGGAAGAAGGATATAGGCCTCTTGAGTTCCTTCAGGCGCTTGTCGAACTCATCGTCGGCAAGGCCCTCGAGGGCATCGCTCAGGAGTATGTAACCGGTGATATATTCAGGAGAATCCGCATAGACCGGGATCCTGGAATAATGCAGGTACTGCTCGTTCTTGTAGAAGTTCTTCAGGGTCATGTTCTCCTGGGCGGTCATCGCCACTATCCTCGGCGTCATCGCATCACATGCCTGCACGTTGTCCAGCTTCATGATGTTCTGGATAACCTTGTTCTCGTCTGAGTCGATCACTCCTTCCTCCACCCCGATGTTGGCCATAGCAGTCACTTCCTCCCTGCTTACCGAGGCCTCGTCCTCGTCTTTCTCGATGGAACGGCTGATCAGCCCCACCAGGAGCACCAACGGGTACATAAGGAATATGAGGACCGACATGCAACGGGTCGAGAAACCCATGAGGTTCTTCCAGGAAGAGGTGCCGATCGTCTTGGGAACTATCTCCGCGAATAACAGTATCAACAGGGTGAAGATTCCGGAAATGATTCCGAACCAGGTACTTCCGAACAGCAGTGTCGCCTGTCGGCCGACACCGGCGGCACCTATCGTATTCGCTATGGTATTCAGGGAAAGGATTGCAGCAAGCGGCTTCTCGGTGTCAGTCTTGTACTCCAGGAACTTGGTAGCCGGCTTGTACCCCTGCTCCTTCTTCATCGTGATGAAAGAGAGCGGAGTGGACAACAGCACCGATTCCAGTATGGAGCAAAGGAACGAAACCAGCAGCGTTCCAATGAGGAATATCAAGAGAAGTCCCATAAATGATCCGAATAACATGCAAATATAGCAATATATTCGCGAAAGTCGGGTATTTAGCGGAACTTAAGAGAAATGCTCCACATCACGGTCGTACCGGCGGTCGGCACGAATCCGATCTGGTAATACCGGTTGCCTTCCGGATGGCCGCCAGAAGCATAGATGGCGGAATATACCCAGCCCGATGTCGCAGCGTGCACGCCGAAAATGTTGTTGACATCCAGACCAAGGTTCACTTCCTTGAGCAACCCCTTGAACTTCAATGGATAGCGCAGACTGAGACCGGAGAGCGAATAACCTGGAAGGGAACGGTCACGGTTCTCAGTGTTATCCAGGTACTGACGGCTCACGTACGAAGTATGCCAGGTTGCCTGAAGCCTGCCTGGGTGGAGGATGATGAATCCGTTAAGGATGGCGGACGGGGAGAACGCAAGGGTCGAGTTGTCGTAATGTATGGTCTGGCTGCCGTTGTCCCAGTCTTCCACCACTTCGTCGAAATCCTTGATCCGGTTCCGGCTCAATGCTGCATTGGCCTCCAGAGTGAGCCAGGAAGAGATATCAGCTGACGCAACCAACTCTATTCCAGCCCTATAGGAATCCCAGACATTCGTTGTGAGAGCCTCGCCGATGTCACTTACGGCACCGGTCTGGACGAACTGGTTGACATAATCCATATAATACAGGTTGGCTCCTGCCCTGAACTTCCTGCCGGAGAACTGATAGCCGAATTCAAAGTCACTTACGTTCTCCGATTCCGGTGAAGGATAACTGCCATTGTCCGTGAAATTGTTGCGTTCCGGCTCACGATTGCTGTTGGCAAATGATGCATAGACCCTGTGAGATCCTGAAGTCCAGCTCACTCCGGCCTTAGGATTCAAGAAATCATAGGTCTTGTCAATATCAAGGACCTGATTGACATAAGAACCGTCCGGCTGCTCGATGAACTTGTCATTGATTCCGTCCGTCCTGTATGTCACCCTGCGGTACTGCAGGTCCCAGAACAGGTTAAAATGCTTGCCAAGATTCTTGGAGACCTTTATGAAGGAACTGTAGTCGTTCTTTCGAGCATCGGAGTCATAGTACTTGTAAAGGCCTTCATCAAAGTTTGTGTCGGACAATCCAGCAAGGACAGGATAATGCGCGGTGACTGCCGGACTGGCCACATATGTAAGATAGCCGAAATGGTTGGCTCCGAACAGCTGAGCGGAAAGCCCACCTATGAAATCCCATCCGTTGCCGGAATATGAGACATTCCAGACAGCGCCTCCGGCATCCTGGGAAAGGCCTTTCTGCCGGATGAAGTCAGTCCGCTTCACGGTATTGCCGTCGGCGTCCTTGAACGAGGCGAAACCGAACTTGGAAAGCTTGTTGGACTGGCGGAACTCCTCATAGTAGCCGTAGCCGTGGGTATAGTGAAGTGAGAGGGTCGAATTCCACCCCTCCGCAAAATTCCAGGCCGCGGACAGGATATTGTGGTCCTGCCAGAAATTGTCAGTAGTCTTCGGCCACAGGGAGCCGTCGTTCAGGGTGTAGCGGGACAATCCGTAGGTATCGGTATCGAGGGACTCATACAGGGAGTTGAACTTACCTAGTCCCTTCGCATACATATCAGCGTAAGTCTTTATTCCGGTGTTATTTCCATAGGTTCCGTCCATTATGGAAAGGTCTCCTGTCCCGGCGGTGACGCCGTTCCAGGCCTGACCGGTATGCTCGTAGTTGCCTATATTCCTGTACCTCAGGACCACGTCCCTGCCGACCCAGGACAAGGCGACATACCAGGAACCCGAATTCCCGGCGGTTCCGTGGACATACCCGTCGGTACCTGTGGTATGGAAGGCGAAATCAGCCGCGAACCTGTTGCCCAGCAGACCCGTGGATGCCGAAAAGCCGGCATTGCGGGTATTGTAAGAGCCGTAGGATGCATCAAGTTCCAGGAACGGATCGTAAGAGAAAGGCCGGGAGCGTAGGGCCACGGAGCCACCGAATGCCCCGTCGCCATTGGTTGAAGAACCGACACCTCTCTGGACCTGGACGCTTTCCAGGAAATATGAATAACTGTTCATATTGGCCCAGAAAACACATTGGTCCTCAGGAGAATTGAGCGGAACTCCGTCTATGGTCACGTTGATCCGGGAGTCCCCCGCTCCCCTGATACGCATATAGGTCGTCCCGGTTCCGACGCCGTTCTCGCTCCAGGAAAGCACTCCGGGAGTCGAAGACAGCAGGAACGGAATCTCGCGTCCGGTCCGGGAGAAATCCCCCAGGGACTCGCGGTCTACATTGGCAACGGCGAAAGGAGCCTCTTTCGGAGCCCTTACAGCCTGTACGATCGCCTCTTCAAGGTGCCTTACCCTGGTGGTGTCAAGATTGTCCTGTGCTGATGAATCCAGCGTTGAAAACGCTGCGAAGGAGCGTACATAACGCTGCGATGGCAGATACTGCCATAAACAAAAAACCTCGCATAAGAATTCAATTCAATGCAAGGGGCAGCCATAGTGGCTTGTTTGAGATTATGCTTCCCTACGGCGGCATTACCCGCATCAGGTTCATTGGGTATGATCTCAACCGGCAGTTCGCAGCCGGTACCCCCGCTTATTTAATATCAAAAAACTATTCCTTTTCCTTTATCCTTATCTCGAACAGGCGTTTCCAGTACTTGCCGGTAACATATATCCTGCCGTTGGAAGGATCCACCGCGATACCGTTCAGCACATCGGTATATTCGTCCTTGAGGGAATCCGGCAGCAGGCCGGTGCAATCCACCACGCCCTCTACATTGCCGGTCTCCGGGTCGATTATCACGATCATGTCGGTAAGATAGACGTTCGCCCATATCTTCCCGTCGATCCACTCAAGTTCGTTGATGTTCCTCAGGGGTTTCCCGTTCATGCGAACCTCCTTCGTCTTGAGGAGCTGGAAGCGGCTGTCCATCCAGAAAAGCCTGGAAGAGCCGTCGCTGGCAATAAGGTTCTTGCCATCGGAGGTCAGTCCCCATCCGTCGCGCGGGTAGGAATATGTCTGCTTGTATTCAAGGGTGGCCGCATCGTAGATGAATGCCACCGATCAATCTATAACGTATGGTCACAGGTGTTGGAGTATTTTGACGCCTTTATCATTGGCCTAACTGCAACGCCAGAGAAGCGTACCTTCGCATTCTTCAACCAGAACGATTGGACATGTTTCTTTGG
>ONPI01000087.1:8078-11459 GCA_900319685.1 uncultured Bacteroidales bacterium
CTTGCTGTCGAATGCCTGCTTCTTCAGAGCCTCTCCGGTGGCCGGATCGACCAGCCTGAGGGTCGATTCCCCGAACTGGCCGGTGGTCTCGACCATCCGTCCACCCTGGAAGAAGAGTCCCTGGGTATAGGACATCTCGTCATGGGGATATTCCCGGACCACTTCTATCCCGTACTGCCTTGGCTTGACAGGGGCAGCCACGGCTGTCTTTTCCGCGACTTTGGCCTTGGACGACGATTCCACGTTCCTGGACGAGGTATTCGAGCAGGACGTCAGCGCAAGAGCCGCTATCGAACAAATCCAAATCAACTTTCTCATGCAACTGCAAATTTAATAAAAAATGATAGTTTCTCCGTATATTTGCACACGATATGAAAAGGTGGGACGATCTGCCGCGCTGCGAGGCTTCGGCCGAGGGTGAGGAAAGTCCGGACAGGGCAGGGCACCCTGCTGGGGAAAGCCCAGATGGGAGTAATCTTATGGCACCGTAACAGAAAACAACCGCCGAAACCGCCGGTCCAAGGACCGGTAAGTCGGTAAGGGTGAAAACGCGAGGCAAGAGCTCACGACGTGCGTCGGCGACGCCGTACGGGTACGATGCAAGGGCCTGAAAGACCAAATATACTGGCAAATGAGGGCGGCCCGTCCGATGCCAGGGGGTAGGTTGCGTAGATAAATGGCAGATTCAAAAACAGAAACCGGCTTACGGTCCCACCTTTTTTATCTTTTGTTCGCAGCCATCGTGGCTTCAGTGTCAAGAGCGTCCGCGATGATCACGATAGGATTCAGCACCTGATACCCCGTGGACATCTCGATCTGCCATTTGCAGGTCTCGCATTCGCAGCAGACGAAATCAGGAGAAAGGGATTTGATCTGCTCGAAGACATGGCTTCCTATCTCCTGGGAATACTTGTAATTCTCCTTCTTGAACCCGTAAGTACCCGCCATGCCGCAGCAACCGCTTTCCAGTACGGTCAGGGAAACACCAGGAATCATTCCCATGAGTTCCTTCGTGAATATGCTCCACCCCAGTTTCTCCATATGGCAAGGGATATGGTAGGCGACACGCGCACGGTAGTCCTCCTTGAAAACCAGCTTCACTTTGCCGGAATCCACAAGCTCGAAAAGGAACTTCTCAACCAAGGTCAGGCTGTCCCTTACGTCGGAATTGTCCACCGCCAGCACGTCAGGATATTCATCACGCATGGTGAAGATGCAGGTCGAGGACACTCCCACCACAGGAAGTCCTTCGGAAACAGCCTTTCGGAAAGCCTTAACGTTGTGCTCGGCATGACGCGTGGCACCGTTCCAGAGGCCGTTCGATATCATCGCCACACCGCAGCACTTCTCGTCGATCAGCTCCACTCCGTAGCCCACCGCGTTCATGACCTTCACGAATGCCTTCCCCACCTCAGGGTGCTGGTATTCGGTCGAACATCCATGGAAGAATGCAACCTTGTCCTTGAATGAGCCTTGGGATGCCTGCGCGTTCTTCTTGAACCAACGTTCGAATCCATGGTACTGGTATTTCGGGAAAGTGCGGTTCTTGTCGATGTCCATCATCAGGTCCATAGCACCCTTGGCAAACTTCGTCCCGACCATGGCATTGACCACGGGAGCGAAAGGCCGTGCGACCTTGCCCATGAAATCCGTGCCCGCAAGGATCCTGTCGCGGAGTTCAGGCATGTCCCTGCCATAACGCCTGCGGGCAGAATGGATCAAGTCAGCGATCTTAACGCCCGAAGGACAAGCCACTTCGCAGCGCTTGCAGTTCATGCAGTACTTGAGATTCTCATCGAAGAAAAACTTATTCTTCAAGCGCAGCCTCTCACCGTCAGGACCAGCCTGCTTCGGGCCAGGGTATGACGGATTTACGGCAACGACCGGACAGTAGGCAGTGCAGATGGTACACTTGATGCACTGCTCGAAATTATTGAAACTGAGGTTCTTCTCCTGCATACTACACCAATTTATCCGCTACGTTCATAGCTGTGAATATCGCTACTCCTGCGCCGCTGCCTTCCGCCAGGGAATTGCATCCGCCGAGTTCGGAACCTATTACATAGAGGTTCTCGACGAGCGTACCATTGCGGTACGGACGGAAGTCGTTCCCGGTCCGGACACCGAATCCGAGATAATTCTGGACATTGGCGAAATCCTTGTCATACCATTCATTCCGATCCTCAGGGTACATCACGTCCAGGCCGAAGACCGGCTCCGTGACTTTGTCCGGAGAGGCCACCAGTCCCTTGCCGAACAGGTTCCCGCTGGCAAGGACGAATGAATCAGCCTGCAGTCGCATCGAACCGAGGTTGACGGTGCGGACACTTACAACCCTGGAGCCGTCGAATTCCGGCTCAAGGACCTCATCGCCCATCAAGAAGGTTCCTCCTACAGCCTCGAAAGTCTTCTTCAGCTGGATCTGAGTCCTGATGCCGGGCACGGACGGAGGCATCGTCCCGATGAAGAATACTCGCGCAGGTATCATCTCACAGAGCCACTGAGGGACCTTCGGATCCAGGAGGCCGAATACTTCCGGAAGGATGACCACATCCTCACCTTTTAGCAGTCCCTGGACGGTATGGGCGAATTCCTTCCACACTGACTCGCGGGTGACTACACGTGCGATGTTGACCGACCTCATCTCGGAAGGATTCTTGCGAAGGTTCTCCACATCCTTGATGGCAATACGTTCTATCCTGCATTCCAATCCCCTCTTCTCCAATCCTTCTGCAATGAATCTCGTATTGAAATCCAGGAAGCCGGAGAAGTTGACAATCAATGCCTTCTTCCCTATCACCTCATCCTTTGATCCAAGGAGGGTCACATCCTTCATCGCCAGCCAGGCAGGCTTCATGGTACCCATTCCGGTAATACGGTATCCGTTGGTCACTTCAACCCCGCAGTCCGCGAAGAACTTCGGAGTAGCGGCTGCATACTCTGCCACCGCCTCAGCACCCATCTTGGAATATGGATGCTCTGCAGGAAGGGAATCAATGGCTGAAAGCGGATTCGTAACAGCAGTACCATCAGGCAGTTTCGCAAGAAGACCGAAAGTACCGGATGAGAAATGGAGGGCATTCTGCCCGGCCGAAACGATCAGGCATTTCTTCCCTGCTTTCTGAAGCTTTATTCCGCAGACCAGCGACGACATTCCGCCGCCGACTATTATCGTATCGAATCTCATACTCCTTCGTTTATTCCGAGAACTTCCGAATATACCCACTGGGTATAGGCTGCCTCACGCAGTGTCTCACCCCACGCGACAGGATACATTCCCTTCCACCTTTCGTTCATGAAATCCTTCAAGTCCGCACGGGCTTTCCCTGTGCAGCCGTGCGCCTGGGCCATCCTGCCGGCCGCCCTGCAAGCACAGAGCTC
>ONPI01000065.1 GCA_900319685.1 uncultured Bacteroidales bacterium
CAAGGTGAATGTCAGAGTGGCCTTGGTGATGCCGTCTGGGGCAGCCCAGCAGGAATCGTAGTCCTCATCCAACATGTTGGCTGCCTTGAACTTTCTGCCCCGGTCGACGTCAGCGGCGGCCTTTGCGCCCTTCGCCAGATCGGTACTGAATATCTCATCAAGCGCTGCACGGAAACCCGCGAGCCTTGCGGAATCCACCGGATCGATCCTCCCGGAAGTGTCCGGAGGGACGTTGAGCAGCAGCAGGGAATTGCGTCCCACGCTGGTGTAATAGAGGCCGACGAGATTCTCCACCGAACGCACTGAGCCGTTCTCGCTTTCTCGCCAGAACCATCCGGGACGGATGGAGACATCGGTCTCGGAAGGTAGCCATACCGCTCCGTCTTCCTGGCCCTCATTCAACACCTCGTTAGGCGGGGCTCCTGCCCCAGGAGTGAAACCTTCTACATCCATCCGGCTCCAGGAAGTCCTTCCGGCTTCGCCCCTTTCATTGCCGACCCAGCGGCATCCCGGACCCACGTCGCTGAACATAATCGCATCCGGCATCAGCCTCAGCACAGTGCTGTGGAACAGCGGCCAGTCATATTCCTGCTTCTTCCCGTCCGGGCCTTCTCCGTTGGCTCCGTCGAACCACTGCTCGAAAACATCTCCGTATGCGCCTCCGTGGACGCTTTCCAGCGTCTTGACATATACGTCGTTGTATTCAGGAGAGCCGTAATGTGGATCGTTCCTGTCCCAGGGGGAGACATATACCCCGAATTTCAAACCTTCTTTCCGGCAGGCTTCAGAGAGTTCCTTGAGGACATCTCCCTTGCCTTCTTTCCACGGACTCTGCGCAACGGTGTGGTTGCTGACTGGATTAGGCCACAGGCAGAAGCCGTCGTGGTGCTTTCCGGTGATGATTATGCCCTTGAATCCGGACGCCTTGGCAATCGCAGCCCATTGGCCGCAGTCGAGGGCGGTTGGATTGAATATATCCTCGGTTTCCGTCCCGAGGCCCCATTCCATCCCCGTGAAAGTGTTCGGTCCGAAATGGCAGAACATATTCATTTCCATCTTCTGCCAGGCCAGTTGCTGAGGAGTCGGCACAGGTCCATACGGCTCAGGGAGCGATGACGATTCTTCGCTGCATGAAGCGGCGGCCAGCAGTGATGCGAGTGTGAAGAGTGAAAGGACTATCCGGTTCATATTGTGGTATTTACAGGAATATCAGTGAAGAGGTCTTCTCCGGGTCGAAGGTGTTGCGAGCAACCCTCTGGAGGCTTTCTGCCGAGATGGAGCAGATCGCTTCTCGGTTCTCCTGGTCGGATGAAACCTTCCCGAATGAAACCAGGCTCTTTCCCATCGAAAGGCACTGGGTCTCCCCGTTGTCGGAACTGATCGCCAGCTGCCCGAGCAACTGCTTCTTGGCTGCCTTGAGCGCAGATTCGGAAAGCGGTTCGTCCTGCATCTTCCGGATGACCTTCCGGACAGCAGCAAGGCATTTCTCGAGGTTCGTGCGTTCGCATCCCAGGCTTATCGCCATTACTCCGGTCTCGGAGTACTGGGTGTAGGAGCTTTCGACTCCATATACCCAACCATGCTTTTCCCGCAGAAGGTCATTGAGCAGGGAATTTGATGCAGGGCCTCCGATGATGTTGTTCAGAAGGATCGCCGGGAACCGGTCGTCCTTGTCGTACAGGGACGGGGCAAGGCCTCCCAGGACCGCATTCACTTCGTGGTTCTTCTTGTTGACGGTGCGGTTGAATACAGGAGTTCCGTTGACCGGGACCAGGAGCCTTTCCTTGCTTTCCTGCCAGTCTCCGTCGAAAACCTTGCCGGCAAGCTTGAGGACGGCTTCCTCCATCTTCCGTTCATCGATGTCCGCCACTATGGCCAGAGCCATATTCCCGGGAGTGAACCGCTCCCTGACGAATTCCCTCAGCTCCGCGGAAGTTATCTTCCTGACGCTTGCCGCCGTTCCCAGGATGGTCTTCCCGAGGGGGTGGTCGGCCAGCAGGGCCTCTTCGAACTTGTCGTAGACATCGTCGGCAGGGGAGTCCTTGTAGGAGTTGATTTCATCGATGACCACTCCTCTTTCGACTTCGATCTCTTCTTCAGGGAAGGCAGGGCAGGTGGCCAGTTCCAGCAACAGCGACGCAGCCTTGCCCAGGTCTTCCTTGAGAACCGTAGAATGAATGACTATCTCTTCCTTGGTGGTGAATGCGTTCAGCTCGCCTCCAAGTTTGTCGAGATAACCGTTGATGACCCGGGCGCTCTTGTGCCCGGTACCCTTGAACAGCGTATGCTCCGTGAAATGGGCTATTCCGTTGTGGAAGTCTCCTTCGTCGCGTGTTCCGCACTTGATCGTCAGGGAACAGTAGCCGACCGCATTGCCGCCCTTCTTGACTGCATACTGCATCCCGCAGGCCGCTTTACCGGTGATCATCTTTTCCTGATGCTTTTAATGGCTTTCAGATCGCTTGCGAGGAAGCCCTTTCCGTTCTTCGAAGTGATCTTGTGCTTCTTGAAATAATACAGTTCTAGGGTGTCGGATCCTATCAGCATCTTGTAGCATACGGAGCCGTCAACCGGAACATCCGGCGCCACGACATAGCTGACAACTGTGTTCACCTCCCCGGCATCGAATACCTTGTCCACGTCCTCATCGTCCTCTTCTATGATGATGTCCTCGTCAAGGGATTCCCTGACATGGCTGCCTACTTGCTTCGAAAGGTCTTCTTCCCAGAAATATATTCTTTTGGTATTCAGCTTCTTCGTGTCTTTCGCCGAGAGGTTGGAATATGCTTTCATCTCGGTGTCGGCGAGGGTGGAGACGTGGTCCTGGATGATATGCAGGAAGGCAGGAAGCAGGGTGAACTCCCTTCCGCTCGGGAAGCGGGCGGCCCTGAACGGGAAACTTACCACTTCGAGCATCCCGTCGATGGACTTGGATGCACCTTCTCCGCCCTTTACCAGGGTGAGCATGTCCAAGCCTGGCTCTTCTTCTTTCTTCTGGCGGCTCGAGGCTACGATCAGGAAATAGAAATTGTCGCTGGTCTTGAGCTTCTGGAACTCTTCGTTGGTGCAGAACTCGTAAGGGGAGAGCGTCCATGTCGACGCCACGCTTTCCTTGAGCGCCTCGTCCAGGAACTCTTCTCCGGACAGCACGACCTTGGTGGTCTTCGCAGTGAAATCCTTAAGCTTTTCCTTGCGTGTATATACCTGGGCCTGCCCGGCCGCATCGAGTGCGGTCAGCAATCCAAGTACCATCACGGACAATATGAAGGAAAGCCTTTTCATTGTCATTCGTTATCAGTCGTTCGTCCTGTCTCTTCCGTGGTCTCCGTTTCGACGATCGCTGCGATCCTCTCTGATTCGGCCCTCCTGGCAGCCTCGAGGGCTTCGTGTTCGGCCTTCGCCCTTTCCACGGAGACGGACTTCTTCAGTACGAAGCCGCCGCCGAGGTATTTGGTGCGGACTTCTTCGTCTCCGGCGAGGGATTCCGGAGTGCCCTGCTGGAGAATCGTTCCTTCATACAGCAGGTAAGCCCTGTCGGTGATAGCCAGGGTCTCACCCACGTTGTGGTCGGTGATGATGACTCCGATGTCCTTGTACTTGAGCTTGGCGATGATGAACTGGATATCTTCCACGGCAATAGGGTCCACACCCGCAAAAGGTTCGTCGAGCAGGATGAACTTAGGGTCGATGGCCAGTGCCCGGGCGATCTCGCAGCGGCGTCTCTCACCTCCGGAGAGCTGTATTCCGAGGCTCTTGCGCACCTTGGAAAGGTTGAATTCGTTGATCAGGTCCTCGAGTCGTTCCTCCCTCTGCTCCTTGGTCATGTCGGACATCTCCATTACGGACATTATATTGTCTTCCACCGACATCTTGCGGAATACGGAGGCTTCCTGAGGAAGGTATCCTATGCCTTTCTGGGCCCTTTTGTACATAGGGAGCTCAGTGATGTCTTCGTCGTCCAGGAATACCCGGCCTCCATTCGGGACTATCTGCCCGGTAATCATATAGAAGCTGGTGGTTTTTCCGGCACCGTTCGGACCGAGGAAACCCACGATCTCACCTTGGTTGATCTCCATCGAGACGCCTTTCACGACTGTCCTGATGCCGTATTTCTTGACAAGCTGTTCGCAGCGAAGTTTCATATGCTATTTCGTTTCTAAACCGAAGTCTTTTACCAAATTCTGGATCTCCCCGTTCTGCCCCATGAGCGCGGTTGCCTTTTCATGGTCGGTGTATGGCTGGGCCTCCTTCTCCTCCGCAGGGATTACGCCGACTTCAAGGCGTATCTTGGAAGATCCGGCTTTGTTCTGCAAATTTCCTTCCAGTGAGAGAAGCCTGTTGTCCCTTATCCATTTTTCCTGGGACGCATTGCTGACCTTGAAGGTGAGAACCTTGATTCCGTCCTCGGTCTGAATCTCCACCTGGGCGTTCTTCAAGGTGTTTGCAAGTCTCGGACTGGAAGCATAATCTTCAGGGATTCCACTCCAGGCTTGCAGGACTTTCTCGTCATCAGGGAGCTCGTCGGCCACCGCAGGGGTCTTGGCGGTTGCTTTCGCGGCCTGCTCCTCTTCGAGTATCGAGGTCAGGGACAGAGCGGAACCTGTCTTGGCCGGTTTCTTCCTCGCACGTGGCACCGGAGCAGGAACCGGCTCTGGTGAAACTGCCGGCTCTGGTGAAACTGCAGGTTGTGGAGAAGCTGCCGACTCTGGTACAGCTGCCGGCTTTGCGCTGGCTGCTGCAGGTCGGGCAGCCACCGGTGCCGCCGTTGGTTCTGTCCTGACGGCCATCGGTCGAGCGGTTACCGGAGTTGGAGCAACCTCTGCTGCCGCCGGAGCCTTGGCCAGGAAAGCGAGCTTCATCAAGGCGAACTCTATGTGCAGGCGTGGATTGACGGCTTGTTTGTAGCCCGCCTCACAGGCGGTCGTTATCGCCAGGGCATCGTAAAGGAACTTCATAGGGCAGCGTGAAGCTTGCTCCGAATATCTCTTCTTCAGTGAATCCGGAAGCTCCAGCAGCGAATCCAACCCTCCGTTCCTGGTCACCATCAAGTCCCTGAAATGGGAACTCAGCGCAGCGCAGAAGTGAAGCGCATTGAATCCCTTCGATAGTATCTCATCGAACTTCAGGAGTGCAGAACCGAAATCTCCAGCAAGGAACGAGTCCACCAGGCTGAAGGAATAATCATAGTCCAGCACATTGAGGTTCTTGAGTACTTCCTCGTACTTGACATCCGTCCCGCAGAATGCCACCGTCTGGTCGAATATGGTCAGGGCGTCACGCATCGCTCCGTCCGCCTTCATGGCGATGACATGCAGGGACTCGTCGTCGATCGAGACATTTTCCTTCGATGCGATCGTCTTGAGGTTCCTGACAATGTCGGGGATGCTGATGCGGTTGAAGTCGAAGGTCTGGCAACGCGAAAGGATCGTAGGAAGGATCTTGTGCTTTTCAGTCGTTGCAAGTATGAATATAGCGTGTGCCGGCGGCTCTTCGAGTGTCTTCAGGAAGGCGTTGAAAGCAGCCGTCGAGAGCATATGGACCTCGTCGATTATGTACACGCTGTACTTTCCGACCTGAGGCGGAATCTGTACCTTGTCCATAAGGTTCTTGATGTCGTCCACTCCGTTGTTGGACGCGGCGTCAAGCTCGTGGATACAGTACGAGCGGCCTTCCTGGAACGAGATGCAGGACTCGCATTTCCCGCAAGGCTCCATATCCTCCGAAGGATTGGAACAGTTGATAGCTTTTGCGAATATCCTGGCGGTCGTTGTCTTGCCCACTCCGCGGGGACCGCAGAAAAGGTACGCATGCGCCAATTTCCCCCTGATGATGGAATTCTTCAGGGTCTGTGCGATATTGTCCTGCCCGATAAGCGTCTCGAATGAATCGGGCCTGTATTTCCTTGCTGATACGATGTACTCTGACATAACTTACAAATTTAATGAATATTCTTCATTAAACAATCTTCCCGGACACGGGACAAGTCTATCCGTGCCCGGGAAGATGTCAGGATTCCCGAGATGCTTTTATGGGATCACCACCGGAGGAGCGGTATGCTCGAAGCTCCTGCCGTTGGCCGCGGCCTTGAGAGGCGGCCTGATTGCTGCTGCCTCTGAGACTGCTGCCCGGTTGACGGCATCGTATTCGAGGAACTTCTCGAAGCTGCAGGACTCTCCGCTGCGCTTCATTATCTGCTGGTAGATCGCCCAGCGCGAAGGAGCGTTGTAGTACTCGAAGTTCTCTCTCATCATACTGTTCTTCGATGGCCTGTAAACACCGAGGCTGTACAGGGCTCCGCCCTCATATATGCCGACCTCATCATCGTAGCGGCTGTCGGAGAGGAATGCGCTCCATTTGATCTTCGTCGGATCGGAAGTGAAGTCGACGTTGGCGTACCAGCCATACTGGTTGTACAGAGAGTTGTATCCATCGATTGTACCCTGAGGAACCATAGCCTGGTTGGTGGAATACTCGTCGGCCAGGAAAGCGAATCCGTGTCCGCCACCCTCGTGACGAAGTATGTTTCCGAAGAACTTAGGATCGTTGCCCATCGAAGAAGTGAACGCTACGCTGGACTGCAGGCTCTCTGACATTACTGCGGTACCTGCGTGTCTCTGGGTATTGACGATGATGTTTACGAGGATATTCTCCTTGCTGCTGATTCCAGGTACATTGAGGGCATATTCGAAGGCCTTTACGGTATTGCCGTTGACCTCCGTACCCTTTCCGAAGTATGTACCGAATGCAGTAGTGTAGCCGTCTCCTATCATTCCGTTCTTGGACACAGCCTTCACCGCATAGACATTGAAGCGGTTCCGGAATGTCTTGTACGGCTCGATGGCGAAGAATTCTTCCATAGCCTGCCGCATCACAGTCTCATACAAGCCGCCGGATGCCATATCCCTGTCGGTGTATGCATCTCCGAGGAATACGATGTCTATGCCCTTGCCTGTGGTTGCCTGTTGCAGGGTAATGACCTCTCCGTCCTTTGAATAGTCGCTCGATGAATACGGATCCGGAGTCACCGCAGGACCGAGGAGGGTTTCCAGGAACGGGATGAGATCCGTTGAAGCTGGGTGTCCGAAACGGTTGCGGCTGTCAGTAACAGGATAATTGAGGTGACTGAACAAGGTGTTGCCCTTGCTGTCGAAGACTTCTGCCTGAGGAGTGGTAGCAGGATAAGCGGTCGGCTGGTAGTCCTCGAAGTAGTAGTTGTACCACAGGTTATATCCCTCATCCTCTATGACTTGCTTCTGTCTTGCCTTGTCACGCCACGTTTCTCCATTTTCGTCCACGCAGACGGTGGCGATGATCTCAAGTCCATCCTGGCGATACTTCTTGTAATAATCCAGCAACTGTGGCATAAGGGCTTTCGAGAACGGACACCAAGGAGCCCAGTAGAGATAGACAATATATTTGTTCTTCTTGATTACGTCGTCGATAGTAAACAGCTTTCCTCCTATATCCTGGATTTGATCCGGAATCCAGTTCCCTGGAACGTCCATGTCGCTGATATCGAAGCCATAGCCCTCCTGCTGCATCAGAATTGCTTGCAAGAGTTTCCCTGCGTGGGGTCCTGTCCTGAACGAAAGCGGAATCTCTCCGCTTAATTTATTGGACCAAAGACTCAGAAAATCATAATGCCTCGCCCAGGAGTCCGGAGGTGTCCCGGTGAATCCGTTCCAATCGATGCCCAACGTTACTAGTTCGTCAGATGCACCAAGACTCTCAGGTAGAGGTCCGGTCATATCCCTGTTGCTGAAAATGATAACGTTCCGGAGTTTTTTCATCTTGCCGAAGATATCCGGTAATGAAGTCATTGCAGTATTGCTGATTTCAAGGCTCTCAAGATTAACGAGGTTGCCGAAAGAAGCCGGAAGGGTACCGGTGATCCCAGGTTCATCAATTACGAATCTCCAGAGGTTCATTTCATCTATGAAATCAGGTATTTCTCCCTTCAGCCCATTATTACGGAAATACAAGGACATTAGACCAGTCTCAGGGTCAGGATTTCCGACGCCTTCCCATTGCCATACCGGGGCATCCGTTCCCCATCCTGTCTTGTTCTTCCAGTTAGGGCCATCCATAGCATAGAAGAATCTCATCAGTTTGTCCCGTACTGACGTCTCCTGTTTGAAACACAGTTCTATGGTTTCGATGCCTCCTTCCGTTGAAAATACATATGCATAGCATTCACGTCTGTCGCCCTTGTTTTCCTTGAAATAGAACTCAAGTTTTCCATCTATAAGCGACCTTGTCTGTACGTAGGTCATCCAATCACCCTCACAGAAGACTTGCACCTTGTAGTCCGTGTTATATTGGATATCCACGGTGAAGGTGCCGCCCTCCGGAGGGATGGTCATCACTTCTCCGACCTGTATGACTTTCTTCTCTTCCTGAACGAAGGTGATCGTTATGTCGGGCACCTTGCCTAATTTGTCCTTGACGGTGACCTTGCCTGTCCTCTCCTCCGGATTAGGATTGGCTTCGAAACTGAACTCCAGATAGCCGCTAGTGAGAGACCTGACGGCCACGAAGTGGATCCAGGACTGTGCCCCGGACTCCACAACCACGTTGAAATCAGTGTTGTACTGTATGCTGTACGCAAAGGTACCGCCCTCGGCCGGGATCTTCATTCCGTCCCCTACGTCGATGACCTTCTTCTCCTCTTGTACGAAGTTCAGGGTGATGACGGGCACCTTGCCTGATTTATCCTTGACGGTAACCCTGCCTTGGCGAGTGTCCGGATCAGGGTTCTCCGCGAACCTGAACTCGAGCTTCCCGCTCTGCAGGGCACGTGTGGCCACGAAGGTAATCCAGTGTTGGGCACCTGACTCCACAGCGACGTCAAAGTCAGTGTTGTACTGTATGTCGACCATAAATGTACCACCCTCTGCAGGGATAGTCATAACATCACCTACTGTAATGACCTTCTTCTCTTCCTGCACGAAGGTGAGGGTGATGTCGGACACCTTACCTGACTTGTCCTTTACGGTCACCTTTCCCTGACGCGGGTCGGTGCTCTGGTTCTCCGCAAACTGGAACTCGAGCTGGCCGCTCTTGAGGGCACGTGTCGCCACGAAGGTGATCCAGGACTGCGCCCCTGACTCTACAACGACATCAAAGTCAGTGTTATACTGAATGTCGACTGCGAATGTACCACCCTCTGCCGGGATAGTCATAACGTCTCCTACTGTGATGACCTTCTTTTCTTCCTGAACGAATGTCAGTGTAATGTCGGACACCTTACCTGACTTGTCCTTTACGGTTACCTTGCCCTGACGCGGATCGGTGTTCTGGTTCTCTGCGAACCGGAACTCGAGCTTGCCGCTCTGCAGGGCACGTGTGGCTACGAAGGTTATCCAGGACTGTGCCCCGGACTCCACGACTACATCGAAGTCGGTATTGTACTGTATATCAACTGCAAATGTACCACCTTCAGCCGGTATGACCATTACGTCCCCGACCTGGATGACCTTGCGTTCGTCCTGGGTGACGGACACGGTGGCGGATAATCCTTCACTCCTGAAGACTACGGTTCCTGAGACAGGATTGGTGGAACTTGTGGCCGTTGCTGTGACAGTCACCGTAGCGTCACCTTCTCCC
>ONPI01000064.1 GCA_900319685.1 uncultured Bacteroidales bacterium
GTATCCGCCGGGCCCCTCCCTCTGACGTGCCCGAGGGTGGGCACGCCTTCCGGTGGCACTATGCCGCCGACCCCTGACCGACTGCTCCAGGGTGCGGAAAAAGAAAGAGGATGACCCCAGGGCCATCCTCTACAGTACTCGTATGATGCCTTATCGTAAAGTGTCAGGCTTCTCTTCCTGCTTTTCTCCCCACTTGGCGGAGTATGCCCTGTTCAGCTTGTCCCAATGTTCGGCATAGGACTCTTCGTAGTGGTATTTGACCATTGCTGAAAGGGTTTCCGGGAAGGAACGGCAAAGGGAATCCACCCACCACTTGATCTGTATGTTGTCGATGATCGCCTGCTGAGCTATCATCCAGTCCCTGGTGGTGTCAATTATGAAACTGGCCCTGGTGACTCCATCATCCAGCTTTCTGTCGATCAAATCATTGAGCGAATCCCTGACCAGCAGCTCGTTGTCAGCCAGAAGCTTCAGCGAATCTAGCCTGGCGTAGCTCTCGGAAAGGGCGTTCCTCAGACTGTCTATAGTCTTGTCGGTCTTGCCCATGTCGATCCTCTGCCTGATTGCGAAATACGAAGGAGTCAGGATCAGAGCGGCGAGCAGAAGGCCGCGGAAGAACTTCCAAGGGGTATTCTTCTTCTCGAATGCAGCCTTGAGCTGGTCCACGTTCTCAAACCGCTTGCCGGCCTTCTTCCTGGTGCACTTGTCCACGATCTTTCCGAATTTCCCGCCGAACAAGTCGTCGATGATCTTGCCGAGCGAGTATATGTCGCTCCGCCTGTCCAGCTTCCGGGAATTTGCCGCCAGTTCCGGAGAAACGTAGCCCATGTCCAGCCTGCCGCTTTTCCCCAACGCGACCACATCCTCGGCAGAGAGGCCGAAGTCTATGATTTTCACGTTGTTACCCTTCTTGGTGACCAGGATGTCCTTAGGGTCAAGGTTGTTGTGGACGATACCGCATTCATGGATGTAGGAAACAGCGTCCAGCAACTGGTCGAGGACCTTCATGCGAAGCTTGATGGAAGGCTTCTCTGAGATGAACTCCCTGAGGCTCCTCGTATCGGAATACTCCATCAGGATCCCGGGCCCGCCGGGAGTGTCTTCGGCATATTCGTAAACGCTGGCTATATAAGGGTGCTGCAGCTGGAGGGAGAGCTGGTATTCCTTCCTTATCATATCCAGGAATACCACGTTGCCATCTTTGGGGGTCTTCAGAAGGAAATCCTTTCCCCCTTTCGTGATGCGGTAGATTCTTGCAAAGGAAGTCTCTGCAAGCAGTTCTCCCAAGGTGTAGGTCTCGTCCATCGTTTATCTTATCTGGTCCTTTACGTTGTACTTGTTCCTCTCCTGGGAATTGCGTGAAACCATCTCGCCGATGAATCCGGCGAGGAACAGGATCACTCCCAGGACGATGGCGACCAGGGCCAGGTAGAACAGAGGCTGGTCTGTGACTGCCCTGTACCTGATGCCCTGTGCCTGATGCACAAGCTTTGCGATTATGATCCAGATAGTCATGACGAATCCGATCAGGAACATCAGGAGGCCGGAGAATCCGAAGAAATGCATCGGCTTCTTGCCGAAGGTGCTCAGGAACCAGAGGCTCAGCAGGTCGAGGAATCCGTTGACGAAACGCTCGATTCCGAACTTGCTCTTGCCGTACTTGCGCTTCTGGTGATGGACCGGTTTCTCGGTTATCTTGGTGAACCCGGCGTTCTTGGCCAGGTATGGGATGTACCTGTGCATCTCGCCGTACACCTCGATGTTCTTGACCACTTCGTTCTTGTAGGCCTTGAGGCCGCAGTTCATGTCGTGGAGCTTGATTCCGGTAATCTTCCTTGCAGTGGCGTTGTAGAGCTTTGAAGGCAGGTTCTTTGTCACCTTGTTGTCCTGACGGTGCTGTTTCCATCCGGAAACCACGTCATATCCGTCCTCGACTACCATCCTGTACATCTCCGGAATCTCCTCCGGGGAATCCTGCAGGTCTGCGTCCATGGTCACCACCACACGGCCCTCTGCCTTCGCGAACCCATGGTACAGGGCGGCGGACTTGCCGTAATTGCGCCGGAAGGATATTCCCTTGACCCGCTCGTCTCCCTCTGAGAGTTCGAGGATCTTGTCCCAGGAACCATCGGTGCTGCCGTCGTCCACGAATATCACTTCATAGGAATAGCCCTTCGCGTTCATTACGCTCCTTATCCATGCTAGCAGTTCAGGAAGGGATTCCACCTCGTTGAAGAGAGGGACGATTATCGAAAGATCTTTTGAATATTCCATATCGATCACTGATTGTCAATTGATTGGTCGTTTCCGTCAAACGGGTCCCCGAACGGGTCCGTAGGGCTGGAGAAATTCCGGGCGAACAGAGTGGAAAGCGTCCATCCCCAGATGAAGCAATATACGAACATCATGAAGAAGGTGATGGCCGGAAGCTTCGGGAACATCCGCTCGAGTGTAGCTTCAGTATTCGAATCGAGCATCGAACTGAACTGTCCTGCGCTTTCCTCGACGGCGGCCCTGATGTCATCGGGATTCAGCTGCAGGGCCTGGTACAGGGCGAATGCGGCGCAAAGGATGGAGGAGAAGAGAGCCAGTTTCATCCCATAGCGCTGAAGTCTCGGATAGGTCACTTCGCTGAATCTTTCGGCAAACCTTTTCATCAGGTAGCGGAAGAGGATGACGCAAATGAATATCTTGGCTATGGAAGCCATAAGGTTCAGGAAAACTCCCAGGAATCCTCCAGCCATTCCGGACCAGCCCTTGATGAGTTCCATGGCTATCGTGACTGCGGCCATGACGAAGCCGGCTACGGCTGCATTGTTCCAGGATGCGGAGGATGAAAACTCTTTGCCCATTGAGACTTATAACATTTATTAATATGCAAAAATAGCAAAATAATTCGTATCTTTGCGTCTTGGCTAATAATATGGCTAGCCAAGTTCAAGTACTTGGTTTGTAAATTACTGGTTAGACCAATTTATTTTAGTTTTTATGATCGACATCACATTTCCTGACGGTAGCGTCAGGGCCTTCGAGAAAGGCGTAACGGGTTATGAGATAGCTGCGAGCATCAGTCCGAGGCTCGCGGAGGAAGTACTGGCTATCGCAGTGAAGAAAGCCGGTGACACCTCCATCGGAAAGGGAGAGACCCGCGACCTCATGCGTCCAATCGAAGAAGATTGCTCAATCGTCCTCCTGAAGTGGGACGACGACGAGGCCAAGAGGGTTTTCTGGCACTCGTCTTCACATCTTATGGCCGAAGCCCTGGAAGAAATGTATCCGGGAGTCAAGTTCGGCATAGGTCCGGCTATCGAAAACGGTTTCTATTACGACGTGGACCTCGGCGGAAGGCAGCTCACCGACGCTGATTTCCCAAAGATCGAGAAGAGGATGCTGGAACTCGCACGCGAGAAGCAGCCGTTCACCAGGATCGACGTAGCCAAGGAAGACGCTCTCAAGCATTTCGAAGAAAAAGGTGACCAGTACAAGTGCGAGCTCATCAGCGAACTTGAAGACGGTACCATAACATATTATACAAACGGCCATTTCACCGACCTTTGCCGTGGACCTCACCTCCGCAGCACGGAAGTCATCAAGGCTGTCAAGCTGACCGCCCTGGCCGGTGCATACTGGCGCGGCGACGAAAACCGCGAGCAGCTGACCCGTATCTACGGAATAACCTTCCCTAAGAAGAGCATGCTCGATGAGTATCTCGTGGTATTAGAGGAAGCCAAGAAGCGCGACCACCGCAAGCTCGGCAAGGAGATGGAACTCTTCATGTTCTCATCCCGCGTAGGCCTCGGCCTGCCTCTGTGGCTCCCAAGGGGTTCCGTGATGCGTTTCGAACTCGAGAAGTTCCTCAGGAAGAAGCAGAACGAATACGGCTACCTGCCGGTAGTCAGTCCTCACATCGGAAGCAAGGACCTGTACGTCACTTCAGGCCATTATGCCAAGTACGGTAAGGACTCCTTCCAGCCTATCCACACTCCTCAGGAGGGTGAGGAATACATGCTGAAGCCGATGAACTGCCCTCACCACTGCGAGATATTCCGTTCATCCCCTCGTTCCTACAAGGATCTGCCTCTGCGTCTGGCGGAGTTCGGAACCGTGTACCGTTACGAGCAGAGCGGCGAGCTCCACGGACTCACCAGGGTCCGCTCGTTCACCCAGGACGATGCGCATATGTTCGTGACCCCTGACCAGCTCAAGGGCGAATTCGAGAAGGTCATAGACCTCATCCTCTACGTGTTCAGGATCTTCAAGTTCGACAAGTACACCGCACAGATTTCCCTCCGCGACCCTCAGAACAAGACCAAGTACATCGGAAGCGACGAGAACTGGGAGAAGGCTGAGAACGCCATCATCGAGGCGGCTGCCGAGAAGGGCCTCAACACTGTAGTCGAATACGGTGAGGCTGCATTCTACGGACCTAAGCTCGACTTCATGGTCAAGGATGCGATCGGCAGGAAGTGGCAGCTCGGTACCATCCAGGTGGACTACAACCTTCCTGAGAGGTTCCAGCTCGAATATACGGACTCCGACGGAAGCAAGAAGCGTCCGGTGATGATCCACAGGGCTCCGTTCGGTTCCATCGAAAGATTCACTGCCGTGCTCCTCGAGCACACTGGCGGACACCTTCCTCTCTGGCTCAGCCCGGATCAGGTTAAAGTACTGCCAATCAGTGAGAAATATGCAGATTTTGCAAAAAAAGTTTGCAGTTTGCTGAATAATTCCGATATTCGCACCTCCGTAGATGACAGAAACGAAACCCTCGGCAAGAGGATCCGGGAGATTTCGTTGCTGAGAGTGCCTGTGCTGGCTATCGTCGGCGAAAAGGAAGTCTCAGAGGGTACGGTTTCCGTCAGAAGGGAAGGTGTCGATGCCGGCACGATGAAAGTGGATGACTTCATTGCTTGGTTCAAGGCCCAGACGGCTGAAGAACTGGCATAGTTTGTGTCCACGGTTTGATTTTGTTTAATTAAAAGGAGTAGATTAAGAAAAGAATGCCTTACAAGCCGAAACCACATTACGGAGGTTCCAGACCATCCACCGGATTCAAGCCGAATTCCGGTACGAAATCCGCATCCGGAGCTCGTGGCCAACGTTCATTCGTCCGCCAGAAGGCTGACGATGAGCTGAACATCAACGAGGAGATCATCGCTCCTCAGGTTCGTCTTGTCGGCGACAATATCGCCGAGCCAGGCATCTATCCTATATCCAAGGCTCTCCAGATGGCCGATGAAATGGAACTTGACCTGGTGGAGATCAGCGCCAAGGCGGATCCTCCTGTGTGCAAGATACTCGATTACCAGAAGTATCTGTACCAGCAGAGGAAGAAGGCCAAGGAGATGAAACAGAACGCTTCCAAGGTGGTCATCAAGGAGATCCGCTTCGGGCCTAACACCGACGAGCATGACTTCCAGTTCAAACTGAAGCATGCCCGGGAATTCCTTGAGGAAGGATCGAAGGTCAAGGCGACCATATTCTTCCGCGGACGTTCCATCATGTTCGCCGACCAGGGAGAAAAGCAGCTTCTGAGGTTCGCCGTTGAACTCGAGGAGTTCGGAAGGGCTGAGAACATGCCATCCCTCGAAGGAAAGAGGATGACGATGATGATCGCTCCTGTCAAGAAGAAACAATAAACCTCTTTATATTAACTTTTATTTATTAAAACAATGGCAAAGCTTAAGACCGTCTCCGGTGCCAAAAAGCGTTTCACGCTTACCGGAACAGGAAAAATCAAGAGGAAGCATGCTTATCACAGCCACATCCTCACCAAGAAGACCAAGAAACGCAAGAGAAATCTTGACCACTTCGCTATCGTCGAGGCTGACGATATCAAGAGGGTAAAGGAAATGTTGGTCCTCTAGTAGTAATTCAGTTTAACTGGAACGCAGTAAAAAGTATCGCCGAAGTGGCGGTCACTGCCTCCGAAAAAAGATCAGATTATGCCAAGATCAGTAAATTCAGTAGCCTCAAGGGCTCGCCGCAAGAAGATTCTCAAGAGAACCCGCGGAAATTTCCTCTCCAGAAAGAACGTCTGGACCGTAGCAAAGAACACCTACGAAAAGGGTCTTACCTATGCTTACCGTGACCGCAAGGCCAAGAAGCGCACTTTCCGTGCCCTCTGGATCCAGAGGATCAACGCCGCTGCACGTCAGTACGGTATCAGCTATTCCCAGTTCATGGGCAAGCTCGCGAAGCAGAACATCGGTCTGAACCGCAAGGTCCTCGCCGACCTGGCCATGAATAACCCTCAGGCTTTCGAAGCTATCGTCAATTCTGTAAAGTAAGTCCGTGAAAGAGACCTTGAGTGCGATTTACCACAACAAGTGGGTAAGGATGTCCTTCTGGATGATCCTTTACATCGCTTGGGTAATCTGGCTCGGGAACTATTGGTGGCTCCTCGGACTCATTGTAATCTTCGACTGGCACATCACCCACAAGGTGAAATGGATGTTCTGGAAGAAGCAGTACAAGGAGGGGGAGAAGCACAATGTCTGGCTGGACTGGCTGGATGCCATCATCTTCGCCGTCATTGTCGTGACATTCATCAACATGTTCTTCTTCCAGGCATTCAAGATTCCTTCATCGTCGATGGAAAGTTCCCTCTACACGGGAGACCATCTTTTCGTCAGCAAGGTTACATACGGGCCGAAGGTCCCTGAAACACCGCTTACCGTACCTTTCACCCACAACGTGATATTCGGGAAAGAATCATATTCCACTCTCATCCACAACGATTACCGCAGGCTCAAGGGCCGCAGGCAGGTCGAACGGGGCGATTACGTGGTATTCAACTTCCCTCACGGTGACACCGTGCTGTCGCGTTTCCCTTCCGAGGATTACTATACCTGGGTAAGGAATGCAGGCCGGAGTTACGCGATCGCGAACGGCGGTCCTTTGAAGGTCCGTCCGGTGGACAAGGAAGACCATTATGTCAAGAGATGCGTGGCCGTTCCGGGAGATACTCTCGAGGTCAAGGACGGACTGGTCTGGATCGACGGGGTCCAGCAGGAAGTCTATCCGGGCATCCAGCTGACATACAAGGTCACTACGACCGGCCAGAGGATCAATTCCAGGAACCTCGAGAAACTCGGCCTCAACCTCGGCGAACTGTATTTCGACAGCGACCTTCCGGGTTATCCGGCGATGCCGCTGACTGCGCAGATGCTAGAAGAGGTGAAGGGATATTCTTCGGTCACGAGCGTGGAACCTAACCTGGATGTGTTCCCTCCGGATTATCCGGACACATACCTGAGCTTGTTCCCGTTCACCGAGAATACCAGGTGGACCCGCGACAACTACGGTCCCCTCTGGATCCCTAAGAAAGGGGAAACGGTCGACCTGACGATGGATAACCTTCCGATTTACGAAAGGCTCATCACTTCCTATGAGAAGCACGGGCTGAAGGTAAAGGACGGCAAGATATTCATTGACGGGGAGGAAGCGTCAAGCTATACTTTCGCACAGGACTATTATTTCATGATGGGGGACAACAGGCACAATTCCCTGGACTCAAGGTACTGGGGATTCGTTCCTGAGGACCATATCGTCGGCCGGCCTACGATTATCTGGCTGTCCACCGATTCATCCAGGAAGTTCCCTCATAACATACGGTGGCGCAGATTCTTCAAAATTGTGTAGAGTATTTGCAATTTTGGATTTTTTAACCGAAATTTGCACCCCGCAAATTATTTTGAATCAATAAAAAAGTTAAATATCATGGCAAAAGTTTGTCAAATTACAGGACGAAGGAGAATGATCGGCAACAACGTTGCCCACTCCAAGCTTCGCACAAAGCGTGACTTCTCTCTCAACCTCAAGACCAAGAAGTTCTGGTCAGAGGCCGAGCAGAGGTTCATTACACTGAAGGTTTCCACCAAGGGAATGAGAACCATTGAGAAGAAGGGCCTCGACGCCGCTCTCAAGGAAGCTCAGGATAAAGGATATGTCGGCCTTGTTTAAAATCTATTGAGTTATGGCAAAGAAAGCAAAAGGTAACAGGGTGCAGGTCATCCTCGAATGCACTGAGCAGAAGGCAAGCGGAGTACCTGGAATCTCAAGGTACATCACCACCAAGAACAAGAAGAACACCCCTGAGCGTCTCGAGCGTAAGAAGTACAATCCTTACCTCCACAAGGTGACCGTTCATCGCGAAATCAAATAAGGAGATTAAGTTATGGCAAAGAAAGCAGTCGCTACATTCGCCGCCAAGGCTGGCGCAAAGAGTATGGTGAAATGCATCCGTATGGACAAGTCTCCTAAGACCGGTGCATACATCTTCACCGAGCAGCTCGTAGAAGCTGACAAGACCAAGGAGTTTTTTGACAGCAAGAAGTAATCCTTGAAGTCACGGAATATCTTTCAAGACGCAGTCTCCGACGTGGGGCTGCGTCTTTGTTTTACCCTGAAATATTCGTATATTTGTAAGTTTAGTTATTGAACTGTATGGGACTTTTCGACAAAGGGATCAAGAAGACGAAAGAGGGTTTCTTCCAGAGGCTCTCCAGGTCCATCGTGGGCAAGTCCAGGGTTGATGACGAGGTCCTCGACGCCATCGAAGAAGCCCTCGTGGCTTCGGATATGGGTGTGGACACGACGCTCAAGATCGTGGACAGCCTTGAGGAAAGAGTGGAAAGGGACAAGTATATGTCCTTCGACGAATTGCTGGATATGCTCAGGGATGAGATAGGCAAGCTTCTGGAGGTCGATGAGGCAGAGGCTCCGGAGGAACCGTTCGATCTCGGGAAGAGTCCTCTCGTGATAATGGTCGTGGGAGTGAACGGAGTGGGGAAGACCACCACCATCGGCAAGCTTGCCGCACGTTACAAGGCTATGGGCAAGAAGGTGATGATCGGTGCAGCCGACACCTTCAGGGCCGCCGCAGTGGACCAGCTGGTGATCTGGGCCGAAAGGGCGGGTGTAGAGATTGTGAAGCAGGGGATGGGCGCAGATCCTGCATCTGTCGCTTTCGATACCGTAAAGTCCGCCCTGGCCAGGCAGGCTGATGTCGTGCTTATCGACACTGCCGGCCGCCTCCACAACAGGATCGACCTGATGAACGAGCTGACCAAGATCCGCAACGTCATGCGCAAGGTCATTCCGGATGCACCGCACGAGGTGCTGCTCGTCCTGGATGCTTCCACCGGCCAGAATGCCTATCAGCAGGCCAAGGAGTTCTCAAGGGCTACCGATATCACTTCCCTTGCCGTGACCAAGCTTGACGGGACCGCGAAGGGCGGAGTAGTGATAGGCATAGTGGACCAGCTCAAGGTTCCGGTCAAGTTCATCGGAATCGGAGAAGGGATAGACGACCTCAAAGTTTTTGACAAAAAGGAATTTGTAAATTCCTTGTTTTCAAGGGAAGATATTGAAAAATAAATAGTTATGAAGCTTTCTTACAATTGGCTTAAGGACTATCTCGAGTGTGACTTGACACCTCAGCAGATCGCGGATGCGATGACTGACATCGGAATCGAGGTAGATGGCGTTGAAGAACAGGAAGAGATTCCGGGCGGACTCGCAGGAGTCGTAGTAGCCCATGTGCTGGAATGTGTCCCGCATCCGGATTCCGACCACCTGCACATCACGAAGGTCGATGACGGGAGCCCTGAACCGGTGACCGTGGTCTGCGGTGCCCCAAACGTCGCCGCGGGACAGAAGGTCCT
>ONPI01000088.1 GCA_900319685.1 uncultured Bacteroidales bacterium
GAATTGTCCGGCGTGGTCAGAGCAGCTCCAATTGTGGCTTCGGATCATCGATCTGGTAGATCCTGTCCTTGGAAACGCTTACTACACCTTTTACCTTCTCGAAATATTCGATAGACTCGTCGAGGGTTTTCCCGTCCGGAATCCTGACCGCCAGGGCGCTGATTATCCGGTAGTCATAGATCACCTCGGCACCATATTTCCGGACCGCCCTCTGGAGCGGCACCTTCCCTATGCCTTCGTCATAGCTGATGATCAGGGTGTTCTTCGAATACATCAGGCCGGTCTGCTGAGGCCTCACCGGAGGCAGCTCCCCGATTGCCGGGATGTCTGGCGACTCGAACGAATCGACCCGTGAAAGCTGCTTCTCGGTCCTGCTCATCGTACTGCATCCGCACGCCACGGCAACTGCCGCGGCCAGGAGTATGGAAGGATTAATCAGTGATCTGGTCATAGCCTTTGGAATATCCGGACTCACTCAACTGCAAGATTGAAGCCAGAGGAAGCCCACTCTTTCATTTCTCCGTTGTCATCGTATATGAGATAGCCTTCCAGGTCGCTCCTGGAGGTTATGAAAGACTTTGCTTCATCCAGTCCTATGACCATGCAGAAAGTGGCGTAGGCGTCCGCAGCGGTCGCATTCGGTGCCACTATGGTGGCGCTCAGGAGGGAATGGCTGACCGGATAGCCGGTCCTCGGGTCGATGGTGTGCGAATATTTCTGCCCGTCCTTCTCGTAATACTTCCGGTAGTTGCCCGAGGTCACGACCCCGCAGCCGCAGCCATCGCCCTGCCATATTCCGTCAAGGTCCGCTCCCGGGGTGTTGTTGCCGTAGAAAGGACGGTCCACTCCGATCCTCCATGGACGCCCTTTCGGGTTCAGCCCCTCGCAGTAGATTTCCCCGATGTCCACAAGCATGTCCGTCACACCGAGAGAGTGGAGGTAAGCAGCGATCTTGTCGCTGGAATATCCCTGGGCTATCGCATTGAAATTCAGCTTCGGGCGGATACCGTCCCGGACAGGCTTCATATTCTCGTCCAGGCAGTCCATCCCACAGGCGGCGAGGAGGCTGTCCACCATCGCCGGCGAAGGCAGCGAGTCGGTAGTGAATCCGAAGCCCCACGCATCGAAAAGCGGGGCTGCAGCCACGTCCAGCGCACCTTCCGTCTCCTTGAAGAATCTCCTGGAAATGGAGTAAATCTCCTTGAACATCCCGTTAGGCTCGACCTCTGCTCCGGCGTTGTAGCGGCTCAGCTGCGAACCCTTGTTGTAGCCGGACAGGGTAGTGTCGATAAGGGTGAGTATGGAATCCACCGCTTGTTGCACGGCGTCAGTCTTGATCGACCTGCCGCGTGAGGCGAACTTCACACTGTATGTGCCGCCCTGGGCATATCCCGACAGCTCGTGCCAGCGCAGTTCCTTGCTGCAGGAAGTCCCGGCAAGGAGGATAGCCGCGAGCGGCAATGCTGTCAGCAACCTTTTCATTCCGCTTCGGCAGGCTCGCCGTGGTTGAGGTCGGACTCTTCGTATCCCGTAGCCTTGGCTCCCCACATCGTGAGGAGACTGAGTATAGCCAGGCAGGCCATCACCATAATGGTGACATAGACGATGTCCCATCCGTAGTGGTCGGCGATGAAGCCGAATCCGAAGCCGGAGACAATCGTGCTGGCATATCCGAATATTCCGAGGATGCCGTTCGCCGTAGCGGAAGCCTTGTTGGTCGCATGCTGCGCTGCGCAGACTCCCAGGAGAGCCTGAGGTCCGTAGATGAAGAATCCAAGGAGAGTGAACGGAATTACCAGCATCCAGAGTGACGAGCCCTTCGGCATCACGTAGAAGCACAGGATGCTCACCGCGACTCCGATCATGCAGTACAATGATGTGTGATGGGCTTTGCTGTTGAACCAATGGTCGGTAGACCAGCCCCAGAAGAGCATTCCCAGGTTGCCTCCCAGGAGTTCGAAGAGCACGCAGAGGGTTGTTGCCGAGGCCATGCTGATATCCTTGGACTCGGTCAGCAGGGTAGGACCCCAGTCGAGGGCTGCGAACCTGACTACATATACGAAGAAATTGGTTATCGCGAGGGTCCAGATAATCCGGTTCCCATAGACATGCTTCTTTACGAAGGCGTTGTGCTCGGCAGACTCCTCGGGAGTGGTGACGATGGCTTTCTTCTTGCCGACAACTTCAGGCAGACCGACGTCCGAAGGGGAGTCCTTGAAGAATATAAGGAGGAATATGGATCCAAGGACGGCCACGGCCGCAGGAATCAGGAAGCACCATCTCCACGCTCCGAAATGTTCGGCGAAGGCAAGAACCTTCGGGTCGGCAGGGTCCAGCTTCACGTTGGCGGCGATAGAAGCCACCATGTCAGGATCCGCGCTCATGTTGACTCCCAGGTGCGGCATTATGAACCATCCGCAGAGAGCCATCGCGAGTCCGGCTCCGATGGAATGGGACATATTCCAGATACTCATCTTGGTGGCCAGTTCCTTCGGATGGATCCACTGGGTCAGGGTCTTCGTGCACGGAGGTACTCCCATCCCCTGCAGGAAGCCGTTGATGAGCCACAGGGTGCCCATGATATATACCAGCACTGAGCCTATCGCCACACCGTTACCGGCCTTTCCGGCCAGCGAGATCACCCATCCCGCCACGGCGTCGCTCGTTCCGAACAGGATGTTGACGATAGCGCAGAGCATCAAGCCCAGCGACATCACCTTTCTGGCGCTGTTGCGGTCGGTGATTATGCCCACGACGAACCTCGAGAGGCCGTAGATGACTCCATGAAGGGTCAGGAAGATACCGAGTTGCGTCTTCGTGATGCCGAAGTCGGCCTGAAGGCCGGGCATCGAGAAAGAGAAGTTTTTCCTGACAAGATAGAACATGGCGTAGCCGATCATCGTCACGATGATCGTGCGCCACTGCCAGTACTTCAAAGATTTGGTTGTCTGCATATTAGAAGTCTATTGCTTTCCTGAATTCCTTGATGGTGTCCCGGATGTCCATTCCCTTGCGGTAGATGCCCGCAGTTCCGCCCACGAATATGTCGGCTCCGAGTCCTGCCATGTAGTGGGCTCTCTCGGCACTCACCGCTCCGTCCACGCTGATAGGGACGTGCCCGCAGCCATGCTCGTCAAGCCATTGCCTGACCACGCCGACTTTCTCCATGGCGCCTTCTACCAGCTTTCCGCCTGCGAATCCCGGATGCACGGTCATCAGCATGATGAAGTCGAAATGCCCGAGATGGCGCTCCAGTACTTCGACCGGAGTCTCCGGGTTCAGGCATATTCCGAACTTCCCGCCGAGGCCGCGAACCTCTTCGCTCAAGGCTTCATAGCTCCTGTCCAATTCAGCATGAACGGACAGCAGGTCTCCTTCACGGAGACTGAAGTGGCTGAATATCAGGTCTGGATCGGTGACCATCAGATGGATGTCCACCGGGATGGTGGCCTTTGCCTGGATCGACTTGATCGCATCGGTGCCGAATGTAAGGTTCGGCACGAAATGGCCGTCCATCACGTCGATGTGGAGCCAGTCTATGTCGTTGGCTTCCAGTATTTCGATGTCCCTGCCCAGGTTCATCAGGTCAGAGCACATCACTGAAACGGTTATTATCCTTCTTTTCATATTCTCAGATGAACATTACCTCCCTGCCATGGAAAAGGAAGTTGCTCCCGGTCACATATTCGCGGCAGGTAGGGGAGAACTGGTCTTCGACGGAGATATGCTGGTGGCCGGCGAGGATGCACTTGAGCAGAGGCTCCTTCTTCAGATATTCGAGGAAGTCCCTGGTGACCGGATCTTCCAGCTGTCTCTTGAAATCGCTGGTGACTTGCGGGAGTTCGCCGCTTTCCATCTTGCTTTCGGCCATCCAGTAACGATAGGTGGCGCGCCAGATGTTGTCCGTATAGAGCGGGACATGCAAGCAGAGAACGATAGGCAGCCCCTTCCTTACTTCCTTGCGGAAACGCTTGACCTGCTGTTTGGTAACATATCCGTAAACATCGTCCATCGTGATAAAGTTCACTCCGTTCACGACTTGGGACTGAAGGCTGATGTCGAATGGGTACACGCCCTGGAGTTTCTCCCTGGAGTAGTCCTTGTATTCTTCTGTATGTTCTTCCTTAGGGTCGCTGAGCCACATGTCCGAAGTAAACTCGTGATTGCCCATCGAGCCGGTCATCGATTCCCCGAAGTACTTGCGTACGAGGTCGAAATTCGCTTCGCTCTGCCAGTCTATCAGGTCACCGGTGTGGACGACATAATCCACGTGCTGTTTCGCCCAGGCGAGGGAGTCCCTGAGGGCTTCTTCCTGCCTGCCTCCGAATGTCCTTGTGCGTCTCTCGTTGAGAGTCAGCTTCTTCTGGTTTTCATGGGGATATGCCGCGGTGAGGTGGGTGTCGGAAATATGGAGTACGGAGAATGGCTTCTTCAGGCCTATCTCCTCCGTAGCGTAACATATAGTCAGCCTCTCGAACCTGCCCCTCTCCGGAAACACCTCCGGCTTGTCCTGCATCATTCCTCTTTTCTTGTCCCCATCCTGGGTTGCCGGGCTGTTTCCCGGTCCGGCTTCGGTGCTCCCGGGTGCCGACCGGTCATCGGCCAGCATAGGCAGTTGCGAAGTGGCGATCAGCGCCCCGGCCCCAGCCAGGACCCTCATGAAATCCCTCCTGTCTAACGTCTTTTTCATGCGCAGATGAAATAATCATACAAAATTAGGGAAAATAATCATCAGTTATTCAGAGCTCCTTCACGAAATTGCCGATCTCCTTTGATGCGTAGTGCCTCGGGGAAGGCTTGGAACCATCGGCCGGGTAGCCGCAGTCAAGCATGAAGGCAGGGTACAAGTTGTCAGGAATATCGAATGCCTTGGAAACAGCCGCCGGATCGAACCACCCGACCCAGCAGGTTCCAAGTCCCTGGGACGCAGCCTCGAGCATCATGTGGGTACCGACTATGCTGGCATCCATCTCCCCGGAGCTGCGGTCGCCGTTGAGCGGGTTCTTCCATGCGGTGTCCTTGTCATAGCAGATAATGAATACCACCGGAGCGTTGTATGCACACGAAGAGACTTCGTTCACCTTGGCGATGGCCTCCGTGCTCTTCAGGACGTAGATGAACTGAGGCTGCAGGTTCTTTGCAGTTGGAGCGAGCTTGGCAGCTTCAAGTATGCAGTCGATCTTCTCCTGCTCCACGGGAGTTTTGGCATACTGCCTGACGGAATACCGAGCCTCCGCCAGTTCGAGGAATGACATATTCATAGGACCTTGTGTATTGTTTCCCTTGGGAGTGCCGCAGGAAGCCAGCAGGGCAGCAACGGCGGCCAAGGCGATATTTAAAGATTTCATGCAGTATATGGATTTGAGATTAGCGTTCAACCAGAGCCTTCAGCTCTTTTTCGAATATATCCTTGGCGATTATCCTGTAGTGAGGATGATAGGCCGCATTGAATGCATCGCTGTGGTGCATGATCAGCTTGCCCTCCGAAAGGTAGCCTGAGATAGTCTCCAGGTCACTTCCGGCATCCGGGATATTCATGAATGACCTCCGCAGAACCTTCTCGACATCCTTCCATTCGGCGACCCACTGGTCTTCGGAGAGCCTTTCCCCTTCGTTTGCGCTGCGTACGAACGCATCCAGGAAAGCTTCCTCGCCGACCAGCCCTTCAAGCACTACGGAAAGGTCCACGCGGATGTAGTTCCCCTTGTCACCGGTTGGATAATACTTCCGGGATGGAACAGCATAAAGGCCACTGTCCAGGTCCTCCCTGTAGGCACGGAGTTCCGAGTCCAGGTAGCGGCGGGCGGATTCCTTATCCGGAATCAGATGACCAGGTCCGAGCTTGTCCTGGCAGAAACTCTTGTAAATGTCCTGCACATGCGACTCGGGATAATCCAGCAGCTGCCGATCGATGGCCGCCTTTACGGGATCGGTCCGGAAGATCCACAGGGCAGCGATGGCAACCGCTGCCAGGGCAAGGAATATGGGAAGGCGCGGAAGTTTCATGACCTTGTAAAGTCTCTACTTCGGTTTCATTTCTTGTCTATATCAACAACAGTGTATTTCGTGCTCCCGAGTCCTGTCTCCTCAGCCCGGTAAACGATCCTGGTACCATGACGTTGGCTGATGCGCTCAAGCAAGGCCTTGGTGTCATTGCTCTCATCGTTAGGGAGCGTGAATACCTGGTCCAGGCAGAATTTATCCAGCGCTACCGGATCGAGCGATGCGGCCATACCGATATCGGCAATGGTAGGTTTATGCGGATTGCCGTCACAGTCGCAGTCAATGGAGATGTTGTTCATGACATCGATGTACACAATCCCTCCGCGACCCTTGAAATAATTGTGTACAGCCTGCGCTGCGGCGGACATGGACTCGATGAACGGAGTATTGTTCTCCGGGGAGGACATCCAGCCTTTCGGCAGGTTCGTCCAGAGCTTATGCCAGTCTTCCGTCTTTCCGGCCGAGTGGATATACGCCTTGCCATTCTGGGAACCCACGCCTATGGACGCGTTCTTGAGCACCCCGCCGAAGCCGCCCATAGCATGCCCCTTGAAATGGGCCAGGTTGATCATGAAATCATAGTTCTGGATATGCGATCCGACGATATCGTATTTGATCCATCTGTCATCGGCAACAGGTATCTTGATCTCGCCTTCTTCATCCATGATGTCAACCGTTGCGATCTTGTCATAGCCGCGCTTGGCGATTTCCTTGCGGTGGGCGGCAGTGGAAGAGCGGTTGCCTTTGTACGCCGTATTGCATTCCACGATGTTGCCGTTCACCTTCTGTACCAACGGAGCGATGAATTCCGGCCGGAGGTGGTTGGACTTCTCGGATTCCCCGGTGGAAATCTTCACGGCGACCCTTCCCTTTGCTTCTACACCGAGAGCCTCATACAGCTTCACAAGACCTTCCGGTGATATATCTTTGGTAAAATAGACCACCGATGCATTTTCCTCGGAAACACTGCTAACTTCTATAGCGGGAGCCGGAGCTTTCTTGAAAGTGCCGCAGGAAGCCAGCATCATCACAGGAAGAATGGCTGCTCCCGCGACTCTGAGGAGTATTCGTTTCATGACTGACGGTATTTGATGTTATTATTCTCCAAATACCAAATTTACGAATAATTTCCTTGATAGGTCAACAATTCATATATTTGTAACAATAGTAATCTGCTTCTTTTTTTATATGATTAATAGGGCTTCAGG
>ONPI01000060.1 GCA_900319685.1 uncultured Bacteroidales bacterium
GTCACTTCGTTCATCGACATGCCGAATACAAAGCCCCCTACCACCAGCCTGGAGGCACTCGAAGACAAGCTTTCGACGGCGTCCAAAGAGTCCAGGATCAACTACGGATTCCACCTCGGAGCCACGAATTCCAATTCCGGCCAGATCCGGAAATATATCTCCGATGGGCTGGGAGCCAGATTCGGAGGAATAAAGGTATTCATGGGATCCTCGACCGGCAACATGCTCGTGGATGAAGAAGATACCCTCAGGAACCTGTTCAGCATCAAAGGCAAGCCGATACTCATCCACAGCGAAGACGAAGGCATCATCAGAAGCAACCTTGAGGCCGCCAGGAGCCTATTCGGGGCAGATATTCCGATGTCTGAACACCCGAGGATCCGGAGCAGGGAGGCGTGCATCCGCTCCACCGCCAAGGCGCTCGAACTGGCGGTCGCTTACGGCACCAGGCTCCACGTGCTCCATGTTTCCACGGCAGAAGAAGTCGATATGATCCGAGAGGCCAAGCTGCGGAACCCTCTCATCACCGCAGAGACTTCAGCCAACTACCTGTGGTTCTGCGACTCGGACTACGCTCGCCTGGGCGGAAGGCTCAAGTGCAACCCGGCAGTGAAGACCGCAATGGACAGGGCGGCGCTCATCGAGGGGTTGAAGGAAGGAGTCATCGACACACTGGGTTCAGACCATGCACCCCACTTGCCGGAAGAGAAGGCCGGGAAATACCTGGACTGTCCTTCCGGACTTCCGACCATAGGGCAGTCGCTTTCAGCGGCAATAACCGTCGCCCTGGCCAACGGCATACCGCTCACAAGCATAGCCAGGGCTTTTTCGGAGAAACCTGCGGAGATATTCGGAATACAGGACCGAGGCGCCCTGGAAGTGGGCTGCTACGCCGATCTCGTGGCAGTGGATCCGGACAAATCCTTCACGGTCAAAGCCGTTGCCGGGAAATGCGGATGGAGCCCCTATGAAGGGGAAAGACTGCAAGGTAAGGTGGAGATGGTCTGGGTCAACGGGACGCTTGCCGTGAACGACAGCACTTCGAATATTGGGAAAGGACTATTCCCATCACTGCCACTGCGATTCCAACCCATTGGATGAGAGCCATATGCTCCCGGCCGATGAACTCTGCCACCAGCGCGGTCGCTACGCACATCATGGCAAGGAATACACTTGATTTCGCCACCCCAAGTCTCTTTATGGCCATAGCCCAGAGGGAGAATGCCATGCTCGAGCAAAGCACGGCGAGGCAGAGGACAGGCTTGATCACCTCCCAAGACAGATAGACAGGCTTGAAATCTTCAAGGCCCTTCGCGAAGAAAAACGGCAGGAGGTACACGGTTCCTATCAGGAACTGGTACATGACGATTACCTGGGGTTTGTAATCGGTGGCAAGCAACTTCGTGAAAGAGGCATGCCCCACTTCCGCGCATACGGCGACCAGCAGGAGGACCAGTCCCAGGACGAAGTCCTCAGGAGTGCACTTCTGGTCCTGGCTCAGGAGCACCAGGCATATTCCGCACAAGGTAACCAATATTCCGAAACCGTTGAGGAGCGAGATCCTCTCCTTGAAGAACAGGAATCCTGCACCCACGGAGAAGATCGGAACCGACGCGATGATCATCGCGCTGATGGTCGGAGAGCCGGTCTCCTTGATGCCGTAGGTCTCGCAAAGGAAATAAATCAAAGGCTCGAAAAGCGCTAGCAGGGCGAATTTCCAGAGATCCTTCCTGGCAATCGGCTTGTACTGACGGGTAAGCAGATTGAAAAGCAAGAGGATCACTCCGGCCAGGAATACCCTGAGAGGAACGAAGAAGA
The DNA here is from genome assembly GCA_900319685.1 of uncultured Bacteroidales bacterium. GTDB lineage: Bacteria > Bacteroidota > Bacteroidia > Bacteroidales > UBA932 > Cryptobacteroides. Next base: position 1,819 of record ONPI01000060.1, read on the forward strand.
AGATCGGAACGCCCAGGGCGATCAGACGGTCCCCCCAGATATATGACATACCCCAGAGGATAATTGCGATGGCAGATGATGCATAAATCACCACCTTATTATCGCAAATACTTCTGGAATCGCTCATATAACACCTGTTTACCTTTCACTTTCGCAAAGATAAACAAATATTCCTAACAAAACGTAATATGAGCAAAGAAAATTTTTAACGATTTAAACCCGGGCCAGACCCAAGGATATCCTGTTCCTTTCCAAATCAACGTCAAGGACGGTTACCTGGACATGCTGGTGCAGTTTAAGTTTCTTACCTTTCAGTTTCGATATGTGGATGAGACCGTTATCGTGTATCCCGATATCCACGAAAGCCCCGAACGCAGTGATATTCGTGACGATCCCCGGAAGTTCCATCCCCGGTTTCAGGTCGTCTATCTCCCTGATGTCATCGGCGAAACTGAATTCCTGCGCCGCCTGGCGAGGGTCAAGACCCGGCTTTGCAAGTTCCTTGAGGATATCGTTGATGGTAGGAAGTCCGAAATCCCCTTCCACGTACCTTGCGGGATCTATCTTCGAAATCAAATCCGCGTTACCTACCAGTTCCTTTTCCGATACTCCGAGATCCGAAGCCATCCTCCCGACTATGTGGTAGCACTCCGGATGGACGGCCGAATTGTCCAACGGATTCTCTGCATCCTTGATCCTCAGGAAGCCAGCGCACTGCTCGAAGGCCTTCGGGCCGAGCTTCGGCACCTTGCGAAGCTGTTCTCGCGAAGAGAAGCCTCCCGCCGAATCCCTGTAGGAAACTATGTTGGAGGCCAGCGCAGGGCCTATTCCGGAAACATAGCTGAGCAGGTACGGGCTTGCCGTGTTCAGGTTCACCCCGACGCTGTTGACACAGATCTCGACGGTGTTGTCAAGCTTCTCCCTGAGGAGGTTCTGGTCCACATCGTGCTGGTACTGTCCCACACCGAGGGACTTGGGATCGATCTTGACAAGTTCGGCCAGAGGATCCATCAGGCGCCTGCCGATGGACACCGCTCCCCTCACCGTGACATCCTCGTCAGGGAATTCCTTCCTCGCGACTTCGGAAGCCGAATAGATGGATGCCCCGTCTTCGCTGACGGTATATACCTTGACATTATCCGGAAGGCCCACTTTCCTGATGAAATCCTCGGTCTCGCGGGAAGCAGTGCCGTTGCCGATCGCTACGACCTCGATACCATATTCCTCGACCATGGAAGAAACCGCCATTATGGACTTGATCTTCTCGTTCTGGGGAGGATGGGGATATATGATGGTATGGTACAGGAGGTTCCCACGCTCATCCAGGCACACTGTCTTGCACCCGTTGCGGTAGCCGGGATCGATCGCCAGGGTCCGCTTCTGCCCTACCGGAGGGGAAAGCAGCAACTGGGTAAGGTTCTCTCCGAAAACGTTGATGGACTCGATGTCAGCCTTCTCCTTGGCCTCCTTCAGGATTTCATTGGTGATAGAAGGATCCAAAAGCCGCTTGATTGAGTCATCGACGGCCATCCTTATCTGTGCGGCAAGCTTTTCAGCCGGGAAACGGCGCTCCTTGCAGAAATCGTAGTATATCTTGTTGCCGCATTTCTCAGGATCGGCATCCAGTCCGACCGACAGGAATCCCTCCTTCTCGGCCCTCAGTATCGCCAGGAGATTGTGTGAAGGAATACGCTGAAGAGGCATCGAAAAGTTGAAGTAAGTCCTATACTTGGCAGCCTCCGGGTCGGTTGAAGCCGCTTTGGTCGCTTTGGACTGGATCCTGCGGGTGCGGTATATCTGTCTCAAGGTATCCCTGACCGGAGCGGACTCGGACAGCCTCTCGGCGATTATGTCCCTCGCTCCTGCAAGTGCCTCCTCAACTCCCGGCACCTTGCCGCCGACATATTTGCGTGCTTCCGCCCCAGGGTCGGACACGGCCACGTTCCACATCTTGTCCGCCAAAGGCTCCAGCCCGTTCTCCCGAGCGACCGTAGCCCTGGTGCGGCGTTTCGGCCTGAATGGCAGGTACAAGTCTTCCAACTCGCTGGAAACCACGCACTTCTCTATCTTTTCACGAAGTTCGTCGCTGAGCTTTCCCTGGGAAGAGATGGTGGTCAGGATGCTCTCCTTCCTTTTCTCCATCTCGGAATATACGTCATTCCAATGCTTTATCTCGGACACTTCGACATCGTCCAGACCACCGGTCTTCTCCTTGCGGTAACGGCTGATGAAAGGTATGGTGCTGCCCTCGTCGAAGAGCGCGATGCAATTCTCGACCTGCCAGGCCTTGATCCCGAGCCTGTCGGCGATGGTATCGATGTATATCTGTTTCATATGGTATTGTCAATCCTGGGACACCAGTTTCAGTTCGTCGCGGTAGGCAGAGAATATCATGGATTTGGACACGAATCCCAGATAGGTGCGGTCGTGCCTGACCACAGGCAGGTTCCAGGCCGAAGTCGTCTCGAACTTTTTCATCACGGAATCCATCTTCTCGTCCTCGTAAACATATTCGGTAGCACTCCTCATGAAATTGAAGACATGCAAGGTCTCATACTGGTCGTAGCGGAACATATCCTTGCGGATATCCTCCAGTGAAACATATCCCTGGAAACGCCCCTTGGAATCCAGCACCGGGAATATGTTCCTGGACGACTCGGAAACCACTTCCACGAGCCGGCCGAGGGTGTCGTCGATCTCCACCGGAGAGAAATCATTCTCTATCACGTCCGAAACTTTCAGCAAGGTCAGCACCGCCTGGTCGCTGTCGTGGGTGAGCAACTCCCCTCTCTGGGCGATACGCTTGGTATAAATCGAATATTTCTCCACGAGCCGGGTCGTCCCGAAAGCGATGGTAGCTGTCAGGATCAGTGGCAGGAACAGTTCGTAACCCCCTGAAATCTCCGCTATGAGGAAGATTGCCGTCATCGGAGCCTGCATCACTCCTGCCATCAGCCCGGCCATACCGACCAGCACGAAATTCTGCTCCGGCACGGAAAGCGACGTGCCGCTCAGGATCAGGTTGAAGGTCCTGGCCACGAAGAAACCGGCTATGGCTCCGACGAAAAGGGTAGGGCCGAACGTACCGCCTACTCCCCCTCCCGCGTTGGTGAGGGTCATCGAGAACACCTTCAGGAGCAGGATCAGCAGGAAGAACACAGGCACCGACCAGCGACTGGCAGACAGGAAAGCCAGAGGCGTCTGGCCTTCCAGGGACAGTTCATGCCCGTTCAGGAGGCTTCCGAGAGACTCGTAACCTTCGCCGTAAAGAGGAGGGAACAGGAATATCAGCAGTCCCAGTCCGATCGCGCAGAGGATCCACTTCAAGTAAGAGTTCTTCATCTTCCCGACCTTGTCTTCCATCCACAGGGTGGTCCTGATGAAATAGATGGAGCACGCTCCGCAGAAAAGCCCAAGGATCAGGTAGAAAGGAATATTCCTGAGCTCGAACGGAGTGAGGGTGCACTCGAAAGGAGTGGCCTTGCCGAGGAATATGTATGATACCACCGTGGCAGACACCGTGGAAAGCAGCAATGGCATCATCGAATTCATCGAAATGTTGAACAGCAGTATCTCCAGCACGAAGAGGACACCCGCAAGCGGGGCTTTGAATATACCGGCCACGGCCGCAGCCGCGCCGCAGCCCAGGAGGATCGTCATATTCCGGTACGACATCCCGCAATACCGGGCGAAATTGGAACCGATGGCGGCTCCTGTATAAACGATCGGAGCTTCCGCACCTACCGAACCGCCGAATCCGATGGTGACAGAACTGGCGGCCACGGACGACCACATATTGTGAGGCTTTATCCTCGAATCGTGCCGCGAAACGGCCTGGAGGGCCTTAGTGACCCCGTGCCCGATGTCATCCTTTATCACGAACCGGCAGAAGAGCATGGCCAGAAGCATACCTACGCCCGGAAGCACGAGGTAAAGGATTCCGTTCAGGGATTCTCCCAGAGCGGAATGAAGTCCTTGCTGGATAAGACTGATCAAGGTTTTCAGCAAGACAGCCGCCAAGCCGACTACGAGGCCGACCACGACACTGAGCACCAGCATCTGGTTCCTTTCGGACAAGCGGGATATCGGATTGAGCTTTGGCATATTCATACAAAAATAACTAAATTTGTTGGTATGAAAAAAGTTATCGCCACATTAGCAACCCTCATCGTCCTTGCCCTGCTCGGCATGCTCGGAATCAACCTGCTCAGGAATTCCGGTCCGAGGGAAAGAGTCAAGGCAGAAAACGGGAGCAAGATAGTTGTAGAAGAGCTAAGTTATTACCGGAATAACGGAAAGCTGTTCGGCAAGGTTTACAAGCCGGCCGGAGAAGACGGCTTTTTCTCCGGGACCGATTATCCCGCCGTCATCTTTTTCCATGAACAGCTCAAGACCAACCTTCCCGAAAGCATCTTGAAGGCACTCGTTCCGGAAGGGATGATAGGCTATGCAGCCACTTCGCACGGAAAGGCCTCGGAGGCGGAATTCCTCATCAAGAGAGTGCGTAGTGAGGATTTCGTCGACGATGACCTAGTGTTCGTAATAGCCGACTCCGCCAGCAGCAATGCTGTGGTCGAGGCCGTCTCAAAGGTTGGCAGGAAGGTCGCCGGATTGATTCTGATAGAGCCGCAGCTCGAAGGAAAGGCCGCCGGCGTTTACGACCGGTACAAGAATGAAATCATAGGTACCGGACGCATCAGCGACTGGGTGCTGAAAGGAGCCGTGCTGGACCCTCGCTTCAAGGCGGTCGCAGTGTGCTCCCGATCCATAGAGAGGGCAAAGGCTTTCGGCACCGCCCACGGCATCCCGAAGGCATATTCGGATCCTGAAGAGATTGCTTCCGATCCCGGGATAGATGCGATCTACATCGGCACTCCGAACCATACGCACCATGACCTGGCCATCCTCTGCATGCGCAAGGGAAAGCATGTGATGTGCGAAAAACCGCTCGCTTCCAATGCTCGTGAGGTCTCCGAAATGATCGCCGTCGCCAGGGATCATGGCGTCCTGCTGATGGAGGCCATGATCTCCACTCTGAGCCCAAATTTCCGCAACGTACAGGAAAGGCTGGCTGAAATCGGCCGGGTCCGTCATTATTCCGCAGCTTTCTGCCAGTATTCTTCCAAATTCGGGCAGGTTCTCAGGATCCTATCCGGTGAGGATTCCTCGCGTGTACCGAACTCCTTCAATCCGGATTCCTCCGGCGGAGCGCTGATGGATGTAGGAATATACACAATCTACCCGATGGTGACCCTGTTCGGGAAACCGGATTCCATAAAGGCAGAGACCAAGACCCTGATGGTTCCAGCGGGCGGTTCTGCAAAGCCAGTCGACATCCAGGGCAGCGTCGTATTCGGATACCCGGGGATGACGGCAAGCGTGATGTATTCCAAGGTGGCGGATTCGCGTCTCCGGACGGAGATATCCGGAGAACTTGGAATGATTTCCCTGGACCAGGTCCACATCGCCCGCCAGGTAGGACTGACCTTGCGCGGGGAGCCGACTTCCGGACGTACTGCCGGTCCTGAATCAATCGACATCACAGTCACGGGCGATGCCGACGAATACCAGTGCGAGTTCCGTGAATTCATGGACCTGATCGATTCAGGTCAAAAGGAATCCCGGAACAATTCTCTCCGCAATTCCCTCATCGTAGCCCGGATCATGGACGAAATCCGCCGCCAGGCCGGAATCACCTTCCCGGCCGACCTCCAGGAATAATACTTAACGTCAGCAGATACTGCCGTCAGCGGCTGCAACACCGGGCGCTTGCTGCTTCGCAGCCCTGTACGGGTAAATGCGCCCTAACGTTACAGCCGTTGACGGTAGTCGGGCGCTCCGCCGTGCCATGAAGGGGATGACGGGAGCTAGAGGCTCTCGAGCCAGGCGTGCATCTGCGGAACCTTCGATGTCGCAGAACGGAACAGCGCCATCTGGTTGCGCGTACGTACCAGATTGTGCTCCGGATACTTGATCTTGTAATATGTATCACCATTGATGTAGTCTGCGAAGAACCTCACCGCCTGCATGAACGGGAAAAGGCAGGCCGCATAAGGAAGGTTCTCCTTCTCCACCGGAGTGAGGAAAGACTTCGTCCCCTTGATGTAGCCCTTTGAGAATGCCTTGAATATCTCCATGTCGAAATCCACCTTATCCAGCTCCGGAGAGTCTTCCGGAACAGGATTGGCCGCAGTGCGCAGGAAATCACCGAAATCGGAGAACACGAATGCCGGCATCACGGTGTCCAGGTCGATTACGCAAAGCACGCTGCCGTCCGGATCGAAAAGCATGTTGTTGACCTTGGTGTCGCAATGGCAGATCCTCTTCGGAAGCAAGCCCTCACGGTACATCCGCTCAGCCTTGCACATCTCGTAGCCATGCTTATGGATTTCCTCCAGGATGGAGTGAAGTTCGCCTCCATGGACTTCGGCATCTTTCGCAAGCCTTCCCGCAAGATCCTCTTTCTCAGCCTGTTCCAGCTGACGCAGACGAAGTTCCATATTGTGGAAATCAGGAATGGTCTCCCCAAGCTGCTCAGGCAGGTCGCTGAGCATCGCCTCGAAATTGCCGAAAGATTCTCCTGCATATCCGGAATAATACGGGGTGACGGCCTCGAATGTCAAAGCATCGGGAATGAATACGGAAACCCTCCAGAACTTGCCGTCCGACTCAAGGTAAGTCTTTCCTCCGTCTTCCTTGAGAGGAACGAAGCGCAGCACTTTGCGGTCGAGGTCGTCCACCCCCTGTGCTGCGAGTTTCCGGCGGATATGTCCTGTGACGGCGGCGATGTTGCCCTGGAGCAGGTCCACATCCTGGAATACAGCATTGTTGATCCTCTGCAGGACATAGTCCGGAGCATCCGCGGAAGTAGTTACCTTGTATGTGTCATTGATGAGTCCATTCCCAAGAGGGGCGATCTCTTTGATGTCGCCCTCGATTGCAAAGCATTCTACGATTCTTTTCAACTCTTCCATATTCCTTAGCTATTAGTTTTTATTAATTCAAATTTATGCCAGAAGCCAGTCCAGAGCCTTCCTCAGACGCGGCACCCCGTCGGCTATGTGGTTGCCCGGATTGAGCTCGAAAGCCACTTCCAGGCCCCTTGATTCCAGCAACTTCCGTACCTCGGCCGTACATCCTTCGATCCGGGAGAACAGAGGATTGCGGGATTCCCTCTCCCGTTCTCCAACAGACAGGTACACCCGACGGACGACTGGTGGAACTACTTGGTTTCCAATCCATTCCGTAAAACCGTCATACCAGAAGGAACCCGACACCGATGCTATACTCCCGAACAGGCCGCTAAGGAAAGACACCCAAACAGCGAAAAGCCCGGCAAGGGATATTCCTACCAAGCTCCTTCCCGAAGAATCGAACCTGTTGCCGAGACCAAGCAGCCGGTCCTCCACCAGCGGGACCACCTCGCTCCCGAAGACTTCCAGGAACCGTCCCGCACCTCCTCCGAAATCAGGGCATTTCTTTCTCACATTCGGTGCCGGCCAAGGAGTCAGGTCGTTGTCCCAATCCATCCCGAAAACCGACACCAGGGCCGTGGAACGGCTCTGGCAGAAATCTTCCAGGCCAGGCATAACCTTTACCGGCTCAAGCAGATACACCACTCTCCCGACCGCATTGTCAGGATAGCGGCAGTCTATCTCCAGGGAGCCTGCGGATTCGGAGAAATGTCTCATACGGATAACAAATATAATCGTTATTTTTGCAATATGGAATTATATGAGCACGCAAGACCAGGTCTTTTGGCGGGAAAGAAACTGCTGTATGTCCACGGATTCGCTTCCAGCGGGCAGACAGGATCCGTCAGGACCCTCAGGCTGCTCCTTCCTGATGCGGACATCATAGCCCCCGATGTTCCAGTCGAGCCTCACGAAGCCATCTCCTTCCTTAAAGAAACCGTCGACAGGGAATCCCCGGACTTGATCATCGGGACCTCGATGGGAGGGATGTACGCAGAGATGCTGTACGGGACATTCAGGATACTCGTCAATCCGGCATTCCAGCTCGCGGACACCATCCTGAAGAACAACGGCCTCGGCAAGAGAGACTTCCACAATCCGCGGGCCGACGGCCAGACTTCATTCCTGGTCAACAAGGCCCTGCTGGAGGGTTTCCGGGACGTGAGTTCGCACTGTTTTGAAAGGGCGGAGGAAGACCGGGACAAGGTCTTCGGCCTGTTCGGAATTCACGACAACCTGGTCCACACCTTCGATCTTTTCAGTTCACACTATCCACAGGCGATAAGGTTCGACGGGGAGCATCACCTGAACGATTCCGCGATCCTGCACGCCGTCCTTCCGGTCCTCAGATGGATTGACGACAGGCAGGAAGGCAGGTCCAGGCCGGTGGTGTTCATATCCCTCGACGACACCCTCATCAACCATACAAGCGGAATGGGCAAGGCCGTGGCTGAACTGTCCTGGAATTACGATGTCCAGATAGTGACCGGCGTGCCGTACAATGAGCCAGTACGTTTCCAGGAAACGACAGGATGGTGCGAGGACAACCTCGGTGTTCCGGTCTGGAACAGGCTTACCTCCTGTAACCACAAGGACCTCCTGCTAGGAGACTACCTGATAGATGCCCACCCTGAATCGAACGGAGGTGAAGGCTTTATGGGCACCCTTATCCACTTCGGCACCGACACCTTCCGGACCTGGGAAGACGTTCTCGGTTTTTTCAGCAGACTGGCAGGACAATAAATACTTGGATATATCCCCACGTCCAAAAGATTATAAATTATTGTCAGATTAAAGAGGGGACATTAATAATCGCTACTGGCAACCATATTATTATCATTGCAACAATGAAGTGCCACAATCTAATCTTTTCTTTATACAACAGGAAAGAGCAAACGGTTCCGAGGATCGATAGGAAAGATACCACTAACCTATACCATATTGGAAGTCTATATAAGAATACTATTCCCTCCAAGGTATAGAGATATGAAAGATAGATCATCGAAACCAATGTCCATAGATTCAACACGGCTGATATCCCACCTATTGCTTTATATAGAATGCTCTTATTCATACTCTTAGCAGTCCAATAGTTATTGTTTTGAGAAGGTTATACTCCACCAGGCAAGATAAGGATATTGTAGGAGAATACCAATGGCGGCGACTGAATTCAGCCGCCGCCAAAGATCTACTTGTCTGATTTATAATATGGGAAATCGAGAAGTTGCATTTCTATCCTCTTGTCTTGTAGAGCAGAAATGAAATCTATTGAATCCTTAAATGATATGGTATCGTGAGTCGGTTTGTCAACTATCCAATACAACGTATCATTTGACTCAAGTGTCCTATTCTGGAGAATAATATGATCATGGTCATAATTATACTTAAGAATGAATCCTGGTACAACGATATCGCCTATTCCATTATACTCTTTCGCTTCGTGATAAATAAGTGTCTGAGGATAATCCCTAACATAACGATACTGGTCGCCAAAGTCAAAACTATCGTCCATCCCATCCACAACATGTGTGATTAGTGTAAATAATACAAGCCAAATAATCAGGGCTAATACTATTACAAAGACAACCAGCACAATAAGCCTTTTGTGTATTATTCTCATCTCAACTATTCTCTATCGATCCATCGGAATACTAAGCTTGATACTATCCTCTTCTGACATAATGCAAATAAAAATGCTATCCTTAATAATGATGCTTCCTATTCTTGCTTCTGCTATATCAAACCTCGGTATCGTGTTGGAATAAACAGTTCCATCAACAACTGTTTGAAAACAATCAGAGCCAAGAGCTCCTTGATAAACCTTATACAATTCGTAGCAGCTGTCTTTTTCCATCAAGCTGAAGACTAGTTCCTTAGTACCAATATTTGAGAACTGCCACAATCCCACTGCCAAATATAGGAGAATACCAAGGGGTATCAATACTGCTACTGTCACCGCTATTCTTTAAACCCGTCGTTTCATATAGATGATTCATTAGTTACCTTCTTTTATCCGCCTGTTTCTTTCGTTTCAAAACGGTGTTGCCTAATTGCAATTTGTTTTTACTCAATACTTTTACTTCAAGGGTTCCTTCAATAAAACCTCCTCCTATCAATGCTCTTTCAATATCGTTTAATTCAGGATTATCATTGAACCTTAACTCTATCATATCATCATCAAGCATTACCCATTCGCCCCGACCGGTAAATGATGACAAATCAAATAGTTTTTTCAACGAACAAGTGTGATCCTCATTCAGTTCCAACAACACGTAATAAGAAAATTGATTATTAGAGGATAAAGATTGATTACTGCCCTCTAGTCCATGAAAGGTACCGCAAACAGAAGTAATATTATTCTGTTGGATTGAACAAGATAGAGATAATATTAGAACAGCTGTATATGCAATAAGCTTTCTCATCTTTTATAATATATTCATTGAATTGATCTTGATCAATCATCAGTTTGATTACCATCGGAATATCACAAATATATCGTTATTTTTGCAATAAGTATTGCATTATATCATATGAAACGACGGGAATTTCTGAATACTGCAGGGGTGGCGGCGGCCGGTGCCGGACTGATATTGGGGACCGGAGGGCTGCTATCCGGCTGCACCGGGAAGGTCAGCACCGGCAAAGGACACGGCGGAAAGATGAAGCTGAGCTTCGAGCCTTACACCCTGCAGCTGCGCCACACCTTCACCGTGGCATCGTATTCCAGGACAACCACACCGGACGTGCAGGTCCGGATCGAATACGACGGACTGACAGGCTACGGGGAAGCTTCAATGCCGCCGTACCTCGGCCAGAGCGTCGAGAGCGTTATCACCTTCCTGAAGAAAGTCGACCTCGAGCAGTTCAGCGACCCGTTCCGGATCGATGAGATCCTGGAATATGTGGACGGCCTGAGCGAAGGGGACTCCGCAGCGAAGGCCGCGGTGGACATCGCCCTCCACGACCTGGTGGGAAAGATGATTGGCCAGCCTTGGTATCGGATATGGGGCCTCAGCCCGGAGAAAGCGCCAGACACCACATTCACCATCGGGATCGACACTCCGGAAGTGGTACGGGAGAAGACCAGGGAGTGCGCGGACAAGTTCAACATCCTGAAGGTCAAGGTCGGACTGGACAACGACAAGGAAATGATCGAGACTATCCGGGAGATAACGGACCTCCCTATCGCAGTCGATGCCAACCAGGGCTGGAAGGACAAGGAGAAGGCCCTGGATATGATCTTCTGGCTCAAAGAACACGGAATCGTGATGGTCGAGCAACCTATGCCCAAGGAGATGCTGGACGCGAATGCCTGGCTGACCGAACACAGCCCGCTTCCGGTATTCGCCGACGAAGCCATCCAGAGGCTGAAGGATATCCCTTCCATCAAGGGTGCCTACCACGGCATCAACATCAAGCTGATGAAATGCACCGGTATGCGCGAAGCCTGGAAGATGGCCAACTACGCCCACGCTGAAGGGATGAGGGTTATGCTGGGATGTATGACAGAGACGTCCTGCGCAGTGTCCGCCGCTGCACAGCTGTCCCCGGTGGCTGATTTCGCCGACCTTGACGGCAACCTGCTCATCAGCAACGACCTTTTCGAAGGAATGATTGTAAAAGACGGAAAGATCACACTCCCGGACCGTCCGGGAATAGGATTGAAAAAGCTATAGGATATGGCAAAGATGAAAAGGAGCGAGATTATCCTCTGGATAATGGTCGCAGTCGCGCTTGCCGCGAACATTTGGCTTCCAAAGCACCTCAGGCCCAGGTATTCCTGGGAAAGGGATCTCAGCCAAAGGTATGCTGTCGACTTCGACAAGACTGCCGCAGATGTCAAGGACTATATCAGCAGGTACATCCCTGATGTCACCGATGAGCAGATACAGGCCTGGACGGAGTCCGGAAAACTGGAGTCGAAGGAGATCGGTCGCAGGACGATGTATTTCCGGAATGCAGGGCCCAATCTGTTCCGTATAGTCCCGGAGCTGAAGACCTTGAAAGATTCCATCGAAGGCAAAGGTGATGGCCTGGACGGCCATCGGGCCATAGATGCCAAGGTCATCCCGCTGATCCGTGAAGACGTACTCTCCGGCAAAGGATCCATTGCCCTTCCGAAGAGGATGAGGGTGCGGTTCAGCGTGACTGTCCCGGTGAATACGGTCAAGGCCGGAAGCACCCTTCGCTGCTGGCTGCCATATCCCCGGCAGGACGTAGCCCGGCAGACTGACATCAAGTTCATCGAGGCCGGAATAGACAGCACCGCCCTTCCTGAGGACAAAATCATATTCTCAAACCCTTCCTGCGCCCACTCCAGCCTCTACATGGAGACCAAGGCCAACCGCTATCACGACATTACCTTCTATGAGGTATTCGAATATACCTCGTCGGGCGAATGGCATCCTATAGATTCCGAGGCAGTGAAGTCATATAACACGGAAAATACTGAATACCAGGAATATACCTCAGAGCGCGAGCAACACGTCATATTCACCGACCACATCAAGGCCCTGGCAGACTCCCTCTCGGAAGGAATCGAGAATCCTTTCCTTCAGGCCAAGGCGTTCTACACCTGGATCGACGCCAACATCCCTTGGGCCTCGGCCAGGGAATATTCCACCATAGAGAACATCCCCGAATACGTGCTTTCCGTCAGGCACGGCGACTGCGGACAGAAAACCCTGCTGTTGATGGCCCTGTGCAGGTACAAGGGCATACCGGCCAGATGGCAGAGCGGGCTTATGATGCACCCTGGGGACAAGAACCTCCACGACTGGTGCGAGCTGTATTTCGAGGGCTACGGCTGGGTGCCGGTGGACCAGAGCTTCGGCATCACCCCGTACGGAGGCTATTACTACCTCGGTGGAATCGACCCGTACCGCTTGGTCGTGAACAACGATTTCGGAAGGACTTTCTCCCCTGAAAAGAAATACCCTCGCAGCGACACGGTCGATTTCCAGAGGGGCGAAGTCGAATGGGACGGAGGCAACCTGTACTACAACCAGTGGAGTTACCGCTTCGAAATAGAGTACCTGTCTCCCAGCCTGCCTAAGTAGGTAAGTACGTCTTCTTAGAAGAGGCTCTTGGTGGCGGACATGTGTATCGTCCTGAAAAAAGATTACCAAAAAATAATTAAAAATGGACGTATACAAGTTGATTCGAGATACGATTATTATATGCAGAAAGGGCATTTGCCTCCTGGAAACTCAATTTTTCGATAAAATGGAAATAGGATTTAATATTGTTGTTGATCGTGATTCTGAATCCAAGAGGGATAGCATGAAAAAGATTTCAGAATTAATGAAGTCATTTTTTAAGGATAAGGACTATGGAGCAATAAACTATTATTGGATAGTATGTATGGCTGTTAGTCCAGACTATGGAAAGTTCGCTTCTGTAAGCAGACCGATGTTTAAGGAAGTCCGCAAGTTCCGAGATCTTGATGGCACCATTGAAGAGCTTAAAGGAGTTTACACTTGTGGTTTTAATTTTGATGCAGATGAGTTCAAACTATTAATATCTTCAACTGACGAGGAAGCCGAACGAATAATCGCCCGCAAAGTCGTGGATTCCCTTTCTTATCTTGACAGGCTTTCAAAGAAGGCTGCAGCCTTCGACAAAGAACGGTTCAAGTCCGACATGATCCAGCTATTCAAGGACAATAACCTGATCTAGATCTTTTTAGACTCCAATTTAATCCTTAGGCGGCGGCTGAAAAAGTCGCCGCCTTTGCTTTTCTCCTACAATATCCTTAACTTGCCGTGTGGAGTGACCGCTGCGGCTGGTGCCGGCGGAGGCGACTGCGATAGCCGTCAGGGGGCCGAAGGTTGTTGGCAACCCATTTTTCAGGACGATACATTCACAGACTGGTACGGAAATATCTCATAATTAGATATTTACCACATCAGATGGTGGCAAAATCGGCACCATCTGATCAATCATCTAATTGACAATCAACACTTTCCATACCAGCCCCGAGATGGCTGAAACCGTCTCTAGCGGACGGATAGTGCACAACAATAAGGTTTGGACCTTGATTGGAGAAACGGTACATGTCGTTTTATTTAATGATTATTTACCATATCCAAAAATTATTAATAAATTTATAGCCGAAACGCGAAATTAATAACCAAAATGAAACAAATCATAGAGTGTGTGCCCAATTTCAGCGAAGGGCGTGACAGGGTTGTAATCGACAAGATAGTAAAGGCAATTGCAGATGCAAGGGTGACAGTTGATGGGAAGGAAGAACGGGTCAAGGTCCTTGACGTGGATCCGGGAGAAGCCACCAACAGGACGGTGGTTACCTTTGTCGGAAGCCCCGAGGCGGTGCTCGAGGCAGCTTACCAGGGCGTGAAATGCTCTATGGAAGTGATTGATATGCGCAAGCATCACGGAGCCCACCCCCGTTCCGGAGCCTGCGACGTGCTTCCGCTGGTCCCGGTAGCCGGCATCACCCTCGAGGAATGCGCGGAACTTGCCAGAGGCCTTGCCAAGCGCATCTATGAAAACCTCGGCATCCCTTGCTACTGCTATGAGGCAGCCGCATTCAAGCCGGAGCGGAAGAACCTCGCCGTCTGCAGGGCCGGGGAATATGAAGCCCTGCC
>ONPI01000052.1 GCA_900319685.1 uncultured Bacteroidales bacterium
TCGCCTATGATTGCGCTGCCGACCTGGAGATCCTACAACAAGGATATCTCCGATTTCGTGCTCACCAACAGCGACATCATCTCTTTCCACTGCTACAACTCATTGCCTGACTGCACGCTGTTCGTGGAGTACTGCGAGAAGTACGGCCGGCCGGTGATATGCTCGGAGTGGATGGCCAGGACCCGTGGATCGGACTACTTCTCCATACTTCCGTTGTTTAAGGAACATAAGGTCGGATCCTTCAGCTATGGTCTGGTGAACGGCAAGCAGCAGTGTCAGTATCCATGGAACCAAATAGTTGATGATGAGCCTGTTCCTTTTACGGAAGAGCCTGCGGTCTGGTTCCATGACCTGTTCAGGCCGGATCTCACTCCTTACAGTGAAGATGAGGTCCGCTTCATCAAGGATATGACGCAACAGAAATAATAATAAAGATATCGCCATGGAAAGCTTGAAGGTATTTTATTCTGATTTCAGAACCTCCATAAACGGAGAGAGTATGCCTGCCAAACTGAAACGGCTTGCGCGCAAGGCCGGGATCGCCGACATAGACATGGGCGGCAAGTTCGTAGCGATCAAGATGCACTTCGGGGAACTGGGCAATATCAGTTATCTCCGCCCCAATTATGCCAAGGCCATCGTGGATCTGGTCAAGGAGCTCGGTGGCAAGCCTTTCCTCACCGACTGCAACACCATGTATCCAGGATTTAGGAAGAATGCCCTGGAGCATCTTGAATGCGCCTGGGAGAACGGTTTTACGCCCCTTACGGTCGGCTGCCCGGTCATAATCGCCGATGGGTTGAAAGGTACCGATGACGTGGCAGTACCGGTTGAAGGGGGAGAATATACCAAAGAGGCTCTAATCGGGCACGCCGTGATGGATGCTGATGTGTTCATCAGCCTGACTCACTTCAAGGGACATGAGATGACAGGCTTCGGAGGAGCGATAAAGAATATCGGCATGGGATGCGGCTCACGTGCCGGCAAGAAGGACCAGCATTCCGCAGGCAAGGCCATCATCGATGAGACCAGATGCCGCGGATGCCGTCGTTGTGAGCGGGAATGCGCGAACGGTGGCCTGGTATATGATCCGGCAACCCGGAAAATGCATGTGGACGGTTCCAACTGCGTAGGATGCGGGCGTTGCCTCGGAGCTTGCAACTTCGATGCTATCGACTTCGACCAGGATCAGGCGATATCCGTCCTGAATGCAAAGATGGCCGAATACACGAAGGCAGTCGTCAGCGGCCGCGACAGTTTCCACATTTCACTCATCGTGGATGTCTCTCCGTTCTGTGACTGCCATGCTGAAAATGATGCACCGATCCTTCCGAACATAGGGATGTTCGCGTCCAAGGATCCCGTCGCGCTCGACCAGGCTTGTGCTGACGCTTGCCTCGCAGCTGAACCTGTGCGGAATTCTCTATTGGGGGACCATATGCACCAGGAAGGCTTCCACGATCACCATGATCATTTCAAGAATACGACTCCGGAGTCGGAATGGGAAACCCAGCTTACCCACGGCGAAAAGATCGGCCTTGGAACCCGCTGCTACGAGCTAGTGTTCATGAAATGAGAGTCAAGCGACTGAGTCTCTATCGCTTGAACTCGAACCGCAGATCCGCAGGTATTTTCTCCAGACGCAGGTTCAGCAGATCCTCATTGTAGTCTTCGCGGCGTTTTGAGTACTGCTCCTCAAAAGCAGCTGCTCCTTCACGGTCTCCTGTCGCCTGTATCTTGAGGACAAAGGCTGTGAGATCGGAGAGGGCATTCTCCATGACATTGAGATCCAATAAGTACTGACCCGACGGCTTCCGGCGGAAAGCTCCTGCCTCACGCAGGTAATTGTAGATGATCACACTGCTCCTGCCGAGGGAAGAAGCTTCTCCGAAGCGTTCTGAACGGACGAGGGAGGCGAAGAAGGTAGTGAGGGCGGATTTCTTGGAGAAGTAGTGATTCTGGATGTTGAAATGGTTCTGTAATTTGCAGACGAGAAGGACTCCGGCTGCATTTGCTTTCAACTCTTCGAAGGTAGCTGCGGTATTGCCGAGAGCCTGCTCCACGCTGCCTTTCCCGTTGACTGTTTCCTTTACACCCAACCCGTGTGCCACCTCACGGAACACGATATTCCAGAAGAAGGCATCCGAAGAAAGCAGTTCTGCGGCATCCCCTTCAAGGAGGCGTTCACCCGTAGGTGCTACGATGTAGTTGTACTTGGCGTTTATGATGTTCTGCAGCAATATGGTACGGGTACCGCGGTCGCGCTGGACATCTGCGTCGAAAGGCAGGTTCAGAGCAATGACCTTCACGCCCGCATTAGCCTTGCCGGCGTAGTACAAAGCATTGCAGGAGAAGATGTTGGATCCGGCTCCTGGCTGGAAGGTCTTGTATGCCGGATCGCCTGGGAGATCTTCCTGCAACTCGTTGATGCGGGATACATAATGCATCAGTTCCTTTGTCTCCGCTTCATTCTTCAGCAGCACGTAGGCTTCGTAAGAACGCTTGATACCCAGCAGCTGGTCGTCGGTAACCTCATTAGGACCGATAACAAGGTCCATCTTGCTGTCGTCCATGTCCAGCCAAGCGATGGAACTCTCATAGTAATTGTCTGTCTTGAGAGCTTCGGCCTTGGCCAGAAGATATTCCCTGACGCTTGGTTTGATTGTGATTTCTGCCGCCACGTTCAAGAAGTTGGCGATCTTGTCGATATGCTCTTTATATTCATCGTGGTACCAGACAGTTTCAAGGGAACCGTCTGCAGCTCGGCGGACAAGTGTATAAGGGCTGTCCTTGTCTGGATTGTCCCATGCTTCGAATTCCTCCACGGTCATGTCGGTAGGATAGAAACCTGCACCTGCCGGGCGGTCACCATATCCTTCTACGAACGATTCACCGCTGGTGCGGTCCCAAGGACCGTAATTGATTTCAGCGAAGGTCTTCTGGAGAGGATCCGCGATTCCGTCGAGCAGAGCTTGCTTGTCACCGAAATACTGTTTCCAATAGATGGCATTCACTTCGTCTGCAGCGAAACGATAAAGGTTGAGCACTTCCTTCCCATTGTCGGAGATTCCGCTCAAGTCAGGTGCATTGAAGGTTACCAATGCATAGTCGTTGACCCTTCTGGCGAAAGGAGACTCCGGGGCTTGGTTGCAAGAAACCATCAGCGCGAGAAGCAGGATGGCAAGGATTGATTTGTTGTTCATTGTGGTTTGTATATTAATTGATTATATTATCTGGTCAATAGGTAAAGCGGATGTCCACCGGGACTCCGGCCCTTTCAAGGACTCTCTTGTCCGAGAGACTCTCGAGGCCAGCTACGCCATATCTGGCGATATATGAATTGGCAGCATCGATGTCACCGTGTGCCTGAATGCGGAGAATCTCAGCCCCAAGGTCTTCCAGAGCCTGCCAGGTCTTGTCGAAATCGATGCTGTACCGGCCAGTGGCATTCCAGGTGATGGCCTTGGTCTCAAGAAGGTAATTATAGACGATGATATTTGCGATACCCGTTGGATCCGCCGCACCGAAACGTACGGAACGTATCGTATTGGTGACGAAAGTGGTCAGCACATCCTCTTTCTGGAAGAGGGCGGAGATATGGTATGCTTCAGCCTCCTGCGCACAGAGCCATGTACCCAGTACATTGGATTTGGCCTTCTCGATTGCCAGGGCTTCATTCCCAAGCGCCTCGGCGACGGTACCCCTGCCATTCACGGTCTCCTTCACGCCCAATCCTTTCGCGATTTCGCGGAACACTATGAGCCAATAGAATGCGCTGGCATCAACGTGAGGCTGGTATGATTCCTCCAGAAGGGACTGGCCTACAGGGTAAACGGTGCGGTTGAACTTTTCACGGATGATGTTGTCGAATATGATGGAACGGGTGCCGAGTTCCTCCTGCACTCTCGCATCGTACGGGAAGTTGATGCCGATGACCTTGAAACCGGCGTTTGTATAACCGCTGCAATACAGCACGTTGCAAGAGAAGATATCAGATTCTGCACCCGGGACGAACTGACGGTTGGCCGGATCTCCGGGCAGCATTTCCTGCAGCTCCGGCATACGGGCGGCAAGTGCGCTCAGTTCCTCCGTACGATGGAGGTTTTTCAAGAGTACATAGGCTCCGTATGAAGCTTTCGTTCCATAAAGGGCATCGTCGACGGGCTCGATAGGGCCGATCACGAGGTCCATTTTGCTGTCGTTCATCTCCAGCCAAGCCTTGTCGCTCTCATAGTAATCGTCGGTCTTGAGCCCTTCGATTTTCTTGAGGAGATAGTTCCGCACGCTCTCCTTGATGGTTACATCGGCGGCACGCTGCAGATATTCTTCTATCTTGCTGATCGAACCTGCGTATGCGTCATGATACCATACTGTTTCCAGAGAACCGTCTGGGGCGCGGCGGGCGAGAGTGTATGGACTGTTCTTGGCAGAATCATCCCAGGAATCGAACTCCTCGGCAGTCATGTCCGAAGGATAGAATCTCGCTCCTGCAGGCTTGTCGCCATATCCATTCACGAAGGATTTCCCATCGATACGGTCCCATGGGCCATAGTTGATCTCGGCATACAGTCTCTGCGAAGGACTCTCAAGAGAATCCAGGAATGCATCCTTCTCCCCATAATTCTGCTGCCAGTAGATCTTGTCTACCTCGTCAGCAGCCATCCGGTAAAGCTTCAAGACTTCTTTCCCATTGTCGGTGATGCCTGTCAGGTCCGGTGCAGGAATAGTCACTACTGCATAGTTGTCCACGAGACTGTCAAAATCGACTTTGTCCTGTGTGCATGAAACGACTGCCAGGGCAAGCAAAGACCAAACTGTTATATGGTTTTTCATATTGATTTCAATATATTATATAAAATTAGCAATTCTATTTGATAATCAGACAATATGTAATGAGCCTGCGGCAAATAATACCAGATACCCTAGCAAAATGCTGATGATACCGATGACGATTCCCATCTTTGCCATGTCTTTCTGCTGGATGAGGTTCGTAGCGTAGGCAAGAGCATTCGGCGGAGTAGAGATAGGAAGTATCATCGCACTGCTGGAAGCGATTGCGACACCGATAAGGACGGTGGAAGTGCCTCCGATGGCGGCGAGCTTATCGCCCATGGCAGTACAGACTACCACCAGGATAGGCATGATAAGCGCTGCGGTCGCAGAGTGGGAGATAAGGTTGGAGAGCGTGTAGCAAAGCAGTCCTGAAAGGATGACTATCAAGAGCGGCGAGAAGCTTCCGAAAGGAATCGCCCTGACCACGAGTGCTGCGAGTCCGGAACCATTCATGGCGTAACCAAGAGCGAAACCACCGGCGACCATCCAGATAACCGACCAGTTGATCTCATCGAGATCGTATTTTGTTATGATACCGGCCATTGCAAATACCGCAAATGGTATCAGAGCGACCGTATAGGTGTTGATTCCCGTGAGGGTATCCATCATCCAGAGCAGGATGGTGATGACCATGGTCACTATTACAAGGGTGGTTTCCTTCCCACGCTTCATTTCACCTTCTATCTTGAGTTCGATGGTCTTTTGTGAGAACGGGAATACCTTTTTGATCAGGGTCCATGCAATGAGGATCAGGATAATCACCAGAGGTACCATGAAAAGCATCCACTGGCCGAATCCTATGCCCAGGGCAAGACCTTCAGGATCGTTCAGGTACTTGAGAGCTATCGTATTAGGGGGAGTACCGATAGGGGTTCCCATGCCACCCAGGTTGGCGGCGACGGGGATGCTGATTGCCAGTGCGGTGCGTCCTTTCCCTGCCTCAGGCAGTTGCTTGAATACCGGGGTGAGGAAAGTGAGCATCATGGCAGTCGTCGCAGTGTTGCTGATGAACATGGAAAACAGGGCGGTCACCAGCATGAAGCCCAGCAGGATGTTCTCACTCTTCTTTCCGAACGGTGTGAGGAGTACGCGTGCAAGGTGTACGTCCAGACCGGTCTTGGTGGTCGCTATCGCCAGGATGAAACCACCGATGAACAACATTACGACGGGGTCCGCGAAACTGGCCATCACCTGTTTGTAGCTGAGCACCTGCCCCACGGAATCGGGATTGCATATCCACTTGATACCGGAATCGGAAGTGAACAACAGCAACAGTACCATTATTGAGACCGAAGTTGCCCATGCAGGCACCAATTCAAACACCCACATCAACGTCGCATAGACAAAAATGGCAATGATCCTTTGCTGGATCTGAGTGAGTCCATCCAATCCGAAGGTCTCTGTCGGCATGAACCAAAGCACAAGGAAGATAGCTGCGACAAACAATAAACCTGTTGTTTTCCTCTTGATCTTGGCAGGGTTGAATTTAATGCTGTGACGCAGTTTCTGCATCTCCTCAACCAAATGGAATCCCCTAAAATTCTTGAACATATTCCTTTACTGATTTTTCGCCGCAAAGGTATGTATAATAATGTCTTGTTTTTATAGATAGATATGGTTTATTTCTATATAATTAATAGGAATTATCGATAAATTGTCGTAATATTGTCGGAAAGGAGAAGAAAGATGGAATTGAGACAATTGAGATACTTTGTGGAGGTAGGGCGATTGAAGAGTTACTCCCTTGCGTCCAAATCGCTTTTCATAACGCAAAGTACCATTTCCCAGCAGATACAGAAACTGGAAGAGGAACTTGGCGTGGAGTTGCTTACACGTGACACCCGGCATGTGTCCCTGAGTGATTTCGGGGAACAGTTCTATCCTTGCGCAGTACAGGTTCTGGAAGATGCGAGGGCTGGCGTAGACCGCATCCGCGATGTCAAGAACCTTCACGTGGGTACCTTGAGCATCGGTTCTACGTATTCTTTCAGTCCGCTTATGATGCAGACGGTCATTGAGTTTCAGAAAGAATATCCCAAGATCCGCCTGAATCTGGTCATTACCTCCAAGGAGGAACTCAGGCAGAAACTCCTGAACCGCGAATTGGACCTGGCATTGATGTACAAATCTCCTCTCGGAGACGAGCGTATCGAATCAAGGCTCCTTTTCCATAGTTGCCTGTGTCTTGTGGGACGCATCGGAGAACTCTCCGGATGCGGGACGAAAGTTTCCGTCCAGGACATCGCCAGATATCCGCTTGCTCTTCCGGCGAAAGGCCTTCAAGCTCGCGACACCCTTGAGTCAATACTTTTCACTGAAAGTGTCAATCTGGATATCCGCTTGGAAATAAACAGTGTACGTGTCCTGTTGGACCTTGTTGCCAACTCCCCGCTGGTAACGACTCTTTCCGAGGAGGCCATCCATCATGTGAAAGGTTTCGAAGCAATCCCCATCGACCATCCTGACGGACGTATGGACGGCTGCTACCACTATTTGAAAGGAACATATCTCAAGATGGCTGCCCAGCAGTTCCTGGAACTGCTTCAGGACAACAACTCATTCTATCAGACATTGTCATCCCATAGGCGCTGATGATATGGAAAACCCCGAAGTCCGATCGGACTCCGGGGTTTTCTTATACATAACAACCTTACGATGCTACTTTGCAAACGTGGTTCCGGTTGCGGAGCCTGAGCTTCCGCTACCCTGGATGTAGGTTGCGAAGTTGGCTTCGGTGAGGGCGGTGCCGTTGACGGATCCGCCGGCCTTGCAGTCGATCAGGCTTGCTACGTTGTATCCAGCTATTGAACCGACCCTGGCGACGTTGCCGCAAGTTACTGCACCGGTGTTCTTGTCGCCGGTAGCGGTCATCTTGGTGTCGTCGGTCTTGCTAGGATAGAATCCCAAGTTGCCGATCACGCCGCCTGCTGCGCTCAATGCATCATCGGCAGTCTTGCACGAAATTGCACCTTCATTGACATTGTCGAAGAGGGCGGTAGGATAGTCCTTGGTAGTGGATACCATTGCTCCCACGATACCGCCGGCCCAGCTGTCTGCCGTACCCTTGTTGTCGAGGGTGACAGTGCCCTTGTTGGTATTGCCGGACACTTCGGTCACCAAGGTGCCGAGTCCGAAGATACCAGCGGCTGAGATCCTGTTCTGGTGGGTGGTGGTGTTGTTGGCAAGGGTTACGGTGATCTTTCCGGTATTGGTATTGCCGATAACCTTGGCCGGGGCAGCATCCTCTCTCTCCTGTGAAGCAACGATACCGCCGGCAGCCTGCCAGTTTGCGTTGTCCTCGGCCTGGTTAAGCACGACATCTCCGCTGTTAACGCATCCCTGGATGGTACCGCCACGGTTCAGGGTACCGAGGATACCGGAAATACGGTTGACCTGCTGGAGGTTGGAGGAGATGGTTCCGCTGTTCTTGCAGTTGGTTAACGTGATGCCGTTGTAGTATACACCTCCGATTCCGCCGATAGCCATCCAGGTAGAAGGCTTGGTGGCCTGCTCGTAGGAAATGTCACCCTTGTTCTCGCACTTGTCGATAACGATGGTGCCGTTGGTACGGCCTGCGATACCGCCTATCATAACTACCTTTGCCACAGGTATGGTGAAGGTAAGGTTGGCGGCGTTGACGCAGGAGGTGAGGGTAACCTCGCTGGACTTGGTGTATCCGAGAATACCTCCGATACCGATTTCCTGGGTCAGGGTTCCTTCGGCATTGATGGTAGCGTAGTTGGTGCAGTTCACGAACGAACCGGCTGCAGATGCGGTACCGGCAATACCGCCGACTCCGATGTAATCGGCAGGCTTCTCTGTCCCTGCGACGTAGTTGATGGTTACGAAGGTGGTTACGTTCTCCAGTACACCTGCGTTGTCGGCTATGAGTCCGGCAAAGTCGCCGCCTGCGCCTTCAACGGCCGAGATGGAGCTCTTTCCGTCGTATGTCTTTCCGTCGGAAGAACCGAACACGATATTCTTGATAGTACCGGTGTTCAGTAGAACCAGACCTGACTTGGCGTCCGTAGACTCTACGCTGAAGTTGTACACCTTGTGTCCCTTGCCGTCGAGAATAGCGGCAAATGAAGGGATAGGGCTTATCTTGGCACCGCCGCAGTCGATATCAGCGCCGAGGGAATACTCCTCTTCAGCGGTGAGAGTCGGAGCTTCACTGATGAAGTTCAACAGCTGCTCTGCGGTCTTGAGGACAGTAGGATCTTCAGGAGTAGGAGGGGTAGGAGGATCGTCCGGACCTGGTTCCTCAGCCTTGCCTGCCTGATAAACAAGCAGTTTTGCAGAACTCTTGGCATCTTTGGCGACAATGGTCACCTCGCCGTCGCGCTCTTTGCCGTCATTGGCGGCCACGATGATGGAGAGTGTGGTGCTTCCGTTGCCGGATTCAGGAGCTACCGTAACCCAGGATGGTGCGGATACTTCCCACTCGCAGTTTGCAGTCAGGGCCGCAGCCTTGGTCTCACCATCGGCGGTCACCTTCAGGATAAGCGGATCCAGCGACACCTGGGAAGGGGTCAGGATCGTCTGTTTCTCCTGGCAGGCCACAAAGGCGGACAGGGCCAGGACAGAAAGTAGAAGGGATTTGATTTTCATGACTATGTGATTATTTTAGTTTCGATAACATCCACTTTGGATAATTGGTACAAATGAAACGAAGGTCAGCATATCGGTTGATATAGTAGTTTACTGCCTCTTCGGAGTACACGGCATTGCCGTCACCAGACTGGCTGTCGATATTGAAGACGCTGATTTGCATTCCTGCATTCTTGAACTCATCGATGGTGCGCTGGCCGTCGCCGTAAGGAGTCATATAACTCTTTGCCGACAGGTTCGCCCAGTTGAATCCCTTGGATTTATGGCCTGCAGGATTCTTGTTGGCCATCCAGCCTACCGGAATGCCGTAAACAACCATACAGTTTGCGGCTGCCGCGGCAACTGTTTCGTTGCCAGTGCAGATGAACTCGCAGAACTTTTCGGCTTTGCGCTCCTTGATTATCTCGCAGGAGCGCTGCACGGCTTTGATAGGATAGGCGGTCAGGTTGCCGTCGAGGTTTTTGATATCAAGGACCAGTTTGGTGCAATTGCCCTCGACCTGCACTATATCGAGGAAATCCTCAAGAGTGGGTATCGTTTCGCCATTCTTCAGGACTCCGGCCTTGCGGATCTCTTCGAGCGTATGCTCCCAAGGTCTCAGACCGTTGATGTAGTACGTATCGGTGGCATGACCGATAATGACCTTGTTGTCCTTGGTCCAATAGATATCGCACTCCATGGCGTAGCACTTAAGTGACATCGTGTACTTAAGGCCGGCACGGGAATTATCGGGAATGCCGCTTTCGCGGGAGCCGCCGCGGTGCGCCACAACCCTGTTGTCGCAGGGTGCGGGGTCCGTTGCCAGCTCCGTAGGGGGGACAACCGGATCATCGCCGCCATCGCCTCCCTTTGGCTGGGGAATATCTACCTTGTTGCAGGAAAACGCCAACAAGCCCACGGCAGCAAGCAATGCAAATAGTTTAATCGCTTTCATCTACTTGGCTGACTGTGTAACTGTATATATTACCGAACGGCCGTCGGCTACGGTAAACCTGAGGTTGACGATACGCTTCTTGCCGGTAGTGTTGGCTGACACAGTACAGGACACTCCGTCCTGTTCCACGTCCGCATCGTCTCCGTTGTATGTACCGGTGAAGTGGGATTTGTAACGGATCTTGCTTGCCGTCACCCATCCTGGTGCTCCGTCGATGGACAATTCCCAAGGAACGTCAAGACTTGGACCCTGGTTCACTACCACCGCGGCCTCGAAGCTTCCGCCTTCTGCAGGAATAGCGCCGGGATCAGGAGTCAGCGCCACCCTGACGCTGCTCATATCCGCTCCCTCAGGGAATTCCTCCTTGTTGCAGGAAAGCAATCCCAGACCGAGAACCACTGCAAAGGCTATAGCAAATATTCTTTTCATAACTTCTTTCATTTTAAGACATTAAGACCATCCTTGGATTTGGTGCAGGTTCGAATTCCTGTTGAGAGAACCCTGTGCGATAGGCCAAAGAAGAATGTTAGGATTCTTTGCCTTCAAACTCTCGAAGGTCTGATCAGGAATCTCGGAATTCGGCACCATCGACCAGATCTTGCCGGTACGGATAAGTGCCCACCAGATCATACCCTCGGCAGGGAACTCGAGGAAGTACTCGTTGACGATGTTGTCAAGGACGTCGGCAGGGGCGCTGCTGGTGTAATAGTTATCCTTGCCGTATGCACGCTTGGCTATTACGTTGAGAGCCTTGTTGGCTCCGGCGTAGTCCTTCTTGTAGTACAGCATTTCGGCTTCGAGCATTACCAGGTAGCCATAACGGTAGTAGATAAGGTCGTTGTCCTGGACGACATATCGCCGGTAAGCTTGTTGCACCAGGTAATCTCGTGGTGGTCTGCTGCGGATGAATATGGACCGTATCCAAGATTGGTGGCTACACGCTTGTCGCCCTTGGCCTCGCTTGCCTTGAGGATATCCACGAAGCCTTGGGAATAGCTCCACCACTGCGTGGATGAGATAGGCACAGGATTGTTGCGGTAAGCCGAAGCGATGAGGTTGCTAGGATTGCAGAAGTAAATCTGATAGCCGCCGGTATTGGAAGCACTGAGAGCCAGCGAGAAGATTATCTCGTTGTTCTTCTTGTTGGTACGGTCGAATACCTTGGCGTAATCGTCCAGCACGTTGCTGTAGTTCTTCGCCTTGTTGATAGCCTGCTCGGCCATATCGAGGTACCTGTCCCCACCGTTGCGGGTAGTATACATCCACAATGCGTAGTCGGCAAGCAGGGTGTAATAAGCTGCCGGCGTTCCGAAATACTTCTCGGAGCCCAACTTCTCGGGCTTGCAGTTCTGGACAAGGTCGGTTTCAACCTGCTGGTATACTTCGGCCGCACTCTTCTGCTTTGGATAGCACTCTTCCTGAGTGGTAGATTCAACCGGAAGCAGGTTGAGGGGAACTTCACCCCACACGCGGGCAGCGTGGAAGTAGCAGAACGCCCTTGCGAAATAAGCCTGCGAGAGCGCCCAGTCGAGCCTGTCTTGCGAAGCGTTGCATTCAGCAGCGTGCGCTATGACAGCATTGGCCTGGTCGATTGTGGAATACAACCCCGACCATCCGATCGTGTTGGATGGCGTAAGAGTATTGTGGCGGCAGGCGATCTTGAAGTTGTCCTGCACCTTGCTCTCGAGTGAAGGACCCCACATAAAGTCACCTACACGTGTCTCGCCGAAGTAGAATACATTGCACTCGGCCTCGGAGAAATAAGCCTGCATCCTCTTGTAGATGCCTGGCACGGACTGCTCCAGGTCAGATGCGTCCTTCCACATGTTACTTCTGGACAGAGCGTTGTCGTAAGGGATGTCGAGATCCTTGTGGCAGGCGCTGAAAGCGGCAGTGCAAACAATCAGAAGGCAGAATGATTTGAGTATATTTTTCATAATCGTGTCCTCCTTAGAATGTTAACTTGAGATTGAACAGAACCTTGCGGGCGGCAGGCATCAGGTTGGATGTCGCGCTTCCCATCTGCACGGAACTGTACATATTGGAATCGGATTCGGAGCTGATACCGGTCTCAGGGCTGATAGCACCGGAGAGCCTGGTGAAGTACCACAGAGTGTTTCCTGTGACACCTACGGTGATTTTCTTCATCGCTATCTTCTTGGCCAGATTGTCTGGCAGATCGTAGTAGATGGAAGCGTCACGCAGGCACAGGTAGCTGGCATTCTCTACGTTGAAGTCCGAAGCACGGGAATAGTTGCGGTTTCCGTAGTCGGCATCGTTAGGGAAGAAGCGAGCCCACTTGGCGTTCTCGTCTCCCGGCTTGCGCCAGCACCCGTCCACGAGGTTCACATCCACGTTGGAGTTGCTGTAACCCAGCGTGTTCTGAATCATACGTGTCTTCATATAATTGTAGATGCTGTGGCCCAGAGCGTAGTCGAAGTAGATGTTGAAGGTAACCCTGTTCCAGCGGATGGTATTGTTGATACCTCCGGTGGAGTGAGGCATTACGTTACCCAGCAGGAACATATCGGTAGCATCGATCTGCTCGGCTCCGTCAGAAGTCTTGGCTGTACCATAACGGTTGACCCACTCGAAATCACCCGCATCCTTGCGGCCTGCGATCGACTGGCCGTCGGTACGGCGGTAACCGTGCGACTGGGTGTCGTAGTATGCAGCTGCGGCCTGTTCGTCGGTCTGCAGTATGCCGGCGACCTTGTAACCCCAGATGCGTCCCAGAGGCTCGCCCACGGCAGTACCACCGAAGCGGTAGCCGTTGGCAGTGGTATAGCCGCCTATTCGCCAGCCGTATACAGGTTCACCATTGTCATTGAACAGGAGATTTCCGTCCATATCCTTGAGCTGGTACTTATACTCATCAGGCAGCGAAAGGATCTTGTTGCGTGAATAGGAATAAGTGAAGTCGGTCTCCCATGAGAAGTGGCGGGTCTGGACGTTTACTGTATGAAGCTCAAACTCGGCACCCCAGAAACGGACGCTTCCCACATTGGAGTTGACGCTGCCGATCTGGCCGGTATCCGGAAGGGTGATTCCGTAGATAAGGTCGTTGGTGACCTTGTCGTAGTAGTCGGCGATGATGCGCACGCGGTCGTTGTACAGTCCCATATCGACACCAAGGTCGAGCTGGGTGGTTGTTTCCCACCTCAAGCCCGTGTTGACCATCTTGGATGGCAGGAGCACATTGTACACATCATATGTGCTTGCTGAATAGGCTCCCAGAGGGTCGGTACGGGCGATATCGTTGTTACCGGTCTGACCGAGGGAAGCACGAATCTTCAGCATATTGATCTTGTCCTTGCTCACTTTGAAGAAAGGCTCTTCGCTGATCACCCACGCTGCGGATACGGAAGGGAAGTAGCCCCATTTGTTCTCGCCCAGGAAGAGCGAACTGCCGTCGGCGCGGAACGTAGCGGACAGGATGTAGCGGTCGGCGAAGTTGTAGCCTATACGGCCGAAGTATGAGATGAGAGCCGTCTCATAGTCCTGGTTGCTCATACTCATCGTTCCTGCTGTATTGGATCCGCCTGAGCCGAGGATAGGCACCTTGTCGGAAAGAGAACCGGAGTTGGCGGCATTCAGATACCAGTAATGCCACTTGGACCAGTCATATCCTGCCGTTCCGCTGATGCGGTGCTTGCCGAAACTCTTGTCGGCGGTAAGGTATGCCTGGAAGTTCTGGCGCTGGGTCTGCGTACGGGTCTCAGTGGTGCTTCGGCTGGTACTGACGAAGTTGATCGAACCGTTGACCTCTCCCTTGGTATAGTAGCTTCCGCGATAGCTGTTGTCGTACATCGCGTACTGGACGGTACCGGTAAGCCAGTCGGTGATCTTGGCCTTGAGGTTCATGCTGCCCATGAATTTATGGCGCTGGGTCTCGCGGTCGTAGAAGGTCTCGTAGAACTCGGCGGTCTGCTGGTTCTTGTTGGTACCACCGGTTGCGAAGGTGCCGTCAGGATACTTGCCGATATGTGTAGGAGACATCATGATACCACGGCCGAGGACGGTAAAGTAGTCGTTGGTCATAGGGTTCTTGACCGCATTGGAGAAGTCGAAAGTTGTAGAAGCGGTGAGCCACTTGGTCACGTTGAACGCGGTATTACCGTGCATCGTGAAGTTATTGTAGGCGCTCATCGCCACCATTCCTTCGTCACCCATGTAACCGACGGATGCTGCATACTTGACATCCTTGTTGCCGCCGTTCACACCTACGTACTGTTTATGATATAAAGAAGGATGATACCATTCTTTCTGCCAGTCGTGGTCGGTGTAGATAATGGTCTTGGAAGGATCTATCGGGTCTGCCATTGACAGATATCCATCAGGAACCGCTTCGCCGTCAACAAGATAGCGGGTTGAATATGTGGAAGAAGCCTCGGTGTTTCCAATACCCGCACCGTTGGCGCCGTTGAGCACCAGAGGTGCATTCGGTCCCATGAATGCGGCAGGACGGATGATGGTGAGGAACTCGGTGGCATTCGCAAGCTTCCATGTACGGGCCGGCGAAGTGAAGCCGACCTGGGAGTCGAATACTACCTGAGGCTGCTTGAAGGCATTACCTCTCTTGGTAGTCACGAGGATGACACCGTTGGATGCCCGGCTACCATAGATGGCCGATGATGCTGCATCCTTGAGGACTTCTATGGATTCGATATCGTTAGGGTTGAGGTCCTCGATTCCACGCTCTACTCCGTCCACCAGGAACAGAGGGTCGTTGCTTCGGTTGATGGACGAACCTCCTCGGATCAGGAATCGTGGGCTCTCGCCCGGGAGGTTGTTGTTGGAAGCGATGCGCAGACCAGTCACCTTACCCTTGAGGGCATCACCCACAGTCGATACAGGAGCGTCCATGAGCTTTTCGCCGTCAACCTTGGCGATGGCGGTGCTCAGGGTCTTGCGAGACTGGGTACCGTAACCTACGACCACGACATCATCGAGGATGTTCTGGTCGTTTTCAAGGGCGACGTTCAACACGGAACGTTTGCCGACAGGGATTACCTGGGTGGCATAACCGATGAAGGAGAACTCCAGGGATTGGCCGGGAGCGACGTACACTGAATAGCGGCCGTCGGCATCCGTGGTAGTACCCTTTGTGGTACCAGAGATAATGACTCCGGCACCAGGAAGAGGATCACCGTTAGAATCGACCACACGTCCCGTCACCACAGCACCCTTTTCCTGAGGCTGCTGCTCGGCGGTGAGCACCACGGTACGGTTGACCACCTTCCAGGTGATTCCCTTGCCGCTGAATGCCTTCGTGAGAATCGATTCCAATGAGGCTTGGCTTTCCTTTATGGAGATATTCCCCAAAGCTTTTGAAGCCAAGTCGGTCTCATAAGAAAACAGCACGCCGGTCTGCCCGGTGAGGGCGGCCGTGAACGAGCTGACTGTAGCTCCAGGTATGGACAGGTCCAAATCGTAGAGCTTTCCCTGGGTACGTGCCGAAGCCGCAGGGCCTGCAAGCAGGCAGAGCAGCAGGGACAATCCCAGAGTCAACAGAATTCTTTTTCTCATAATTGATTGGTTAAAAGTATAATAATATGATGTTTATTGAATTGTGAATTCAGCTCCTGTCATATATTCCAAAATGGAAAGGATGTCTTCGAGCGTGTCGGACTTCAGGACCGCGAGATTGTAGCGTTTGTCGTCGTCTCCTCCGCTGAAACTGATATTCTTACGGAAGATGGAAGAAAGCTTGGACGTTATTTCTTCCAACGTTGCGTCTGAGATGGACATCAGGTTGTACTTGTCGGTGACGAAAGCGGTTGCGTACACGGGTTCTACGCGTACATCACCCGTGAGTGCCTTGAACGTTGCCTTCTGGTTGGGACTCAGCGTTACCATGGAAGCCCCTTCGGGTGAGATCAGCCTCACGCTTCCACGCTCCAGCACCACTTGTGATACCTCCGGGGAAGATGAGACCGAGAAGGCCGTTCCAAGCACTTTGATCCCAATGTTGTCGGTGTACACCACGAAGGGCTTCAGTTCATTGCGCGTTACGTCAAAATAGGCGTCGCCGTGGAGCTTGACTTCTCTTCTGTCATCCAGCGTACTTACATTGTAGGAGATCTCAGCTCCGGGATGAAGATAGACTCGTGTGCCGTCGTCCAGTGCGAATTGGATGGTTTCGGCAGTAAGGTTGACTGCCTGCTCCATAGGAACTGGTGCTGTTCTGCTTATGCCTGTTCCGCGGAATACGAAAACAGACACTACCGCGGCTATGACTGCCGCAACCGCCCAGCCTGCAAGCCTGAGAGGCATACGCTCACGGCGCTGTGACTCGGCTGCATCTATCCGTGCATCCAGTCGGGCTATCATAGATTCGGTGTCCGAATACAGCGAGGGAGAAGCTATCGTTTCGTGCAGAGAGCAGTTGGCCATAAACAGCGAGTAGAACCGGCGGTTTTCTTCCGACTCTTCCAGCCATTCCACAAGCTTGCGCTTATCCTGCTCATCGGCGGCACCACGCGTATGCCGCACGATAATGTTCATTAATTCTTCTTGCATACACTATATATACAAGAGAAATCCTGGAAACACCTAATGGAAAAGGAATATTTTATACTCCGGCAAGGGACGAGCGGAGCTGGCGGAGTGCGATGTACATATGGTTCTCCACGGTACTGAGCGAGATACCAAGGCGCTCGCTGATTTCCTTGTTGGTAAGATTGTCGATATAGCTGAGCGTGAAGACTTCTTTGCAACGTGGTGAAAGCGAACTGACAGCCTCGGAGATGATGTCGCGAAGGTCGGCGTTGAATATGCTCCGTATCACAGGGTTACGGTCCGGGGACCAGCAGTCTCCGGCCAGAGAAAGCAGGCGCTCTTCATATTCGCCGGTGAACAGATTGTTGCGGCGTGCCCTTTTGATGTAGTTGATGCAGCGGTTGTAGACAGACCGCAGAAGATATGCCTGGAGGCCGTGATCGTCCTCACGGAGCTTGCGGCGGTTCTGCCACACGCCGAACAACACATCCTGCACCACATCTTCGGCCCAGGACTGGTTGACTCCAGAAAGGAAAAGCCGGGCGAATGAAATAAGTGACGCATAGCGCTCACGGCACAGTACGTCAAATGCATTTCTGTCCCCCGATTTAATAAGTAATATCAATCCGGCTTGCATCTCCGCAAAAAAACTTCCGAATTCAAAGATAAACAATAAATGACAAAAAAAGTATATCTTTGATGCGGATTAGTGTAGCATATTATTTTATTATCGATTCATTATGAGAAAGTTGTCTGTTCTTTTCGTCATTGCGGCCATTGCCGTTGCCGCGTTTGTTTCCTGCAACAGGGAGGATCCTGAAAAGGAGAAGAGTCCTTATGACAAATATGCAGTAGACCTTGGCCTGAGCGTAAAGTGGGCGAGTGTCAACGTAGGGGCGTCGGACGAAAAGGAACTGGGTAATTATTATGGATGGGGAGAAACCTCCGAAAAGCCTGATGGTACTTACTATGACTGGGACAGCTATCTGGTATTCAAAGGAATAGGTACAGACGACGACTCGCGCGAT